>NZ_JAAQWV010000005.1:0-410570 GCF_012985715.1 Pseudomonas sp. WS 5051
GGGGCCTCTCTACAGACAAGGTCAGGAGCAAATCCTGCCTTAAGCAGCTATCGGCCTCCCCGAAACGCTTTTTGTACACGCCCCGGCATTTTCTTGGGCACCGGGAAAACATACAAGCAGCTGCCGAAGGCTGCGTCCGGCGGCATAGCCGTCGTAAATGCAGAATGCTCGATTTGACTGAAAAACCGTGCATTTAGATTTTACGATTGCTTCGCAATCGAACACAGCCTCGTTCCTTCGGCAGCTGCTACGGTTTTTTACGCCCTGTTAACCAATCGTGTTAAACAGCTTTTCCCACTCTTTGTTTTCTTTCTTGGACACGCCACCCAGCAGGTCCAGCGCCTGACGCAGACGGAAACGGGTCAGGTCCGGCCCCAGGATTTCCATGGCGTCCAGCACCGACACAGAGCTGGCCTGCCCCGTGATCGAGGCAAACATCAGCGGCATGGCATCACGCAGCTTCAACTCCAAGCTTTCAACCACGGCCTGGATGCTGCCGGTGATGGCGTCCTTTTCCCACTGACGCAGGCTTTCCAGCTTCCACAGGATCAACTGCATCAATTGACGCACTTGCTCGTTGGACAGCTTCTTGTGCTCAAACAGTTTGGCATCCAGCTGCAGGCCGCCCGAGAAGAAGAACCCGGCCAGCGGTGCAATCTGGCTGAACGTCTCGACACGGCCCTGTACCAGCGGCGCGATTTTCATCATGTACTCGGGGTTCAGCGCCCATTGCTGTACGCGGCTGGCGAACTCGTCCAGCGGCAAATCACGCAGCCATTGGCCATTGAGCCAGGACAGCTTTTCAACGTCGAAAATCGGCCCGCCCAGCGATACACGGCTCAAGTCGAAGTTGTCGACCATTTCCTGCAACGAGAACTTCTCGCGCTCGTCCGGCATCGACCAGCCCATGCGACCCAGGTAGTTGAGCATCGCTTCAGGCATAAAGCCCATGCGCTCGTAGAACGTCACCGAAGTCGGGTTCTTGCGCTTGGACAGCTTGCTCTTGTCCGGGTTGCGCAGCAGCGGCATGTAGCACAGCTGCGGTTGTTCCCAGCCGAAGTATTCATACAGCAGGATCAGTTTGGGTGCCGATGGCAGCCACTCTTCGCCACGCAGTACGTGGGTGATGCCCATCAAGTGATCGTCGACCACGTTAGCCAGGAAGTAGGTCGGCAGGCCATCGGTTTTCATCAGGACTTGCATGTCCATGCGGTCCCACGGGATTTCAACGTCACCGCGCAGCAGGTCCGGCACCACGCAGACGCCCTCGGTCGGCACTTTCATGCGGATTACGTGAGGTTCGCCAGCGGCCAGGCGTTCAGCCACTTCTTCCTTGGACAACAGCAGCGCACGACCGTCGTAGCGCGGGGTCTCGCCCTTGGCCATTTGCTCGGCGCGCATCTGGTCCAGTTCTTCGCTGGTGCAGAAGCACGGGAACGCATGGCCCATATCCACCAGTTGCTGGGTGTATTTCTTGTAAATGTCGCTACGTTCGCTCTGACGGTACGGGCCGTGCGGGCCGCCGACGTCCGGGCCTTCACTCCAGGTGATACCCAGCCAGCGCAGGGCATCGTAGATCTGCTGCTCGGACTCGCGGGTCGAGCGCAGTTGGTCGGTATCTTCGATCCGCAGGATGAATTCGCCGCCATGCTGCTTGGCAAAGCAGTAGTTGAACAAAGCAATGTAAGCGGTGCCGACGTGGGGGTCGCCGGTAGGCGATGGCGCAATGCGCGTGCGAACGGTGGTCATGGGCGGTCTCGAAGTGAAGATAAAACAAAGGGCGAATGGTAACAGGCCGACCCGGCCCGGCTCCAGTACAGGACTCAGCCCGGCCGCCACACGGTTGAAAAAAGCTGTAATAGAGCGTTTGTATCGAATTGATACGGGGAAAAACAGCCTATACCGGTGTTAATCTCGGCTTATTCCCGACATCCCCTGGCTGGAGAGACCTATGCCCCACGTTGTGCTGGTGCTGGTAGAGAGCGTTAACGATTACCTGCATATGCTGGAGAACCAGGGCTACGAGCTGATCCTTGCGCCCACCCCCGCCAGCCGCGCCGAAGCCATAGCCCGACACGGCGCCCGCATCGACGCCGTGCTGACTCGCGGCCCGCTGGGCTTGCAAGCCGATGAAATGGCCGCCCTGCCCCAGCTCCGAATCATCTGCGTGATCGGCGCCGGCTTCGAACAGGTCGATTTGCAGGCCGCCAGCAACCAGGGCATTACCGTGACCTTTGGCGCCGGGGCCAATGCTTCATCGGTTGCCGACCACGCCATGGCGCTGCTGTTGTCCGTGGTGCGCGGCATCCCCCAGGCCGACGCCAGCATCCGCCGCAATGAATGGGTCAAGGTGCGCCAGCCGTCACTGTCGGGCAAACGCATGGGCATTATCGGCCTCGGCGCCATCGGCGCTGCCATCGCCAAACGTGCGGCCCACGGCTTTGACATGAGCATCCGCTACCACAGCCGCCAGCCGCACCCCGACTCGCCCTACACCTACTGTGCCAGCGTGCTGGAACTGGCCGCTGCGGTGGATTTCCTGATGATCGCCACCCCCGGTGGCAGCGCCACCCATCACCTGGTCAACGCCCGTGTGCTGGACGCCCTGGGCAGCGAGGGCTACCTGATCAATATTGCCCGCGGCAGTGTGGTCGATACCCAGGCGCTGATCAGCGCCCTGACCGCCGGCAAAATCGCCGGGGCCGGGCTGGATGTGTTTGAAGACGAACCCCTGGTACCCGACCCGCTGAAAACCCTCGGCAATGTGGTCATGACCCCGCATGTAGCGGGCCAGTCACCCGATGCGGTCGAAGCCACGGTGCAATTGGTGGTCGATAACCTGCGGGCGTTTTTTGCCGGCAAACCCGTTCTCACCCCGGTGCCATTGCCCCACCCTGCCTGACCCGGAGCCTGCGCTTGAAATTCCGCCTGCCAACAACCGCCACTGCGCCCTTCTGCCCCTCCGAAGTCAGTGGCAGCGTGCCCGTCGACGCCAGCGCGCCGTTTTTCAGGCGCGTGCTGCGCTTTGCCGGGCCCGGCCTGCTGATCAGCATCGGCTATATGGACCCCGGCAACTGGGCCACCGCCATCGAAGCCGGCTCACGTTACGGCTATCACCTGCTGTTTGTGGTACTGCTCGCCAGCCTCGCGGGCATGGCCGTGCAATGCCTGTGTTCGCGCCTTGGCATCGCCACCGGCCGCGATCTGGCGCAGCTGTGCCGTGAGCGCTACAGCAAGCGCTCGGCGCGGGTGCAATGGATGCTGGCGGAAATCTCGATCATCGCCACCGACCTGGCCGAAGTACTCGGCTGCGCGCTGGCGTTCCATCTGCTGCTGGGCTGCTCGCTGACCACCGGCATCGCCCTCACTGCCTTCGACACCTTGCTGGTGCTGGCCTTGCAAGGCCGGGGATTTCGCCGACTTGAAGCGATCATGCTGGCGCTGGTGATGACTATCGTCGGTTGTTTTTTTGTCGAACTGGTACTGATCAAACCTTACTGGCCCGACGTGTTCGAGGGCTTCAAACCGTCACTGTCGGCCATCAGCGACGCAGCACCGCTGTACATCGCCATCGGCATCATTGGCGCCACCGTGATGCCGCACAACCTGTACCTGCACAGCTCCATCGTCCAGACACGCCTGACCGGCAGCGACTACGCCAGCAAACTGGATGCCGTACGCCTTTCACGCATCGACACCATCGGTTCCCTGGCCCTGGCGCTGCTGGTCAATGCCGCCATCCTGATCCTCGCTGCGGCCGCTTTCCACCAGACCGGCAATACCGACGTGGTCGAGATCCAGGACGCCTACCGCATGCTCGACCCGCTGGTGGGCGGGGCCATGGCCAGCATCCTGTTCGGCGTGGCATTGCTGGCCTCGGGGCAAAGCTCGACATTCACCGGCACCATTGCCGGGCAAGTGATCATGGAGGGCTATCTGAACCTGAAGATTCCCTGCTGGCAACGGCGCCTGATCACCCGCGGGCTGGCGCTGGTGCCTGCATTCCTGGGCGTGTGGCTGATGGGCGACGATGCGGTGGGCAAGCTGCTGATCCTCAGCCAGGTGGTACTCAGCCTGCAACTGCCCTTTGCCCTGTACCCGCTGATCCGCATGACCAGCGACAGACGCCTTATGGGCCCGTTCGCCAACCGACTGCCGACGCGGCTGCTGGCGTGGTTTCTGTTTGCAGTCATCAGTTGCGCCAACCTGTGGCTGATTGCACAGATCGGGTTCGGCGCCTAACCCCCAGCCCCTTAAATTCGGCGCGCAATGGCTCGTTATACAAGACGACTCCTGCTATTGAGGTGCTGTTATGTCCACCGCTGCCACCCTGGTGCAAAACCTGCGCAATCGTCTGAGCAAGCCTGCGGGATATCGTCTGTTCGATATCCAGCTCAAGCACCGCATCACCTTGAGCCCGTCACTGACGCGCTTTGTGTTCAGCGGTAGCGATGTGGCGCTGATGCGCACCCTGGCACCCGACCAACGGGTCAAGCTACTGTTTCCCAGCGCCAACGGCGCCACCGCCAACCTGCCCAAACAGAGCGACTGGCGAGCGCCCCTGCGGGATATGAGCCCCGAGTCAGTGCCACCCATGCGCTCCTACACCCTTCGCAACCTGCGCGCTGAGGCCGGCGAACTGGATATCGACTTCGTCCTCCACGGCGTCACCGGCCCCGCCACACGCTGGGCTAGCCAGGCCAGAGCGGGGGATCGCCTGCAGATCGCAGCGCCCAATGCAGCCTGCACCGACGACCCCGGTGGCTATGAATGGCAGCCACCGCAAGGCATGCGCAAACTGTTGCTGATCGGCGACGAAACTGCGCTGCCAGCCATTGCCGGCATCCTTGAAGAACTTGCCCTGCACCCCGATACCCCCCAGGTCCAGGCCTTTATTGAAGTTCCTCAAGAAGCCGACTGCCAGCCCTTGCTCTGTGGCCCGAACACCAAGGTGCACTGGTTGCCGCGTGCCAGCCTGGGCAAACAGCATGGCGATGGCATGCTCCTGGCCGCCCGCGAACTGGCCAGCCTGCCGCCCAGACGCATGCTGGCCCGGGCGTGCGCTGAACTGCAAGAGCTGGATCTGGATAACCAGCGCCTATGGGAGCGGGCCAGCGCCAAACACAATGAGTTTTATGCCTGGGTAGCCGGGGAATCGATGGCGGTGATGGCGATCAGGCGGTTTTTCGTCCATGAGTGCGGCATGGACCGCAAGGGGCTGACCTTGATGGGGTACTGGAAGCTGGGGCGGTCGCTAGGGTGATACTGGCCCTTGTAGCAGCTGCCGAAGGAACGAGGCTGCGTTCGGCGGCGCAGCCGTCGTAAAACCTGAACACTCAATCCACCTGACACACCGAAGCGCTTGACTTCACGACGGCTGCGCCGCCGAACGCAGCCTCGCTCCGCTCGTCAGCTGCTACAGGCGAATGAGAACAAGAAACAATTTTTTACATATCTAGCTTCGGGTTTTGCTCTTCTCATCCGTCCTACATGGATAAGCAGTCGCTTCTCAATGGCGATTACACACCCGCCCCGCCGCGAGTTTGCCGTTTCCCATGTCCAAAAAATCCCGTTCAAAACTCTGGTTCCTGGTTCACAGCTGGATGACCCTGCCCATCTGGTTCTTTGTGCTGATTGTCTGCGTGACCGGCACGCTGGCTGTGGTCAGCCAGGAGATCGTCTGGCTGGCCACCCCCGAGGCCCGTGCCACACAACCGGCCGATGATGCACCCCTGCTGACTTACGAGCAGGTACTGAGCGCCATTCACAAGGCCGAACCGACGTTGGCCGTACAGTCGATCAGCCGCCCGGACGAGTCGCACTTTGCCCTGGTGGCCAGCGTGGTGTACCCGGACGGCCGCTCGCCATCGTTGTATATCAGTCCCTATACCGGGGTGATCCAGGGCGAAAGCCCCAGCTTTGACTTCAAGGCCTTTACCCGCGCCCTCCACGGCTGGTGGCTGGTGCCCTTTACCAACGGCTATAGCTGGGGCTGGTACCTGGTGTCATTCCTCGGCCTGCCGCTGCTGGCATCGCTGATCACCGGGCTGGTGGTCTACAAGAAGTTCTGGAAAGGCTTTTTCAAGCCCAACCTGCGTTTCAAACACGGGGCGCGGATTTTTTGGGGGGATTTTCATCGCCTGTGCGGCATCTGGTCGATCTGGTTTATTGCGGTGATTTCCATCACCGGTCTGTGGTTCCTGATCCAGGCTTTCATGTTCGATAACCAGATCTCCATCTCGACCGCAGGCAACCCGCCGGTTGTGGCCCGCCAGGATGTGCCGCTTATGCCGGACGGCAAGCCAGCACCGCAGATCAGCCTCGATCAGGCGGTCAAGATTGCCGCCGACAACATCCCGGGGCTGGAAGCCAGCTTTGTCAGCCTGCCGAGCAATGCCTACGGGCATATCGAGGTGGGCGGCCCGGGCTGGTACCCGCTGCTGTTCCAGACTGCCGACATCAACCCGTACAACGGCGCAATCGAAGGCTCACGGATGATTGCCGACCGCTCCGGACTGGAGCTGGTGACCGAGTCCATGCGCCCGCTGCACACCGGCGATTTTGGCGGGTTGTGGGTCAAGCTGATCTGGTTCTTCTTCGGCCTGATTCTCAGCATGATGGTGTTGAGCGGCCTGTTGATCTGGACCAAACGTACGGCCCTGGCCACCGCCAATGCCCTCAAACGCAGCGAAAAACCCCGGAGGGCAGCCGCCGTCTCGGCGCATAAACCACAGCACGAAGAGGCCAATGTATGAGCAAGGCAGCGGCTGCACAGCCTGCGTCCACCCTGAGCCGGCTGTGGCACAAATGGCGCTTTCACATCAATGTCCTGCTGTTACTGGTGCCGCTGGGCTTTATGCCCAAGTACTTTGCCGACGCTTCCCTGTTTCGCGGCGACAGCGGCCTGGGCGAGCGCGACATCGGCACCGTGCAGGTCGGCCCCTGGAGCCTGCAACTGGCCGAGTTGCGCAACGAGGCCCCGCGCCCCGATGGCCCGGCAGGTTATATGAAAAGTTTTAACGCGGCCCTGTGTGACACCTGCATCGATCAGGTCAAGGCCGCCTACCTGCGTATCGGCAAACCGCGCAGCCTGCGCGCCGCCGGGGTGATTTTCTTCGGCACGCCTTATCGCATGGGCGCCACCCTGCCCATCCCGGAACGCACCAAGGCCGATGCCGAGCTGTGGATCACCCTCGAAGGGTGGGACGGCTCCATGCACCAGGCCGCCATTCCCCTGAGCCAGGCCTCACCGGCAACCCTCGCCTGGCTGGCCCAACGAGGAGCGAAATAATGCATGCGCGCCTGTTTAAAACACCTGCCCTGGCAACGGCCCTGATCGCCTTGATCGGCGTTTGCAGCCAGGCACAGGCCCACAACCCGATGTGCGAATGCAAGGCCATTGAAGACGGACAAATCCGCTGCACCGGCGGGTTTTCTGATGGCAGCGGCGCACCGGGGGTGACCCTGGACGTGATCGGCTACGACGAAACCATCCTGGTACCCGGCAAGCTGGGGGCCGATTCGACCCTGACCTTCAAACGTCCGGATGCCGAGTTTTATGTGCTCTTCGACGCCGGCCCTGGGCATATCGTTGAAATCGACCAAGCCGATATCGAGGCCCCATGAGTACTCAAGTCGTACGCCCGGCCGGGGCGGGGCATGAAACCCTGTATGTGCTGCTGTTGTGCCTGCTGATTGTGACCGTGGCCGGCTCGGTGGTGGCCTGGCGTCATGAATCCAGCGAGGTGACGTCGGTGGCGGCCCATCAGCTGGATGCGCGCCGCGACCTGAATGCCGCCGAACAAGGGATCTATGCCGATCTGCGGGTCACCCTGGACGAAATCCTGCTGCTGCGCGAAGAGTCCGCCGCCCTGCCCCAACCCGCGCAACTGGCCGAAGAAGGCTTCGCGCCCTTTGCCCAAGACGCCAGTTCGGTGAGCCGTGGCAACCACGCCTGGCAGTTGCTCGGCGAGCAGGCGTACCTGGGCCTGAGCCCCAGCCCTGAAGTGGCAGGCTCGTTTCTGCTGCGCATTGGCGACCAACCGGACGTGTGGCTTAACCGCAATCCCGGCGCCAGTGTCCCTGCCGACCTTGACGATGCCGCCCTCAACCAGAGTGGCTGGCAACAAGTGATCGCGCAATTCGATGCCGGGGTTACCCGTCAGCACCGCCACTGAACCCACCGCTTGCCCTGAGAGAAGACTGCTCGCCATGTCGATTTCATCTGTATTGCGCCGCCGCACCCTGTTGCTGGCCAGCCTGTTCGCCCTTTGCCTGTCTCCCCTGGTCAGCGCCGACACCGCGCCCGCGCCCCTGGCCAAGCCGCTGCGTATCGGCATCACCCTGCACCCTTACTACAGCTATGTGAAAAACATCGTCGGTGACAGGGCTGAAGTGGTGCCGCTGATTCCGGCCGGGTTCAACCCGCACGCCTACGAGCCCCGCGCTGAAGACATCAAGCGCATCGGCACCCTGGATGTCATCGTGCTCAATGGTGTGGGCCATGATGACTTCGCCGACCGCATGATCGAGGCCAGCGAAAAACCGCAGATCCCGGTGATCGAGGCCAACCAGAACGTACCGCTGCTGGCCGCCACGGGTAACGCGGCACGGGGTGCAGGCAAGGTGGTCAACCCGCATACCTTTCTGTCCATCAGCGCCTCGATCGCTCAGGTCAACAACATTGCCCGTGAACTGGGCAAGCTCGACCCGGCCAACGCCAAGGCTTACACCGCCAATGCCCGCGCCTACGGCAAACGCCTGCGCCAGATGCGCGCAGATGCCCTGGCCAAGCTGACCCAGGCACCCAATGCCGACCTGCGCGTGGCCACGGTGCACGCGGCCTATGACTACCTGCTACGGGAATTCGGCCTGGAAGTCACCGCTGTGGTCGAACCTGCCCACGGTATCGAGCCCAGCCCCAGCCAGCTGAAGAAAACCATCGACCAATTGCGCGAACTGGATGTGAAGGTGATCTTCTCCGAGATGGATTTCCCGTCCACTTACGTCGACACCATTCAGCGCGAGTCAGGGGTCAGGCTGTACCCGCTGTCGCACATTTCCTACGGTGACTACAGCGCCGACAAGTACGAAAAAGAAATGACCGGCAACCTCAATACCGTGGTCCGGGCAATCCAGGAGGCCGGCGCATGACCGCCTCCGAACGCCTCTGCGTCACGGCCTGCGGGCCGGGGGTGGAGTTTGACCAAGTGTCGCTGACCCTGGGGCGCACGCCCATTCTCGATCATGTCAGCTTCAGCATCCGCCCTGGCAGTGTGCATGCCCTGGTAGGGCCCAACGGCGGCGGTAAAAGTTCGCTGATCAAGACGCTATTGGGGCAAATGCCCCATCAGGGTCGCCTGTGCCTGAACTGGCCCGGTGAGCCGGGGCTGATCGGTTATGTGCCCCAGGCACTGGAATTCGACCGTGGCCTGCCGATGACCGTCGATGACTTTATGGCCGCCATGTGCCAGCGTCGCCCGGCCTTTATGGGGTTGTCGCGCAAGGTCGCCCCGGCCATCGGCGAAGCGCTGGAACGGGTGGGCATGCAAGACAAACGCAAGCGGCGCATGGGCGCGCTGTCCGGTGGTGAACGCCAGCGGGTGCTGCTGGCCCAGGGGCTGATCCCGGCACCGCAATTGCTGGTGCTGGATGAACCCATGTCGGCCCTGGACGAAGCCGGTGCCCAGGTGTTTGAGCGACTGCTGACGGACTGGCGCCAGGCCGGGGTCACGGTGGTGTGGATCGAACACGACCTGGCCGCCGTCAAGCGCCTGGCCGAGCGTGTCACCGGGCTCAACCGCCAGGTGCTGTTCGACGGGGCGCCGGAACAAACCCTGAGCCCGGAACGTTTGCTCACGCTGTTTTCGACCCATCCCAAGGCTCACGGGAGCGCCCTTTCATGAGTTACGAAGCCTTCCGCTTGCTAGTCCAGGGCTGGGCGTCTGCCGGTTATCTGCCAGAAGTACTGGCGTATGGCTTTGTGGTCAACGCCCTGCTCGCAGGCTTGCTGATCGGCCCCGTGCTGGGTGGCCTGGGCACCCTGGTAGTGGTCAAGCGTTTTGCGTTTTTTTCCGAGGCCGTGGGCCATGCCGCACTGACCGGCGTGGCCATCGGCATCCTGCTCGGCGAACCCTACACCGGCCCCTATGGCAGCCTGTTCGGCTACTGCCTGCTGTTCGGGATTTCGCTCAACTACCTGCGCAACCGCACCGGGCTGGCACCGGATACGCTGATCGGAGTGTTCCTCTCGGTGTCGCTGGCCCTGGGCGCGAGCCTGCTGCTGATTCTGGCCGGCAAGATCAACGTGCATATCCTCGAAAACGTGCTGTTCGGTTCGGTATTGACGGTCAACGGTAACGACCTGCTGGTACTGGCCGTGGTCGGCGCGCTGGTGCTGGGCCTCAGCTTGCCGCTGTACAACCGCATCATGCTGGCCAGCTTCAACCCGCAACTGGCCGCTGTACGCGGGGTGGCCGTGAAGGCGCTGGACTACCTGTTCGTGATTCTGGTGACGCTGATCACCGTCGCCGCCGTTAAAGTTATCGGCGCGATTCTGGTCGGCGCCCTGCTGGTGATTCCTGCGGCGGCGGCACGATTGCTCAGCCAGTCGCTGAAGGGGTTTTTCTGGATCTCGGTGCTGATCGCCACCGTCAGCACCCTGTGCGGCATTCTGCTGCCCATCGTGTTTGACCTGCCGATCCCGTCCGGTGCCGCGATCATTCTGATGGCCGGCATCGCCTTCGCCCTCGCCGCCATCGCCCGTGGCGTGGTGCCCAGCCTGAAAGGGAATATTGGATAAATGTTCACTCTGCGCAAACTGACCCTCGCCCTGGCCCTCACCGGCCTGTTGAGCACCCCGGTGCTGGCCGAAACCACCGTACTGGCCAGCCTGCCGATTACCTTTGGGTTGAGCGAACTGCTGCTCAAGGACAGCGGCGTGAAACTGCAACGGGCAGCACCGGCCAACCTGCCGGGCAGCCGCCAGAGTGCCTATTTCAGCAGCCGTGGTGCCCAGGCCCTGCACTCGCTGGCCACAGAAGCCGATGCGGTGATCGGCCTGCGCTCCGTGTGGAGCGACGATCCGCTGTACCCGATGGCGCGGCGCAGCAATATCCGCATTGTTGAAGTGGACGCAGCGCGGCCGGTGGACGGCAGCCTGCCGGGCATTGCCGTGCAACCAGGTGTTCATGTCGATGGTCTCAATAGCCAACCGTGGCTGACCAGCAACAATATGGGGCGCATGGCGGATGTGATCGCTGCCGATCTGGTGCGCTTGGCACCGGATGCCAAGCCGCAGATCGAAGCCAATCTGGCGAGCCTCAAGCAGCGCCTGCTCAAGCTCAGCGCCGACAGCGAAGCGCAGTTGGCCCAGGCGGACAACTTGAGTGTGGTGAGCCTGTCCGACCGATTGGATTACCTGATTGGCGGGTTGAATCTGGAGCGGGTCGAGGTCAATCACAAGGGTGATGAAACCTGGACACCGGAATCACTGCAAGGGTTGACCCAAACCCTGAAAAACAATGAAGTGGCGTTGGTGCTGGACCATCGCCAGCCTTCAGCCGAGGTACAAAAAGCCATTGCCGAGGGTGGCAGCAAGCTGGTGGTAATCGGTGCCGATGGCACCGATCCCGTGACTGAGTTGCAGGGCAACATTGAAGCGATCATCAAGGCTCTTGTTCAGAAGTAAACCCTGTACTTGTGGGAGCGGGCTTGTGGCACCCGGCTAAGCCGATGTGCCTCCCTGCACCTGTTTATCCGCATGATAGGACGAGCGCACCAACGGCCCCGAGGCGACGTTTTTGAAGCCCATGCGCAACCCTTCTTCGGCAAACCAGGCGAAGGTGTCAGGGTGCACAAACCTCTGTACCGCCAGGTGGCTGCGCGAAGGTTGCAGGTACTGGCCCAGGGTCAGCATGTCGACCTCATGCTCGCGCATGCACCGCATCACTTCGATCACCTCTTCGTCCGTCTCGCCCAGCCCCAGCATCAGCCCCGACTTCGTCGGCACATGGGGCACCCGGTGTTTGAAGTTCTGCAGCAAATCCAGTGACCACCCGAAATCCGACCCCGGGCGTGCGGCTTTATACAGTCGCGGTACGGTTTCCAGGTTGTGGTTGAACACATCGGGGGGCTCCTGCGCAGTGATCGCCAGCGCCACATCCATGCGCCCGCGATAGTCGGGCACCAGGGTTTCCAGTTGCACACCGGGCGACAGCTTGCGGATTTCACGCAGGCAATCGACAAAGTGCTGCGCGCCGCCGTCGCGCAAGTCATCACGGTCCACCGAAGTGATCACCACATACTTGAGGCCCAGGTCGGCAATGGCAATCGCCAGGTTTTTCGGCTCGTCCCTGTCCAGAGGCTTGGGCCGGCCGTGCCCCACGTCGCAGAACGGGCAGCGCCGGGTGCAGATATCACCCATGATCATAAAGGTCGCTGTACCGCCCGAAAAACACTCGCCCAGGTTTGGACAGGCCGCTTCTTCGCACACACTGTGCAGCTTGTGCTTACGCAGCAGCGCCTTGACCCGTGCCACCTCGGGCGAGGTGGCAATGGGCACGCGGATCCACTCTGGCTTGCGCGGGATTTCTTCGGTGGGCAGGATCTTCACCGGGATACGCGCCACCTTCTCGGCTCCCCGCAGTTTTACCCCGGTCTGCAAGGGCTGCGGGCGGCTGGCAACAGGCAATGGTGCATTCATGACTTGGCTCCACACGGGTATGCATTCAGGCCGAATACACTGGAAACAGTGCGCACAGCTCGCCGACCTGACGGGCAACCCGGGCCTCGATCGCCGCATCGCCCGGATGGTCGAGGATGTCGCAGATCCAGGTGGCCAGCGCACGGCACTCGGGTATCTGCAAGCCACGGGTGGTCACCGCCGGGGTGCCGATACGCAGGCCCGAGGTCACGAACGGTGACTGCGGATCGTTGGGCACAGCGTTTTTGTTGACAGTGATATGGGCACGGCCCAGTGCTGCGTCGGCATCCTTGCCGGTAATGCCCTGGCGGATCAGGCTGACCAGAAACAGGTGGTTGTCGGTGCCGCCGGAAACCACGTCATAGCCGCGCTGCTTGAACACTTCAGCCATGGCCTGGGCATTCTTGATCACCTGGAACTGGTAGTCCCTGAAGCCTGGTTGCAGCGCCTCCTTGAAGCACACCGCCTTGGCAGCGATTACATGCATCAGAGGGCCGCCCTGCCCGCCGGGGAATACTGCCGAGTTGAGTTTTTTCTCCAGATCGGCATCAGCCCTGGCCAGAATCAGCCCGCCCCGCGGCCCGCGCAGGGTCTTGTGGGTGGTGGTGGTGACCACATCGGCGTAAGGCAGCGGGTTGGGGTACAAACCGACCGCCACCAGCCCGGCGACATGGGCCATGTCCACAAACAGATACGCCCCGACCTTGTCGGCAATGGCACGAAAACGCGGGAAATCCAGGGTCTTGGAGTAGGCCGAGAACCCGGCCACGATCATTTTGGGCCGATGCTCCAGGGCCAGGCGTTCGACCTCGTCATAGTCGATCAGGCCATTGGCGTCGGTGCCGTATTGCACCGCGTTGTACAGTTTGCCCGATGAACTGACTTTGGCTCCATGAGTCAGGTGGCCGCCGTGAGCCAGGCTCATGCCCAGAAGAGTGTCGCCTGCTTGCAGCAACGCCAGGTACACCGCCGCGTTGGCTTGTGAGCCGGAGTGCGGCTGGACGTTGGCATAGCCTGCGCCGAATAGTTGTTTGGCGCGATCGATGGCCAGTTGTTCGACCACATCCACGTGCTCACAGCCGCCGTAATAACGCTTGCCCGGGTAGCCTTCGGCGTATTTGTTGGTCAGCTCGGTGCCCTGGGCCTGCATTACTTGCGGGCTGGTGTAGTTCTCCGAGGCGATCAGCTCGATATGCTCTTCCTGACGTTGCGCCTCGCGGGTAATGGCGTCGAACAGGGCGGGGTCGAAATCGGACAGGGTCAGGCTTTTATGGAACATGAGGGATTTCCTTTTTATTAGAGATTCAAGCAATGCCTGCGCGGCGATATCAGCCGTTTTCGGCAACAAAGGCGTCATAGGCCTGCTGGTCGAGCAGATCGTTGAAAGCCGACATGTCTTCGATGCAAATACGAAAGAACCAGCCTTCGCCCATGGGTGAGGCATTGACCAGTGCCGGGTCATCGGCCAGAGCCTGGTTAACGGCCACCACCTCTCCGGTGAGCGGCATGGTGATAGTGCTGGCTGCCTTGACCGACTCCAGCACGGCCACTTCGTGACCTGCCTCGAACGCCCCCAGCTCGGGTACCTGCACAAACACCACATCACCCAGTGCCTGCTGGGCAAAGTCGGTAATGCCAACGGTCAAATGGCCCGATGCTTCCAGGCGCAGCCATTCGTGTTCAGGAGTAAAACGCAGAGTGCTCATGGACTTTTCTCTTGTTATCAATGTGTCCTGGTGCAGGACGAACAGGCGCAACTGACAGGACAAGAGCAAAGGCGATGCCAAGTTTTAAAAAACCTTTAAAATCAATAACTTAAATAAAAATGAACGCATTGTGACGAAAGCAGTGGAGTGAAACTGCTCCAGCTCTGGAGAGGGTCTGGCGGGTTGATCCCGCAAGGGCGGGGTCAGGATGGGTACGGAGCGAAATCATTCCACTGGAGCAGAATCACACCACTCGAACCAACGTACGCTGCGCGCACTGAATGCAGCCGCTGAGGAGCTCAGCGGCTACAGGAAAAACTGCAACTGTGGGAGCGAGCCTGCTCGCGAAGGTCGTTCGCGAGCAGGCTCGCTCCCACAATAGGGCTTGATCTCCAACAGAGTATCTACAGTTCAGCGGTGCGGGTTACGAACGCGAGGTTATGCCGTATTTACGCAACCGCTGGCCAATGGCGGTATGCGACGTCTGCAGCCTGGAGGCCAACTGCCGGGTCGATGGATAGGCCACGTAGTAACGCTCCAGCAAGGTTTTTTCAAAGCCTTGCACCGCCGCTTCCAGGCTGGTCACTTCTTCGCTGGCCGCCCTTTGGCCGGTCAGCTCGGTACCCGCCAGTTCCAGATCCCCACAATCAATCACATCGCCCTCGCTGGTGGCTGCCGCGCGGAAGATGACGTTTTGCAGTTGCCGAACATTGCCCGCCCAGCGATTGCCCAGCAACAGCGGATGGGTCGCCACAGCCAGTTGACAGGGCGAGCGGTGAATCTGTTCGCAGGCCTGGCGCAGAAAGTGTTCGGCCAACAGCAGAATGTCCATGCCACGGTCGCGCAACGGTGGCACCAGCAAATTGAGGACGTTAAGACGGTAATACAGATCCTCACGGAAAGTCCCCTCCCTCACCATGCGCTCCAGGTCGCGGTGGGTCGCGCAGAGCACCCGCACATTGACCCGCACTTCGCGCTCGCCGCCGATACGTCGAAAGCAGCCGTCGCTGAGAAACCGCAGCAGCTTGGCTTGCAGGTACGGAGACATCTCCCCCACCTCATCGAGAAACACCGTGCCACGGTCTGCCAACTCCAGCAGCCCCGGTTTGCCGCCACGCTGGGCACCGGTAAAGGCCCCGGCGGCATAGCCGAACAACTCGCTTTCGGCCAGGCTCTCGGGCAGCGCTGCACAGTTCAAGGCCAGGAACGACGCATCGCGGCGGGCGCTCATGGCATGACAGGCGTGGGCCACCAGTTCCTTGCCGGTGCCGGTTTCGCCCTGGATCAGCAGCGGCGCATCCAGGCTCGCCACTTTGTGCAGCCGCGTCTTGAGTTCTTCTAGCACGAGCGACTTGCCGAGCAATGCCTCCAGCCCTTCAGCCGGGTCGCGCAACAAGGACGCCAGCCGCTCGCCGATACGGCTCGGCGGATACAGGGTCAACAGCCCGCCCACCAGAACATCCCTGCCGCCGCTGATGGGCGTGGCATCGAGCAGCAGGTCGCGACCCTTGAAATTCACTTCGCACATGGGCAGGCGAAAGCCTTTATCGATCAGGGTACGGGCCAGGTCAGGGGCCGCGAACAGATTCGACAACGGCTCTCCGGTGGGGTCGCTGCCATAAAGATCCGTCAGCCCGGGGTTGGCCAGCAGCACGCAGCCGTCGGGATCCACCGCCATCACCGGGTCGCTCATCGCGGCCAGCAAGGCCTCCAGTTGCAGGCGGCGGCGCTGGCCCGGGAGGATGTCCACCAGGTCCACAGCCTGCACCCCTGCTACCCCCAGCAAGGCGTGGTGGAGTTCCTCCAGCACTTTTTGCGACAGAGTGGGTGCATCGATATAGACATTCGGCGGGCTCATCTCCACCGCGTCCAGGTTGAGATTGCGCGCGCCCAGCAGCATCAGGATTTCCTGGGTGATGCCGACGCGGTCTTTGAAGGTAACGTGAATTCGCATGGCCTGGCACTCCCTGACAGCAAACAACGAGGGGCGGCACGCCCTGTGCCGCCCCCCGGGCAGAATCAATGTCGTGAAGCGGCCATCAGTCGGTCTGGCAAGCCAGGTCCGCAGCCTCCTGCTTGTTGCGCAGCACCGTGCGATAGCCCAGGCCCAGCACCACAAACCACACCGGCACCATGTACAGCGCCTGGCGAGTGTCATCTTCCAGCGCCAGCAAAGTCAGGATAAACACGAAGAAGGTCAGGCACACCCAGACCATGAACTTGCCACCCGGCATTTTGTACTTCGAGGCACGGTGCAGGTGATCGCGCTTTTTACGATAGGCCAGGTAGGACAGCAGGATCATGGTCCACACAAACATGAACAAGGTGGCCGATACCGTGGTGATCAGGGTGAAGGCCTCCATCAGGTTGGGCACCACATAAATCACCAGCGCGCCCGCCAGCAGACAGATGCAGGAGAAGATCAGGCCATTGGACGGTACCGCACGGCTCGACAGGTTCTTGAACTTGCTCGGCGCGTCGCCATCCATTGCCAGACCGAACAGCATGCGGCTGGTGGAGAACACACCGCTGTTGGCCGAAGACGCTGCCGAGGTCAACACCACAAAATTGATGATGCCTGCGGCTGCGGGCAAACCGGCGAGCATGAACAGTTCAACGAACGGGCTTTTGTCAGCCACCACATCACGCCACGGGGTGACCGCCAGGATCGCAATCAGCGCAAACACGTAGAACATGATGATACGCAGCGGAATCGAGTTGATCGCCCGCGGCAGGTTGCGCTCCGGGTTTTTGGTCTCCGCCGCAGTGGTGCCCACCAGCTCGATGCCGACAAAGGCAAACACGGCAATCTGGAAACCGGCGAAAAAGCCCATCAGCCCATGGGGGAACATGCCGCCGTCATTCCACAGGTTGGCCAGCGATGCCGAATTGCCGGTGGGTGACTGAAACGCCGTGGTCACCATATACAGCCCGGTGCAGACCAGTGCGCAAATGGCCACGATCTTGATCATGGCAAACCAGAACTCCAGTTCGCCGAACATCTTCACCGTGATCAGGTTCAGTGACAGCAGCAACGCGACGCAGCCGATGGCAGGCAGCCATAACGGGATATCGGGGAACCAGAAATGGGTATAGCCGGAGATCGCGATCACATCGGCAATGCCGGTCACAATCCAGCAGAACCAGTAGGTCCAGCCGGTGAAGTATCCGGCCATGGGGCCCAGCAGGTCTGCGGAGAAGTCGATAAAGGATTTGTACTTGAGGTTGGACAGCAACAGCTCGCCCATGGCACGCATCACGAAAAACAACATAAAGCCGATGATCATGTAGACGAAGATGATCGAGGGACCGGCGAGGCTGATGGTCTTGCCCGAGCCCATGAACAGACCGGTACCGATGGCACCGCCAATGGCGATCAGCTGGATATGGCGATTGGACAGGCTGCGTTGCAGCTCCGGTTCCTGGGTATCAGGTCGGTGATTTTGCATGAATCATCCTCTTTATTGTTCTTGTACGGGGTCCCTGGACCAGATAAACATCATGTTTACACAGAGCGGACAAAGGGACATGAGCACGTTCTGTGCCAGCACCGTACAAGAGGTCAAGCGGGCCGTTTATGCGCCGTGGAGTCTGTTTGTGTGTAATGGAATCACTCCACAAATAAGCGTTTGCGGGTGGTTCATTGGAGCGCGGGTACTGTAAACCATGGTCCGACTGAAGTTGTAACGAAATCAGTACATTGGAGCGTATTCGTACCGTGGGCGGCCGAAAGTCGCTCTTATTGTGGGAGCGGGCTTACTCGCGATGGCATCACCTCAAACGACCTGCAAGACCCCGTTGCCTGTATCGCGAGCAAGCCCGCTCCCACAGAGGATGCGCCTCAAGCGCTCCTTTTCAACGGCATGCGCAATTCAACCCGCAAACCATCGGGCTGGCTGTCGAATCTCAGTTCACAGCGGCAACGCTCGACAATCGCCTGAACAATCGCCAGGCCCAGGCCGCAGCCGTTGCTGTTGCCATTGCGCCAGAAGCGCTGGGTCATGTGTTGCAGGGTTTCGGCAGGGATACCGGGGCCGTGGTCACGGACCTGGTATTTAACCTGTGAACCTTCAACGGCCACGGTCAACTCCACCCGGGTGCCCGCCGGGGTATGACGCAAGGCGTTGTCCAGCAAGTTGCGCAGCGCAGCGATGGCCAGTACCGAAGGCACTTCAAGCGCCGTGTCCGGGAGATCGGGCGGCAGCTGCAGGCAGATACGCTCACCATCGCCAGCCGCCGCATCGTGCACCGCGAAATGCGCCACCTGTGCGGCCGAACAATTGACCCCGTCGTCAAACGACAGGCTGCCCTCGACCCGCGCCAGCAACAGCAATTGCTCCAGAGTGCGGTGCAGGCGGTCGGCACCGGCCTCGGCATGGGCCAGTGACTGTTCGCGGGCCTCGCCGTCGGTCATGCGCGCCACTTGCAGGTGGGTCTTGATCGCGGTCAGCGGGCTGCGCAGCTCGTGGGCCGCATCGCCGGTCAGGCGGCGTTCACGCTCGATGGTCTTGGCGATACGGGCAAACAGCTGGTTCTGTGAATCGAGCAGCGGTTTCAGTTCGCCGGGCAACGGTGAAATGTGCAACGGCTGCAACGAATCGGCATCACGGCGCATCAGGGCATCGCGCATGCGATTGAGTGGCGCCAGCCCCTGGCCGATCCCCAGCCACAGCAGCAGCAAGCAGACGATCAATGCCATGCCCACCGGCACCGAGGCCGCCAGCAGCACCGACAGGTTCAAGGCCTCGCGCTCGACCTGACGATCGGCCGTGGTGATACGCACATCGCCACGGTCCAGGGTGAAAGTGCGCCAGGTCGCGCCATCGATGACCTGATCATGAAAACCCGCCGCCTGGGATTGCATCGGCTGGTCAGGGTTGTTGTGGCTGCGAGCCAGAACCTCGCCGCGCAGCGAACTGACCTGGCAGGCCATGCCGCCGGGGATGGTCAGTTGCTCGGCACTGAAATGGGTGCCCTCGCCCTTGACCGGCAATTGCGGTAGCTGCTCCAGCAACCCGGCGACCATGCGAGCCGAGGCCACCAGGCGCTGGTCGAGGGAGAACATCATCTGCTGACGCAGGTCGCTGAGCATCCAGGCCGCAGCCAGAGCCCACACCAGCACAAACGCCGAACCGATGGTCAGGCTCAGACGCAGACGCAAGCTCATCGTGCTTCGGACTCTGCGCTGTCGGCCGGGCCCAGGCGATAGCCCAGGCCACGCACGGTCTCAACGATACCGTTACCCAATTTGCGTCGCAGATGATGGATATGCACGTTCAAGGCGTTGCTTTCCAGCTCGTCGCCAAAACCGTAGATGCTGTCCTTGAGTTGCTCGCTGGACAGCACCCGTCCACGGTTGTGCAGCAAGGCTTGCAGCAGCGCCTGCTCGCGACGGGACAAGTCCACCGGCTGGCCGCCCAGAAGGGTCACGCGGCTGCTGGGGTCGTAGGTCAGGCTGCCATGTTCGATCAGGTTGACGCTGCGCCCGGCCACCCTGCGCAACAAGGTATGCAGGCGGGCAGCGAGTTCACGCAGGTCGAAGGGCTTGAGCAGGTAGTCATCGGCACCGGCCTGCAGGCCGTCGACACGGTCGGTGACCGAGTCACGGGCGGTCAGGATCAGCACCGGCAATTCAAGGCCCTGCTGGCGCAACTGCTGCAGCAGCTTGAGGCCATCTTCATCGGGCAGGCCCAGGTCGAGCACCATGACGTCGAACTCGGCAGCCTTGAGCATGGCCCGTGCTGCGGCGGCGGTACTCACATGCTCAACCGTCAGCCCCTGTGCCGTCAGCCCGGCCTTGATGCCGCTGGCAATCAGTTCGTCGTCTTCGCAAACCAGTACATGCATGCTGATACCCGCGTAAATAAGCCGATTAAAAGGTCATGGGATTAAGGCCCGATTATGCCTTGGCAAACCGTGGCTCGTGGCACTGTGCGCGGTGCGGACAGTGCCTATTTATGTAACGCACTCGCACTCCAATCCATCCCTAATCTGGAGATCGCCTCGCCAACAACCTGAAGGAACTTCACATGCTGGCACCCAGTGATGAGTTTTCGTGGCTCTTCGAAGGGCTCCCCACCTACACCACACTTCATCAAAAAGGCATGCGTCTTTACGACCTTGGCGCCTTTGAACATGCCCGGCAGTTTTTGCAATTACCCGCGACGGTGGGCGATGCCGAGGCTCAGTTTGCACTGGCCAGCATCATCGAGCATAGCCCTACTGAAATCTCGTCCCAGATCACCACGCTCAGGCGACAAATTGCAGGGATAACGCAAATCAGTCTCCAGAAAGAGCATCACTGGCACCTGGTAACACAGGCCTCACAGATGATCGAAAGACTGCAGATCACCCTCAAGGCGCAGTATATGCCCCTCTACGAGGCTGCCGCGGAGCACGGCAATATTGACGCGATGCTGCGTCTGGGCGGCGATGCGTGGAACGTAAAAGTGCGCGCACAGCTCGAAAGCGGCTTGCGAGTCCATACCCCCGAAGCACTGCTGGACATGTATGCCTTGACCAGGGATCTGAATTGGCTAAAGCATTCGGCGGCATCAGGACATGCCATCGCTCAATACTTGCTGGCAACCCTCTACGATAAAAACCCAACAATGCTGGCCAGCGCCGAGGATCCCCAAGAAGTCATCTATGAACTGATCAGCAGCTCAGCCTATGGTGGATATCCTCCTGCCATGAACTGGTTTGCGAACCGCATTGAAAACCGCCGGAACTTTGCGCTTATTCAACACTGGATACTCAAGGAAGCCCAGGCCGGCAGCATCAATGCTGTCCAGCAATATGGCCTGGCCCTGACCGGCATGAACAGCGATGGCACCCATAACGATATCGTCAGCGGTTTCGAAGCCGATTACACAGGGGGGTATGCCCTGTTATGGCTGGTCAACCAGGTAAAGGGCCGGGGGAGCAATCCCTATAATATCCAGGACAAACTCCATCATCTTGAGTCGGAGCTGGGCCCGGCCCAAGTCATTACTGCCAAAGAGATTGCCCATGAGTGGCGTGAGCACTACCCGCTGCTGTCCGAATTCCGCCTGCGCGCCTGCTTGCTCTAAGCCCTCAACCGGCTTGAACCTCTCGCGTATTAACACTCGGTTAATCAACGCCCGCCAAGGTGTGGCGTATCCGTACACTCCAAGGTTGGGCGCATGTCTCGTTTGTTTTTCTTTCTCCTGCTGCTGGTCGCCGGTTTTAGCCAGGCGCATGCCAGTGAAGATCCGTTTGCACAAAAGCCGGACTTCCTTCCGGTCGCCAAGGCGTTTGTGTTCAGCAGCGAAGATCTGCCCTCTGGTGAAACCCGCCTGCAGTGGAAAATAGCCGACAAGTACTATCTGTATAAAAAGCGCTTCAAGTTTGACGGGCTGGATGCCGCACACACACCCGAGTTGCCTAAAGGGCTGGAACACAGCGATGAGTTTTTTGGCGCCACAGAGGTGTATCGCGACAACGTTGCGCTAGTGATTCCGGCAGGTGCCAGCGGTCAGGTCAAGGTCAGCTGGCAAGGCTGCGCCGATGCCGGCCTGTGCTATCCGCCACAAAGCCGGACCATCGATTTGGGCGGCATGCAGTCTGCCGCAGCGCAGGGTCAGGCCCAGGACCAGTCGCTGGCGGCCACCTTGCAGCAGCGCTCCCTGGGCTGGAGCCTGCTGCTGTTCTTCGGCCTGGGCCTGCTGCTGGCCTTTACGCCTTGCTCGCTGCCCATGCTGCCGATTCTGGCCGGGCTGGTGGTGGGCAGTGGCGCCACGGCCGGGCGCGGTTTTGCCGTGGCCGGCAGTTATGTGATCAGCATGGCGCTGGTGTATGCCGGGCTGGGCGTGCTGGCGGCCCTGCTCGGCGCCAACTTGCAGGCGTTGCTGCAACAACCCTGGTTGCTGGGTAGTTTTGCTGCCCTGTTCGTAGTGCTGGCACTGCCAATGTTCGGTTTTTTTGAACTGCAACTGCCTGCCGGCCTGCGTGACCGCCTGGAAAGCGCCGGGCGTGGCCGCAAGGGCGGCAGCTTGCTGGGTGCGGGTATTCTGGGTGCCCTCTCTGGCCTGCTGGTGGGCCCCTGCATGACCGCACCGCTGGCCGGTGCCCTGTTGTATATCGCGCAAAGCGGCAACGCCGTTGAAGGTGGCCTGGTGCTGTTTGTGATGGGCCTGGGCATTGGCGTGCCGTTGTTGCTGCTGGTCACCGTGGGCAGCCGTTTCCTGCCCAAGCCCGGTGCGTGGATGAACCTGATGAAAGGCCTGTTCGGCTTTTTGTTCCTGGGTACTGCGCTGTTGCTGGTACGCCCGGTCCTCGATGAATCCTTGTGGGTCGGTTTGTGGGGCGTGCTGCTGGTCGTTCTGGCGTCCAGCCTGTGGCAACAGGCACAGGCATTCCTTCGCGCCAAACCGCTGTTCCGCCCGCTCAGCCTGCTGGCCGGCCTGTGGGGCAGCCTGTTGCTGGTGGGAGCGGCCGGGGGCGGGACCGAGCTGTGGCAACCGCTGCAGGTGTATACCGCCACAACCGTGGCGGGCAGCACGACAAACTCCGCCCATGACGCCTTTATCACCCTCAAGGACCCGGCCAGCCTGGACCGCGAGCTGGCAGATGCCAAGGCAGCAGGCCAATGGGTGATGCTCGACTACTACGCCGACTGGTGCGTGTCATGCAAGGTCATGGAGAAGCAGGTATTTGCCAAACCCCAGGTGATGGATGCCCTGCAAGGCGTGCGCCTGTTGCGTCTTGACGTGACCGCCGATAATGTCGCCAGCCGCGAGCTGCTCAGCCGCTATCAAGTACCCGGCCCGCCCAGTTTTGTCTGGATCGGCCCCAATGGTGTTGAGCGGCGCGGACAACGCATCACTGGCGAAGTCAACGCCCAGACCTTTTTGAATAACTGGAACGCCACTCGGGAACTCCTCTAAATGCTGACCCTGACCATCGGTTCGTTTGCGCTGGCCATCAACCACTTGCTGCTGATACTGGCCCTTGCCCTGGCGACACTGGTGGGGTGGCGTGTGGCCAAACGCGGTGGTGAAAACCCCGAATCAGTGCTGTTCAGCCTGTTCTTACTGGGTTTGCTGAGCGCACGCATCGGCTTTGTGCTCAGCTACTGGCGCTACTTCAAGGACGACCCGCTGCAAATTCTCGACCTGCGCGATGGCGGTTTTTTACTGTGGCCGGGGTTGGTGGCGGTACTGCTGGGTGGGCTTATCTGGGGCTGGCACCGCGTCGGTTTGCGTCGCCCGCTAGGTTGGGGGCTGGCCAGCGGGCTGGCGTTCTGGCTGCTGGCCAGCCTGTCGTCCAGCCTTTACGAAAAAGGCACGCGCCTGCCGGAAATGGTATTGCGCAATGCCAATGGCGAGTCGGTGCAGTTGAGCAGCTATCAGGGCGGCCCGCTGGTGATCAATCTGTGGGCCACCTGGTGCCCGCCGTGCCGGCGCGAAATGCCGGTGCTGCAAAACGCCCAGCATCAACATCAAAACGTGACCTTCCTGTTCGTCAATCAGGGCGAGAGCATGCAGAGCGTCAGCACCTTCCTTGAAACCCAGGGTCTGAACCTCAGCAACGTGCTGTTCGACAGCGGCGGCCAGTTGGCACAAAAAGTCGGTTCGATGGCCCTGCCGACTACGCTGTTCTACAGCGCTGATGGTCGACTGCTGGGCAGTCATTTGGGCGAGCTGTCAAAAGCCAGTCTGGCCCGGGCCATGGAGCCTTTCAATCTGAACCATTCAATGTCGGCCCAACAGGTCGACCCTGCAAGGAATGAGCAAAAATGTTTAACCGCAAACTGCTAACCCTGGGCATGGCCTCCCTGCTGGGAGCTGCGCTCCTGCAATCGCCTGTATTGCAGGCAGAAGAGCTGCCGCCGGCGATCAAGAAGATTGAAGCCAAGGGTGCAAAAATCATTGGCAGCTTCGATGCTCCCGGCGGCTTGCGTGGCTATGCCGCCCAGTACCAGAACCGTGGCATGGCGCTGTACCTGACCCAGGACGGTAACGTTCTGGTGGGTAATCTATATGATGCCGACGGCAAAGACCTGAGCCTGGCGCCCCTGCAGAAGCTGGTGTACGAGCCAATGGCCAAGCAGGTCTGGGGCGAAATGGAGAAGAGCAACTGGATTGCCGACGGCAAAGCGGATGCACCGCGCATCGTGTACTTGTTCAGCGACCCCAACTGCCCGTACTGCAACATGTTCTGGGAGCAGGCCCGCCCTTGGGTTGACTCGGGCAAAGTGCAATTGCGCCATATCATGGTGGGCATCATCCGCGAAGACAGCCCGGCCAAATCTGCCGCCCTGCTGGCCGCCAAGGACCCGCAGCAAGCCCTGCACGAACACGAAAAAGCCGGCAAGGCCAGTAGCCTCAAGCCCCTGGCCAAAATCCCGGCTGACATTCAAGCCAAGCTCGATGCCAATGCCAAGTTGATGGAAGAGCTGGACGTGGCCGCCACCCCGGCCATTTTCTACCAGGACGCACAAGGCAACCTGCAACAGCAGCAAGGCGCGCCATCGCCGGAGAAACTGGTCCAGATCCTGGGGCCCAAGTAAAACCCGAGGGCTGCGATCGCGCTACAAAGCGTTCGCAGCCCACGCCGATGCTGGCGTGAGGCATGTCTCAGTTCATCACCTGCAGCGCTATTAATTCTATTTCTCAATTGACAATCATTATCATTAAGCCTAGCTTGTGAACAGCTGTGTAGGACGCCTCCCACGAAGAGGTCCTCACTCACTCATTCGCAGCAGGTGATCTCCATGACGGAACCAATGTCCACAGGCAAGTGCGACTCACCCCTACTTCAAGCCTTTGTTGATAACCGACTGGTCCTGGTCAAAATCGCAGCCCGCATAACGGGCTGCCGATACCGGGCTGAAGATGTGGTTCAGGATGCCTTCTTCCGTTTGCAGTCCGCGCCGCAGATCACTTCATCGTTCAAGGCACAACTGAGCTACCTGTTCCAGATCGTGCGTAACCTGGCAATTGACCACTACCGCAAGCAGGCGCTGGAGCAAAAATACTCCGGCACCGAAGAAGAAGGCATGAACGTGGTGATCCACGGCGCCTCCCCGGAAACCTCGCTGATCAATTTCTCGACTCTGGAACATATCGCGGTGGCACTCACCGAGCTGCCAAGCCGTACCCGTTATGCCTTCGAGATGTATCGCCTGCATGGCGTACAGCAAAAAGATATTGCCAAGGAACTGGGCGTATCTCCCACCCTGGTCAACTTCATGATCCGCGATGCCCTGATCCATTGCCGCGCAGTGTCGGGCACCCACGCAGATACCTACGCGCGGCGTTGATACAACCGGGCTTGCACCTTCCTACATCTCAACCACGGCAATTTTGTAAGGCGCAAAAATCGCCTTCAACTGGCCGTTGTCGCGCAGCTTTTGCAGCATTTGTGCAAACTGCTGACTCTGGATCGGTGCCTGTGGCCGCAGCAGGGCGAAGTGACGATAAGTCTGATCGATACGCTCTGACACCATCACCTGCGCCTTGGCCTGCGGGTCGCAGCCCAGCATGTCGATCAGGTTGGAACGTGTCATCAAGGCAATATCCGCCCGCCCCCTCAAGACCATCAATAAATTGCTTTCGTGGGAATAGGTCAGGGTTGCGCCGAAGGTCTCGGTGAGAAATTTCGGCGAGGCGTTGAACCCGGCAAAAGCATAGTGATAGCCGCTGTACAGGGCGAGGCGCTTGCCCTTGAGGTCATCAAAATAGCCTTGTTCACGGTCAGGATGCTGCCGGGCAACAAACACTTCAGCGTCTTCCAGGCCCATATCAACTGCAGCATAGGAGAACGCCTGCCAGCCCCAGGCCGGGTTCTCGAACATCAGCATGTCCACCCGCCCACGCTCGAAGTCACGCACACGCCGGGCAATGGAACTGGGCACAAGGACAAAGCGGTAGTCGCCTTGCAACTGGTTGAGGGCTGCAAGCAGTTGCGACAACAGGCCCGTGTCGGTGCCGCGCTCGGGACGTACGATATAAGGCGGAAAGTGCGCAGCTCCAACCCTGATTTCCTGAATCGCCCACACCGGTGCCAGCCAGCCCATTCCCAGGGTCAGCAACAGGCTGTGGGCCAATTGAATTGGCGAACACTTCAAAACCATACACACCTGACGCCGTTCATGGCTGGAACTTATTGATCGACACACGACCTGAGATCGGGCACGCACACCATTAAAGCGCATATAGACTAGCAAGCAAGGGGTCGACTGGCCCACTACAAAATAAGCACCGTGCTCAGTGTTTTAGCTACGCTCCAACTTCAACGCCGATGCTGTTAAAGGAAGCTGCACATGCCTCACTGCCTGGTAATTGACCTGGAAGCCACTACCGATGATGGCGGCTGGCCCCTGGAGGAAATGGAAGTGATCGAAATCGGCGCCAGCGTGGTCACCCGCGCAGGTCGTGAGGTGGATCATTTTCAGCGATTTATTCGCCCGCAACGTCGTCCGCTGTTGACCCCTTTCTGTCGGCAACTGACCCGTATCACCCAGGCCAAGATTGATGCCGCTGCATCGATGCCTTTGGTTTGGGAGCAATTTGAACGCTGGCTCGGCCAGCACTTGCCCAAGCTTGAAGGCTGGGCCAGCTGGGGCGAGTACGACCGAAAACAACTGGAACAGGAATGGCAGCACAAACAACTGCACAGCGCCCTGCAGCAATTGCCGCATATGAACCTCAAGCAGCAATTTGCCAGGGCCCGCCAGTTAAAGCAGCCGCTGGGCCTGAACAGCGCGTTGCAACTGGCCGGAATGCAATTCAATGGTCAACAGCACCGGGCCCTGGAAGATGCCCGTAATACTGCGCGTTTATTGCCGCTGGTGCTCAAGGGGTGACGGCCATAAAAGGGCGTGACGGGATAAAACCGCTTCTGCATACTGGCCAGCCCTTTTTAGCCCATTCCGAGGAATCGCCATGTTTAAAGTCAACGAATACTTCGACGGCACCGTCAAGTCGATTGCCTTCGCCCAAACCGAAGGCAAGGCCACCATTGGCGTCATGGCTGCAGGTGAATACGAGTTCGGCACCGCCGAGCGTGAAATCATGCACGTGGTCTCGGGCGAGCTGAGCGTCAAGTTGCCGGGCAGCAGCGAATATGAAACCTTCAAGACCGGCAGCCAGTTCAACGTGCCGGCCAACAGCAAGTTTCAGCTCAAGGTCGCAGTGGATACCGCCTACCTGTGTGAGTACCGCTAAATCTCCCTCTGGCAGCAACTGTCTTGATGCTGCCATGTGGGAGCGGGCTTGCTCGCGATACAGACGACCCGGTCTGTCTGTTGAATCGCGTTGATGCCATCGCGAGCAAGCCCGCTCCCACAGCTACACCCCTACGTTGAACTGCAACGCCGCCAAGCGTGCATACAGCGGGTTGGCGGCGATTAATTGGGCATGGGTGCCGATGGCGACCAGCTTGCCCTGATCCATTACCGCGATACGATCAGCGTTTTGCACGGTGGCCAGACGGTGGGCAATCACCAGTGTGGTACGGCCTTGCATCAGGCTCGGCAAAGCCTGCTGGATCAGATGCTCGCTTTGGGCATCCAGGGCACTGGTGGCCTCGTCCAGCAACAGGATCGGCGCATCCACCAGCAACGCCCGGGCAATCGCCAGACGCTGGCGCTGACCGCCCGACAAGCCCAGGCCACCATCACCCAGGTGAGTTTTATAGCCCTCAGGCATTTGCAGGATAAAGTCGTGGGCGTGGGCAATTCGCGCCGCCGCTTCGACTTGCTCATCGCTGGCAGCAGCATTGCCATACCGGATGTTGTCTTCAATGGTGCCGAAAAACAGCGCAGGTGTTTGCGCCACCAGGGCAAAACAACGACGCAGGTCTTGCGGGTCAAGCTGAGTGATCGGCTGCCCTTCAAGCAGGATTTGCCCTTGTTGCGGATCGTAAAAGCGCAGCAACAAGTCGAACAATGTTGACTTGCCCGCCCCGGAAGGGCCGACCAGCGCCAGGGTTTCTCCCGCATTGATCGTCAGGCTCAGGCCATCGATCGCATGGCTTTCGGGCCGTGAAGGGTAAGAAAAGCGCAAGTTTTCAAGCTGCAAATTGCCCTTCACCCGTGCGGGTAACACGCGCAAATCCGTGCTCGGTGGCAGGATCAAGCTTTTCGCCTGCAACAGCTCGGCAATTCGCTCGGCCGCGCCCGCCGCCTGTTGCAACTCGCCAATCACTTCGCTCAGGGTGCCGAATGCGCTGCCCACCACCAGGCTGTAAAACACAAAGGCGGCCAGCTCGCCGCCGGTGATGCGCCCGGCGATCACGTCCATGCCGCCGACCCACAGCATCACCCCCACGGCGCCCAGCACCAGCAAGATCACCAGCGTGATCAACCACGCCCGTTGCAGGATGCGTTTGCGGGCAGTGGCAAACGCCTGCTCCACGGTACTGGCAAAGCGTTGCTGGTCTTGCTGTTGATGGTTATAAGCCTGCACCGTCTTGATCTGGCCCAGGGCCTCGGCGACATAACTGCCGACATCAGCGATACGGTCCTGGCTCTGGCGCGACAGACTGCGCACCCGGCGACCAAAAAACAGGATGGGCACCAGCACCAGTGGCAAGGCCACCACCACGATACTGGTGAGCTTGGGGTTGGTGACAAACAACAGCACCACGCCGCCGATCACCATCAGGCTGTTGCGCAGGAACAACGACAGCGATGAACCGATCACCGACTGCAGCAAGGTCGTATCCGTGGTCAGCCGCGACTGGATTTCCGAGCTGCGGTTGTTCTCGTAGAACCCCGGGTGCAGACCGATCAGGTGATTGAACACCTGGCGCCGAATATCGGCGACCACCCGCTCACCGATCCATGACACCAGGTAAAAGCGCACGAAAGTGCCCACTGACAAGCCCAGCACCAGCAACAGAAAAAAGCCGATGGACTGGTTTAGCAAATGCGCTGACTGGGTCATGAAACCCTTGTCTACCAATAGACGGATGCCCTGCCCCATCGACAAGGTAATACCCGCCGTAACAATCAGCGCCAACAGGGCGCCAAGAACCTGCCAACGATAGGGTGCAATAAAATGCGCTGCCAGACGAATGGCGCGGCGATGACGGGAAGAAAGCATGGGAGGGTATCCGCAGTGAGGATCAGCGTAAAAAGCCTTACACAGCCTACAACGAAGTTCGCCTAAAACCGGTAAATCTTTCTCACTCGTTTTGAATATGACCTGTCACCACAAACCCTAGACAGTAATGTTCTAAAGTCGGGCTGGAAGTTTCAGGATATTTCTGTTGGACTGGGGTAGTCGCCAAGTTTGTAACAGCTTGGTCATTAAGCGGATCTACAGTAGCGCTACACCCTGATGAGGAGACAGGCCATGGATTTGCAACAGAACGCTCAAGCCGTACCGGTGATTCGTACCCAGCCACAGCAATCTCTGGGGTGCGCGTTTATCGACGAGAATGGTCAGGAGATCCTGATCACCGAGGCGATGATTCAGGACGCCTGCCATGAGCTGGAGCAACGCCTGGTCACGCCATCACGCAAGGGCTGATCCTTGCCAACAAGACCCTGTACATGATTAAACAGCATTCGCGTCACTGACCGGCCTTACTGCGTAGGGCCGGTTTTTTTAGGCCTGCACATTCAGACCGGCACGGCGCCCAAGGCTTTTACCAGTTGCTTCAGGGCCACTGAATCACCCGCTATATGCACCGGCAAGCCTTCAATTTCGCGGCGAATCGGGTAGTTTTTGCGCAGTCCGTCGAATGCCAGCTTTTGCTCCTGGACGGTTCCACTCAAACTGCGGCGAAAGTCGGCATCGTCACGGCGCGGGTCGTACACACCGCGACAGAGCATGGCCAGGGCCCATGCCGGGTCGCTGTCAGCACTCAGTTCAACCTTGGCCAGCCAGGGGGACGGCAGCAGGTCGGCCAGTTTGACTTCAGGGCTATGCCCCAGAAAATCGCACAATGCCTGATAAATCTGTGCCGTACCCCGCTGTTTGCCATCCAGGCTGTAGCCGGCAATATGCGGGGTGGCCAGCACGCACAGATCCGCCAGTTCGCGGTCTACTTGCGGCTCACCCTCCCATACATCGAGTACCGCTTGCAGATCATCCCGGCGGGTCAAAACTTCACGCAGCGCGGCATTATCCACCACCGGGCCGCGGCTGGCGTTGATCAGCCAGGTACCCGGTTTCAGCTGTTCCAGCCGCTGCTGATCAAGCAGATGCCAGGTCGGGTAATCGCCGGTCCTGTCCAGCGGCGTATGCAGGCTGAGTACATCGCACTGCTCGATCACGTGCTCAAGGCTGACATAGTCACCGCCCTCGGCCGCCGCCCGCACCGGGTCGCAAACCAGCACATTGAAACCCAGTGAACGCAAGACGTTGACCAGGCGACCGCCCACTTCACCGGCACCAATCACGCCGTAGGTGCGCTGGGTCAAGTCGGCGCCTTCGATTTCAGCCAGCGTCAGCAGGCTGCCGAGCACGTAGTCCACGACGCCACGGGCATTGCAGCCAGGAGCACTGGACCAGTGGATACCAGACTGCTGGAAGTAATCCAGCGCCAGGTGATCAGTGCCGATGGTGCAGGTTCCGACAAACCGCACTGCACTGCCTTCGAGCAGCTCGCGGTCCACTTTGGTCACCGAGCGCACCAGCAAAACATCGGCATCGTGAACGTCTGCACGGTTGATCTGGCGCCCCGGCAAGCGGCGTATTTCACCGAAGTCAGCAAAAAATTCTTCGATCAGCGGAATATTTTCATCAGCAACAATCAACATGGCAGGCTCCTTTCGCGGAGTGGCAGTGTAGGCGTTGTTACGCGCAATGGGCCAGCCGGGTGTGCAGGTACTTGCGGGCACGCTTACAAAGGGCCTACAACTCGCTATTAACTGACCACATGGTCAGGCGTACAATCCCCGGCTTTGCGCGTTTAACCCTGTGGATACAAGCCAGTGAACTCTGTGACTCACCCCCCCTCTTCCCTCCCTGTCAGCCGCCCGGCCCGGGTACGCACCGAGGTGCGCGCGCTGTTGGCGCTGGCATTTCCCATCATCATTTCGCAGATCGCAACCACGGCCATGGGTTTTGTCGATGCCGTGATGGCCGGGCGCGTCGGCCCTCGGGATCTGGCCGCCGTGGCACTGGGCAACTCGATCTGGGTTCCGGTGTTTTTGTTGATGTCCGGCATTCTGCTGGCGACCACGCCCAAGGTCGCCCAGCGGTTTGGCGCCAATGCACACGGCGAAATCGGCCCCATCGTACGCCAGGCACTGTGGCTGGCACTGATTACCGGCCTGTGCGCAGCGTTGATCCTGATCGCGGCCGAGCCGCTATTGCATCTGATGAAGGTCGACCCTGAACTGATCACCCCCAGCATGGGTTACCTGCACGGGATCGCCAGCGGCATGCCCGCCGTGGGGCTGTATTGCGTGTTGCGTAATTTCAGCGATGGCCTGGGAAAAACCCGGCCAAGCATGATCCTGGGGCTCAGTGCCCTGGCACTGAATATCCCGATCAACTACATCTTCATCTATGGCCACTTTGGCGTCCCGGCCATGGGCGGCGTGGGCTGCGGCTGGGCCACGGCCATTGTGATGTGGTTTATGGCTCTGGGCATGGTGGTCTGGACGTTCAGAGGGGCCATCTACCAGTCGAGTAAGGTCTACAGCCATTTTGAATGGCCAAAATGGGCGATCCTCAAGCGTTTGCTCAGTGTGGGCTTGCCGATTGGCATCGCGGTCTTTGCCGAATCAAGCATTTTTGCGGTGATTGCGCTGTTGATCGGCAGTTTGGGGCCACGGTGGTGGCGGGCCATCAAATCGCCCTGAACTTCAGTTCGCTGGTCTTTATGATTCCATACTCACTGGGTATGGCGATTACCGTGCGCGTGGGTCAGGCCCTGGGCCGCCAGCAACCGCGCGAGGCACGCTTTGTAGCGGGCGTGGGCATGGGCACCGCACTGGTCTGGGCAGCGATTTCCGCCAGTCTGATTCTGTTGTTGCGTGAGCAGATTGCCACCGTCTACACCGCCGATCCCATGGTGATCGAGGTGGCGACCATGCTGTTGATGTTTGCTGCGCTGTATCAGTTTTCGGACGTGATCCAGGTCACCGCTGCCGGTGCCCTGCGCGGTTATCAGGACACACGAGTGACGATGATCCTGACCCTGTTTGCCTACTGGGGGATTGGTTTGCCGGTGGGCTACGCCCTGGGGCTGACCGACTGGTTCGGCCCGGCCAATGGCCCGAGCGGGCTATGGCAGGGCTTGATCGTTGGCCTGACCTGCGCGGCACTGATGCTGGGTGTGCGGTTGGCGCGCAGTGCGAAAAAACATATCCGCCGCCGCACATAAATGCGGTGGCAGCGGGCTTGCCCGCGATGGCATCAGCGTGGTTTGCCTGACAGACCGTGGCGCCTGCATCGCGAGCAAGCCCGCTCCCACAAGACCGGCGCAATTGCTATGGGCGCCGTCAATCCTGCTTCTTGCGGATCCAGTACAGGTACGTGCCCGCCTCTTCCTGCTGGCCCACCAGCTCATGGTCCAGAAACACGCAGAACTTGGGAATGTCGCGGCGGGTCGAAGGATCCGTCGCAATGACTTTCAACAAGCCACCCGGCGCCAGGTCGCGAATATATTGGTGCAGCATCATCACCGGCTCCGGGCAGTTCAGGCCGGTAGCGTCCAGGGTGCCGTCAACCGGCAGGTCGGTAAAACTCATCACTTACTCCCCGATCAGCGAGATTTGGTTTTTTTAACGTCCAGTCGACGCAAATGGCAGGTCACTTCTTCACGGTCGTGGTACAGCTGCTTGCAGCCGATTTCAACCTGAATGCCGCGTGCCTTGAAACCGTCTGCAATACGGTCGAGCAAACGGCGTACTTCGGCGTAACGCTGTTTCATCGGCAGCTTCAAGTTGACTACCGCTTCACGGCAATGACCTTCACCAATCCACTCTTCGAGCATGGCCGCATTGCGCGCCGGTTTCTCCACAATATCGCAGACCATCCAGTCCACCGGCTGCTTGGGCTTGAAGGTAAAGCCATCGGCCATCAAGTGCTGCACCAGACCGGTATCCATCAGGCTTTCAGCCATAGGGCCATTGTCGATGGCAGTCACGATCATGCCACGGTTGACCAGTTGCCAGGTCCAGCCACCCGGCGCAGCGCCAAGGTCAACACCGGTCATGTCGCTGTGCAGGCGCTCGTCCCACTGGTCGCGGGGGATAAAATGGTGCCAGGCCTCTTCAAGCTTGAGGGTTGAACGGCTAGGCGCTTCGCGGGGGAATTTCAGGCGCGGGATGCCCATGGGCCACATGGCCGAGTTGTTGGCCGGGGCCAGGCCAAGAAACACTTCACGACCACTTTTAAACGTCAGCAGCAGGCGCGGTTTGCTCCCGTCCTCTTCTTCAGTCAGTTTGCCGGCCTTGATCAGCGCTTTGCGCAGATGACCGTCGAACTTTTTGCAGAAGTTGGACAGTTCCTTGCCGTCATTGGTGTCGACGATTTCCAGCCACAGGCTGCCACACACCGGGAAGTCGGCCATGTGTTCGAGGATCACGCTGATCCGGTCGGTCTCCGGCAGCTCGACAAAGCCGCCACGAGCCCATTGACGCGGGAAAATCAGTTCGGCAAAACGCAAGCTGTTCATCAGCCGTTCAGCGCCGCCCTCTTCAGTGCACACAAACTCGGCACAGGCAGTGCCAGGCTTGGCCTTGGCGTAGCCAGCCACATTAAGGCGGGCGGCGTGCTCGGCGATTTCCGAGCAGACTTCGCCTTCAAACCCGGGCCGGCAGTGCATAAAAACGGTGTTCATTGAATTACTCCTGGGCAGCGGGCAGGAATTGCCCGGCTGCGCATCCTTGATTTGGCGCAAGGACTGTCACGAAAAGGTCGGCATGATAGCCGAGTTCGGAACCTTGAACCCGCATAGACAGTCCAGTTATTAGCCACAGCCCCTAATCAGAGCTAGGTTAGAAGCTCTGCTTGTGCCACGTGATCCGTCTAAAGGAGTCATTTCATGTCCTCCCTCGATAGCCTGAACACCCTAGCCACACTAAAAGTCGACGATAAGACTTATCACTATTTCAGCCTTGCCCTCGCCGCCAAATCACTCGGCGATTTGAGCAGGCTACCCATGTCACTCAAAGTGCTGCTGGAAAACCTGCTGCGCTGGGAAGACGGTAAAACCGTCACCGAGCCCGACCTCAAAGCTCTGGCCGCCTGGCTCAAGGCACGGCGCAGCGACCGGGAAATCCAGTACCGCCCTGCGCGGGTGCTGATGCAGGACTTCACCGGCGTACCGGCAGTGGTCGACCTGGCCGCCATGCGCGCCGCCATGGCCAAAGCCGGGGGTGATCCGCAACGTATCAACCCGCTGTCCCCCGTGGACCTGGTAATTGACCACTCGGTGATGGTCGACCGGTTTGCCAGCGCCAGCGCCTTCGAGCAAAACGTCGATATAGAGATGGAGCGCAACGGCGAACGCTATGCGTTTTTACGCTGGGGTCAAAATGCCTTCGACAATTTCAGCGTGGTCCCACCCGGTACCGGGATTTGCCATCAGGTGAACCTGGAATACCTGGGCCGCACGGTCTGGACCAAGGATGAAGACGGCCGCACCTACGCCTTCCCCGACACCCTGGTAGGCACCGACTCCCATACCACCATGATCAATGGCCTGGGTGTGCTGGGCTGGGGCGTGGGCGGCATTGAAGCCGAAGCGGCCATGCTGGGCCAGCCCGTGTCGATGCTGATCCCCGAAGTCGTGGGCTTCAAGCTCAGCGGCAAGCTCAAAGAAGGCATCACCGCCACCGACCTGGTGCTGACCGTGACGCAAATGCTGCGCAGCAAGGGTGTGGTCGGCAAGTTCGTAGAATTCTATGGCGATGGCCTGGCGGATCTGCCGCTGGCCGACCGTGCCACGCTTGCCAATATGGCCCCGGAATACGGCGCCACCTGCGGGTTTTTCCCGGTGGATGAGATCACCCTGGATTACCTGCGTCTTTCAGGCCGCCCAGAGGCCACAGTCAAACTGGTCGAGGCTTACTGCAAGGCCCAAGGGCTATGGCGGGTCGCAGGCCAGGAGCCGGTTTTCAGCGAAACCCTGGCCCTGGACATGGGCACCGTCGAAGCCAGCCTGGCCGGGCCAAAACGACCGCAAGACCGGGTTGCACTGCCCGATGTCGGGCAAGCTTTCGACGACTTTCTCAGCCTGCAATTCAAGCCGGCCACTAAAAAAGAAGAAGGCCGCCTTGAAAGCGAAGGTGGCGGCGGTGTTGCCGTGGGCAATGCCGACTTGATCGGTGAAGCGGACTACAGTTACGAAGGCCATACCTATCGCCTGAAAAACGGCGCTGTGGTGATTGCCGCCATTACTTCCTGCACCAACACCTCGAACCCCAGTGTGATGATGGCCGCAGGCCTGGTGGCCAAAAAAGCCGTCGAAAAAGGCCTGACACGCCAACCGTGGGTCAAGACGTCGCTGGCACCGGGCTCCAAGGTAGTCACCGATTATTACGCGGCCGCCGGCCTGACCCCGTACCTCGACCAGTTGGGCTTTGCCCTGGTGGGCTACGGCTGCACCACCTGTATCGGCAACTCTGGCCCCTTGCCCGAACCCATAGAAAAGGCCATTACCCAGTCCGACCTGACCGTGGCTTCAGTGCTGTCTGGCAACCGCAACTTTGAGGGGCGCGTGCATCCGCTGGTGAAAACCAACTGGCTGGCCTCACCACCCCTGGTGGTGGCCTATGCCCTTGCGGGCACAGTACGCATTGATATCAGCCGTGAACCGCTAGGGACCGGAAAAGACGGCAAACCGGTGTACCTGCGCGATATCTGGCCCAGCCAGAAAGAAATCGCCGACGCCGTGGCCCAGGTGACCACAGGCATGTTCCACAAGGAATACGCCGAGGTGTTTGCCGGCGACGAACAGTGGCAAGCCATCGAAGTGCCGCAAGCCGCAACTTATGTCTGGCAAGAGGACTCGACCTACATCCAGCATCCGCCGTTCTTCGACGAAATCAGCGGGCCACTACCGGTGATTGCCGACGTCAAAGGCGCAAACATCCTTGCGTTGCTGGGCGACTCGGTCACCACCGACCATATTTCCCCGGCCGGCAATATCAAGGCTGACAGCCCCGCCGGGCGCTACTTGCGCGACAAGGGCGTAGAACCACGGGACTTCAACTCTTACGGCTCGCGGCGTGGCAACCATGAAGTGATGATGCGCGGTACCTTCGCCAATATTCGCATTCGCAACGAAATGCTCGGCGGCGAAGAAGGCGGCAATACGATCTACATCCCCACCGGTGAAAAACTGCCGATCTTTGACGCGGCCATGCGTTACCAGGCCTCAGGCACTCCGCTGGTGGTGATAGCCGGCCAGGAATACGGTACTGGCTCAAGCCGCGACTGGGCGGCCAAGGGCACCAACCTGTTGGGGGTCAAGGCGGTGATTGCCGAGAGTTTCGAGCGCATCCACCGCTCCAACCTGGTGGGCATGGGCGTGCTGCCCTTGCAGTTCAAGCTCGATCAGAACCGCAAAAGCCTGAACATTACAGGCAAGGAAACCCTGGATATCCTCGGGTTGACCGGTACCGAACTGCAACCGCGAATGAACCTGACCCTGGTGATCACCCGCGAGGACGGCAGCCAGGAAAAAGTCGAAGTGCTCTGCAGGATCGATACCCTTAACGAGGTGGAATACTTCAAGGCCGGAGGGATTTTGCACTATGTGCTGCGTCAGCTGATTGCTTCATAGACGCACCTCAACCTTGTGGGAGCGGGCTTGCTCGCGATTCGGACTACACGGTCTGTCAGCCAGGCCGAGGTGATGCCATCGCGAGCGAGCCCGCTCCCACAGGGCCACGAATCGTTATACTTGCGCACCCCGGACTGGATCCGGGGTGTTTTTTAACGATTGCAAGGATTCACATGATTGCTTTGCCCTGGCCTTATCTGGCACTACTGACCCTGGGCTACGGCCTTGCCCTCAGCTACGGGCAATTAGGCGCTCAAACCCTCATCGCGCTAGCCTTGTTGACTGTCAGCGGATTTGCCGTTGTGCAGAACAAAAGCCATTTGCTGCGCTATGCCGGGCATGCCTTGTTTGTGCTGCTGGCGCTGGCGCTGGCCTTGCACTGGCTGCCAGGTTTCCATAACGGTCGCGCCATCACCCCCACGCGACTGACCCCTGATGCCGTGCCCTTCTCGATGTACTTCAACCTGGACAAACCGCTGATTGGCTTCTGGCTGCTGCTGGTATGCCCCTGGATAGCACCGCGCTTTGCCTGGCGGGTATCCCTGGGGGCCACTGCAATGGGTCTGGCCCTGGCCGCCATTGCAGCGCTGGGCGGAGCAATGCTGTTGGGCATGATTGCCTGGGCACCGAAATGGCCTCATCAGAGCACCCTCTGGCTGCTGAATAATCTACTGCTGGTCACCCTGGTTGAAGAAGCGCTGTTTCGCGGTTACATCCAGGGCGGACTGAGCCGCAAGTTCAAGTTGCTGCCCCATGGGCAGAGCATTGCGCTGGTGCTGGCCTCGATACTGTTTGGCCTGGCCCATGCACCCGCCGGCTGGCAATGGATGCTACTGGCCGGGCTGGCCGGTGTCGGTTACGGCCTGGCCTACCGCTTTGGCGGGCTGGGTGCGGCGATCGCCACCCACTTTGGCCTCAATGTGCTGCATTTCCTGTTTTTTACCTACCCGATGCTCGCCCCCTGAAGGCCAGGGGCCTGAAATATAAATTAAACAATTCCTTGAGCATGCCGACAGCCTGTCAAAGTCTTGCGGATTGAAACGACATGCGTAACAACCAGCCCATCACTCAACGCGAACGCACATTCCCCGCGCAACAACGGTTGATTTCCACGACCGATGCCAAAGGCGTGATCACCTACTGCAACGATGCGTTCAGGGAAATCAGCGGGTTTTCGCGTGAGGAGCTGATACGCGCGCCGCACAATCTGGTGCGCCACCCGGACGTGCCCTCAGCAGTCTTCGAGCATATGTGGAGCACCCTGAAAAAGGGTTCGCCGTGGATGGGCATCGTCAAAAACCGCTGCAAAAACGGCGACCATTACTGGGTTAACGCCTATGTAACGCCGGTTTTCGAGAATGAGCAGGTCGTGGGTTACGAGTCGGTGCGGGTCAAGCCAACGGCCGAACAGATCCGCCGCGCCGAAGCCCTGTACACACGCCTCAACCGCGGCAAATCCGCGGTGCCTCAGCGCGACAAGTGGCTGCCGGTGCTGCAGGACTGGCTGCCCTTTATCCTGGTCAGCCAATTGAGCTTCATGATTGGCGCCATGCTCAATTCGAGCTGGGGTTTTGCCCTGGCAGCCCTGCTGTCGATACCGTTGGGGCTGCTGGGCCTGAGCTGGCAACAGCGCGGGGTAAAACGCCTGCTGCGTCTGGCCGAGCAGACCACCTCCGACCCGTTGATTGCCCAGATGTACACCGACAGCCGTGGCCCGCAAGCGCGTCTGGAAATGTCCATCCTGAGCCAGGAAGCGCGCCTGAAGACCTGCCTGACACGCCTGCAGGATACCGCCGAACACCTCAGCGGCCAGGCCCGTCAGTCCGACATTCTGGCGCACAAAAGCTCGACCGGACTGGAGCGCCAGCGCGTCGAGACCGAGCAAGTGGCCACCGCCGTCAACCAGATGGCTGCCACCACCCAGGAAGTGGCCAGCCATGTGCAGCGCACTGCCGACGCGACCCAGGAAGCCAACCGTCTGACCAGCCGCGGTCGCGATATTGCCGGCGAAACCCGCGAAGCGATCCAGCGCCTGTCGGTTGTGGTGGGTGAAACCGGGGCCACGGTAACGCAACTGGCCAAGGACAGTGACGAGATCGGCGGCGTGGTCGATGTGATCAAGGGCATTGCCGACCAGACCAACCTGCTGGCCCTGAACGCCGCCATCGAAGCGGCACGGGCTGGAGAAATGGGCCGGGGCTTCGCCGTGGTGGCTGACGAAGTGCGCCAGCTGGCGCAACGCACCAGCGCTTCGACCGGGCAGATTCACAGCCTGATCGCCAAGCTGCAGCAGACAGCAGCCACCGCGGTGCAAACCATGGACGCTGGCCATCGTCAGGCGGAAGAAGGCGTAGCGCGGGTACTGGAAGCAGATCAGGCACTGGTGGGCATCAGCGAAGCGGTGGCCAATATCACCGACATGACCACCCAGATCGCGGCAGCGACCGAAGAGCAAAGCGCCGTGGCTGAAGAAATCAGCCGCAATATCAGCACCATTGCCGACCTGGCTGACCAGACCTCAGAGCAGGCGCAGCATTCGGCGCTGCTCAGCGAAGAACTGACCCAGACCGTCAACACCCAGTATTCACTGGTAGAGCGGTTTAACCGCTAAGCCTTGTGGGAGCGATCCAATCGCGAGCAGGCTCGCTCCCACAAATTGTTCAAGGTTGCTGCAACCACCGCGCAATCCGGTCCGCCGCCGCATCCAGATGCTGCTCATGGGTAAACCCGGAGGCCTTCAACGGCTTAAGGTCGTGATCCCCCGATAGCAGCCACGACACTTCAATGCCCGGCGCCAGCGTGTAGGCCTCTACCGCTTCGCGGTTGCCCAAGGCATCGCGCTCGCCTTGTACGATCAACGTCGGCGTTGCCAATTCAGCCAGGTGCGCCACCCGGGGTTTTTCCGGCTTGCCTGCGGCATAGAACGGATAACCCAGGCACACCAGCGCGTCCACTTGCAGCTCATCGGCCAGCAGACTGGCCATACGCCCACCCATTGACTTGCCGCCAATGGCTAATGGCCCAGCGACATGCCGTCGCACCTCGGTAAAAACTTCACGCCAGCTTTCGAGCAGTTTCGCCTGCTGATTAGGAGGCCTTTTGCCATTATCGAGACGGCGCTGCGCCATATACGGGAACTCGAAGCGCAACACGCTCACCCCGCGTGCAGCAAGGCGTGCAGCCATGCCGTTCATCCAGCTGCTGTCCATCGGCGCACCCGCGCCGTGGGCCAGGATAAGGGTCGCGGTTGAACCCGCTGACGCGCCATTCCACAGCCAGCCCCTGTCCTGCACGCACTGCGCCCATTGATCCCCGTCAATACCGGCCTTGCCCGCTACGACCATGCTTGCCTCGCTTTTAGTCTGCCTATAACTCCAGGCGTGCGTTTGACGCGCCTGAACCGTGGATGGGGAACCATGAACACTTCTACAAGTACCGCCTATAACTACAAGGTGGTCCGCCAATTTGCCATTATGACGGTGGTTTGGGGCATCGTCGGTATGGGGCTCGGCGTTTTTCTCGCCGCGCAGTTGGTTTGGCCAGAACTTAACTTCAATTTGCCTTGGACCAGTTTCGGGCGCCTGCGCCCATTGCACACCAACGCGGTGATTTTCGCCTTCGGCGGCTGCGCGCTGTTCGCGGCCTCATTCTACTCGGTGCAACGCACCTGCCAGGCCACCCTGTTTTCGCCGAAAATCGCGGCGTTTACCTTCTGGGGCTGGCAGCTGGTCATCGTCCTGGCGGCCATCAGCCTGCCGCTGGGTTACACCAGCTCCAAGGAATACGCCGAGCTGGAATGGCCGATCGACATTTTGATCACCATTGTCTGGGTGGCCTACGCCATCGTGTTCTTCGGCACGATCATGAAGCGCAAGACCAAGCATATTTACGTGGGCAACTGGTTCTTCGGCGCGTTTATCGTGACCGTGGCGATTTTGCACATCGTCAATAACCTGGAAATTCCGGTCAGTTTCACCAAGTCCTACTCGCTCTACGGTGGCGCCACTGACGCCATGGTGCAGTGGTGGTACGGGCATAACGCTGTGGGCTTTTTCCTGACAGCTGGCTTCTTGGGGATGATGTACTACTTCGTGCCTAAACAGGCCGAACGTCCGATCTACTCCTATCGCCTGTCCATCGTGCACTTCTGGGCATTGATCACCCTGTACATCTGGGCGGGCCCCCACCACCTGCACTACACCGCGCTGCCGGACTGGGCGCAGTCGCTGGGCATGGTGATGTCGCTGATTCTGCTGGCACCTAGCTGGGGCGGCATGATCAACGGCATGATGACCCTCTCGGGCGCCTGGCATAAGCTGCGCAGCGATCCGATCCTGCGCTTCCTCGTGGTGTCCTTGGCCTTCTACGGCATGTCGACCTTCGAAGGCCCGATGATGGCAATCAAGACCGTCAACGCCCTCTCCCACTACACCGACTGGACCATCGGCCACGTACACGCCGGTGCCCTGGGCTGGGTGGCGATGATTTCGATCGGCGCGCTGTACCACATGATCCCGAAAATCTTCGGCCGCCCGCAGATGTACAGCCTGGGCCTGATCAACGCGCACTTCTGGCTGGCCACCATCGGCACCGTGCTCTACATCGCCTCGATGTGGGTCAACGGCATTGCCCAGGGCCTGATGTGGCGCGCAGTCAACGAAGACGGCACGCTGACTTACTCCTTCGTCGAAACTCTGGTGGCCAGCCATCCAGGTTATGTCGTGCGACTGGTCGGTGGTGCAATCTTCTTCAGCGGCATGTTGCTGATGGCTTACAACACTTGGCGCACCGTGCGTAACGCCGAGCCCGCTGAAGTCGTAGCCGCCGCGCAGATGGCCTGAGGAGTTGGCAATGAAACACGAAGTCGTTGAAAAAAATATCGGCCTGATGCTGTTGCTGATGATCCTGTGCGTAAGCGTGGGCGGCCTGACGCAAATCGTCCCGCTGTTCTTTGAAGACGTGACCAACACCCCGGTGGAGGGCATGAAGCCTTACACCGCACTGCAACTGGAAGGTCGCGACATCTACATCCGTGAAGGCTGCGTGCAGTGCCACTCGCAGATGATCCGTCCGTTCCGTGCCGAGACCGAGCGTTATGGTCACTACTCGGTAGCCGGTGAGAGCGTGTGGGATCACCCCTTCCTGTGGGGTTCCAAGCGCACCGGGCCGGACTTGGCCCGCGTCGGTGGCCGATATTCGGATGACTGGCACCGCGCGCACTTGTACAACCCGCGCAACGTCGTGCCCGAATCAAAAATGCCAGCTTACCCATGGCTGGTGGCCTCGCCGGTAGACAGCAGCCATACCGAGAAAAAACTCGAAGTGATGCGCACCCTGGGCGTGCCTTACACCGACGAAGACATCGCCAACGCCAAGCAGTCCGTGCAGGGCAAGACCGAGATGGACGCTCTGGTCGCCTACCTGCAAGTGCTGGGCACTGCCATCAAGAGCAAGAGGTGAGCCATGGTCTTGGAGATGAGTAGTGGAATGATTCGCGGCCTGGGCACCGTGGTGGTGGCCGTGGCGTTTATAGGCCTGGCGCTGTGGGTGTTCAGCCCGCGACGCAAATCGGAGTTTGAAGACGCGACCTTACTGCCATTCAAGGACGATCCAGAGGCGATTCAACACGTCGAGAAAGAACAAGCGTCTAGGAGTAAAAAAGCATGACCACCTTCTGGAGTCTGTACATATGCGTGCTGACTATCGGCACGCTGATCGGCCTGACCTGGCTGCTGGTCAGCACGCGCAAGGGCGAGACTAAAAGCGATACGGTCGAAACCATGGGCCACAGCTTTGACGGCATCGAGGAGTACGACAACCCGCTGCCACAATGGTGGTTCATGTTGTTCGTCGGCACGCTGGTATTTGCCGTGGGCTACCTGATCCTGTACCCGGGCCTGGGCAACTGGAAAGGCCTGCTGCCCGGCTATGAGAATGGCTGGACCGGTGTACATGAGTGGGAAAAGGAAATGGACAAGGCGGACGCCAAATTTGGGCCCATCTACGCCAAATATGCCTCCATGCCCGTTGAACAAGTCGCTCAGGATCCGGCAGCACTGAAAATGGGCGGGCGCCTGTTTGCTTCCAACTGCTCGGTGTGCCACGGCTCGGATGCCAAGGGCGCTTTCGGCTTCCCTAACCTGGCCGACAACACCTGGCGCTGGGGCGGCGACGCCGACACGATCAAGGCCACCATCATGGGCGGTCGCATCGCGGCAATGCCGGCCTGGGGTGAAGTACTGGGTGAAAACGGAGTCAAAAACGTCGCCGCCTATGTACGCCACGACCTGGCGGGCCTGCCCCTCCCTGAAGGCGCCACTGTCGATCTGACGGCTGGCAAGCAAGCCTACGAAACCACTTGCGTGGCCTGCCACGGGGCAAACGGTAAAGGCATGCCGCTGATGGGCGCGCCAGACCTGACCCAACCAGCGGGTTTTATCTACGGCACCAGCCTGGCGCAATTGCAACAAACCATTCGCCACGGCCGTCAGGGCCACATGCCTGCGCAAAACGATTTGTTGGGCAACGACAAGGTACAGCTGCTGGCGGCCTACGTGTTCAGCTTGTCACACGGTAATCAAGAGGAAAAAACAGCCGAATAATTACCGGACATTTCCTGCCGCATCATTTTGGTGCGGCAGTTCCCGCCTCAAAGCGCGACCAAGTGTCGCACCTCTTTCAGCCCCGCCATTGCTCTCCCGCCATTCAGGACTAAGCTCAACGCTTGTGTGAGCCGGATCTGTGCAGCGCCACGTCAAGTGAAACTAACCGGTAAGTTGAAGGGCAGCGTTACGGGCCACAATGGTGGGTTTGCACCGGCTATCGTGCATTACGATGTTTGCCGCGCCTTGCCCCCACCTCAACCCGCCCGCCTCGACCCCTCCACTTTTGCCCTGCATGCGGCGTTTTTGGCGAGGTCACTTTGACCTTACTCCGCGCATGGAAAGGCCGCAGAACAAGCCTTGGAAAGCATTGACCGGGGTCATGGTTCGTTGCAATAGCCCTACGCTTTATACATACTTGCGACCGATTTTTATCCTAATAAAATACCTAAACCGTGGAACCTTAGAATGAGCACAGCAATCAGCCCGACTGCTTATAACTATAAGGTAGTCCGCCAGTTCGCCATCATGACGGTGGTCTGGGGGATCCTTGGCATGGGGCTCGGGGTTTTCATCGCGTCACAGCTTGTGTGGCCTGAATTGAACCTTGGCCTCGAGTGGACGACCTTCGGCCGTCTGCGTCCCCTGCATACCAACCTTGTGATCTTTGCCTTTGGTGGCTGTGCATTGTTTGGCACCTCCTACTACGTCGTGCAGCGAACCTGCCAGACACGACTGATCTCCGATTCGCTGGCCTCGTTTACCTTCTGGGGTTGGCAAGCGGTTATCGTCGGCGCGATCATCACCCTGCCACTGGGTTACACCACCACCAAAGAATACGCCGAGCTGGAATGGCCTTTGGCTATTTTGCTGGCCATTGTCTGGGTGACCTACGGCATTGTGTTCTTCGGCACCATCACCAAGCGTAAAACCAAGCATATCTATGTCGGTAACTGGTTCTACGGTGCATTCATTGTCGTGACGGCAATGCTGCATATCGTCAACCACGCGTCCCTGCCGGTGAGCTTCTTCAAGTCCTACTCGGCTTACGCCGGTGCGACTGACGCCATGATTCAGTGGTGGTACGGCCATAACGCGGTAGGTTTCTTCCTGACTACCGGCTTTTTGGGGATGATGTACTACTTCGTGCCCAAGCAGGCCGAACGTCCGATCTACTCCTATCGCCTGTCCATCGTGCACTTCTGGGCGCTGATCACCCTGTATATCTGGGCCGGTCCGCACCACTTGCACTACACCGCACTGCCGGACTGGGCCCAGTCTCTGGGCATGGCGATGTCGATCATCCTGCTGGCACCCAGCTGGGGCGGCATGATCAACGGCATGATGACCCTCTCGGGCGCCTGGCATAAGCTGCGCACCGACCCGATCCTGCGCTTCCTCGTGGTATCCCTGGCCTTCTACGGCATGTCGACCTTCGAAGGCCCGATGATGGCGATCAAGACCGTCAACGCGCTGTCGCACTACACCGACTGGACCATCGGCCACGTACACGCCGGCGCTCTGGGCTGGGTGGCGATGATTTCGATCGGTGCCATGTACCACATGATCCCCAAAGTCTATGGCCAGAAGCAGATGTACAGCACCGGCCTGATCAACGTTCACTTCTGGCTGGCGACTATCGGTACCGTGCTCTACATCGCCTCGATGTGGGTCAACGGCATCACCCAGGGCCTGATGTGGCGTGCGATCAACGACGACGGCACTCTGACCTACTCGTTTGTCGAAGCACTGCAAGCCAGCCACCCGGGCTTTATTGTTCGCGCCCTTGGCGGTGCCATTTTCGCCAGCGGTATGCTGTTCATGGCCTACAACGTGTTCCGCACCGTGCGTGCCTCGAACCCGGTAGAAGCTGAAGCGGCGACCAAGATCGCTGTAGTTGGAGCGCACTGATGATCAAGCACGAAACAATCGAGAAGAACATCGGCCTGATGGCCTTCTTCATGGTTATCGCCGTGAGCATCGGCGGCCTTACCCAAATCGTTCCGCTGTTCTTCCAGGACGTGACCAACACCCCGGTCGAGGGCATGAAGCCGCGTAGCGCGCTGGAACTGGAAGGCCGTGACATTTATATCGCCAACGGCTGTGTCGGCTGCCACTCGCAGATGATCCGTCCGTTCCGTGCCGAAACCGAACGCTATGGCCACTATTCGGTTGCCGGTGAAAGCGTGTGGGACCACCCGTTCCTGTGGGGCTCCAAACGCACCGGCCCGGACCTGGCCCGAGTGGGCGGGCGTTACTCCGATGACTGGCAGCGCGCGCACTTGTATAACCCGCGCAACGTCGTGCCCGAATCGATCATGCCGGCTTACCCGTTCCTCGTTGAGCGCAAGCTGGACGGCAAGGACACCGCGAAAAAAATGGAAGTCTTGCGCACGCTTGGCGTCCCTTACACCGACGAAGACATCGCCGGGGCCAAGGATGCAGTGAAGGGCAAAACCGAAATGGACGCACTGGTGGCTTACCTCCAGGGCTTGGGCACCATCATCAAAAGCAAACGGTGATCTGAATGGATATCGGGATGATTCGTGGCCTGGGCACTGTCGTCGTGATGGTGGCTTTTATCGGTTTGGCATTGTGGGTCTTCAGCCCGCGACGCAAGTCAGAATTTGACGACGCGACCCTGTTGCCGTTCAAGGATGATCCCGAAGCCATCAAGCACGTCGAGCAAGAGCAAGCTTCTAGGAGTAACAAAGAATGACTACGTTCTGGAGTCTGTACGTTACAGTCCTCACTCTGGGTACCATCTTCGCCCTGACCTGGTTGTTGCTGGCCACCCGCAAGGGCCAGCGCAGCGAGCAGACCGACGAGAAAGTCGGCCACGCGTTCGACGGCATCGAAGAGTACGACAACCCAATGCCGAAATGGTGGTTCATGCTGTTTGTGGGCACCGTCATTTTCGCCCTCGGCTACCTCGTGCTGTACCCGGGCCTGGGTAACTGGAAAGGCCTGCTGCCGGGCTACCAGTACCTGGACACCAAAGAGCAGACGCCGTTTGCCAATGGTCAGACCGGCTGGACCGGTGTACACGAGTGGGAAAAGGAAATGGCCAAATCGGACGCCAAGTTTGGGCCGATCTTCGCCAAATTCGCCGCCATGCCCATTGAAGAAGTGGCCAAGGACCCGCAAGCACTGAAAATGGGTGGCCGCCTGTTCGCCTCCAACTGTTCGGTGTGCCACGGCTCCGACGCCAAAGGCGCCTATGGCTTCCCCAACCTGACCGACGCCGACTGGCGCTGGGGCGGGACGCCTGCCGACATCAAGACCACCATTATGGCCGGCCGTCACGCGGTCATGCCGGGCTGGTCCGAAGTGATCGGTGAGCAAGGCGTCAGCGACGTGGCCGCCTACGTGCTGACCAGTCTCGACGGGCGCAAGCTGCCGGAAGGTGCGAAAGCCGACCCTGCCAAAGGCAAGGAAATCTACGCGACCAACTGTGCGGTTTGCCACGGGCCGGAGGGCAAGGGCAACCCGCTGATGGGCGCACCCAACCTGACTCACCCGGGGGCGTTTATCTACGGTTCGAGCTTTGCTCAACTGCAGCAGACCATCCGCTACGGCCGTCAGGGCCAGATGCCTGCCCAGGCTGACCTGCAGGGGAACGACAAGGTTCACTTGCTGGCTGCCTACGTGTACAGCCTGTCCCATGGTGATGAAGCCAAGACAGACGAGTAACGCGTTAGTTTGAACGCTGCAAAAAATGGCCCCGCCAACGACAGTTGGCGGGGCCATTTTGTTTCAGGGCTGCAGCAGCTATTGCCGTACGCACCCACAAGGTAGTAACGTTTCTACATTGTATTTTTGGGGAGGATCAGCCCATGACCATCACCACCATTTCAAGCCGCGAATTCAACCAGGACACAAGCGGTGCCAAAAAAGCATCGCAACAAGGGCCTGTTTACATCACGGACCGTGGCCGCCCCGCCCATGTACTGCTATGCATGGAGGAGTACCAACGGCTAACCGGCCTGGACACCAGCATTGTCGACCTGCTGGTGATGCCCGAAACAACGCCGGTTGAATTCGAACCCGAACGCGCAGTCATCACGCCGCGCCCAGTGGATTTCTAATGTTCCTGCTCGATACCAACGTAGTTTCTGAACTGCGCAAAACCCAGGCCGACCCTGCAGTGGTGGCCTGGGCCCGCAGCGTCCCGGCTTACAAACTGTATATCTCGGCCATTACCCTGCTGGAAATCGAAACTGGCATCTTGCGCCTGGAGCGCCGCGACCCGGGTCAGGCCGCCCCCTTGCGCAACTGGCTTGAAGTACATGTTATGTCTGCTTTTGCCGGGCGCGTGCTGTCAGTCGATGGCGCCGTTGCCAGACGCTGCGCCCGCCTGCATGTGCCTGACCGCAGCAATGAATGCGACGCCCTGATCGCGGCCACCGCACTGGTGCATGACATGACCGTGGTTACCCGCAATACCCGGGACTTTGCCTTTAGCGGCGCCCCTGTACTCAACCCTTGGGAGCTTTGACTCGGCCAGAACGCAACTCACCTGCAGGTGTAAGTCAATTGATCCATGTCATGAGTTGTTACAACTCCTATACCAACTTGCCATTTTCCGGAACGCGACCAAAGGTCGCACCCTTGAGCTAGAGTCACAGGGGTATCATTACGCTATCGCAACACCTTCTGACCGCGGTCGGCACGTACTGACCGAGGCATTTTCCACTGCCGTGGGACGCACTAATGAGCAATCAGATTCCTGTACACAACGTCACTCCACCTGCCAAAAAACCCGCTGAAAGCACTGACCTGTACGCGGCCAGGGAGAAAATCTACACCCGCGCCTTTACCGGGCTTTTCCGCAATCTGCGCATTGGCGGCGGAGCGCTGTTGTTCCTGCTGTATTTCGGTACGGTATGGCTCAACTGGGGCGGTCACCAGGCGGTGTGGTGGAACCTGCCCGAACGCAAATTCTTTATTTTTGGCGCCACCTTCTGGCCACAGGATTTCATCCTGCTCTCGGGGCTGCTGATCGTCGCGGCCTTTGGCCTGTTCTTTATTACGGTTTACGCCGGGCGCGTGTGGTGCGGCTACACCTGCCCGCAAAGCGTTTGGACGTGGGTGTTCATGTGGTGCGAGAAGGTCACTGAAGGCGACCGCAACCAGCGCATCAAGCTCGACAAGGCACCGATGAGCGCCAACAAGTTTGTGCGCAAGTTCAGCAAGCACACACTCTGGCTATTGATCGGCTTTGTCACCGGCATGACCTTTGTCGGCTACTTCTCACCCATCCGCGAACTGGTGATCGACTTCTTCACTGGTCAGGCTGATGGCTGGGCGTATTTCTGGGTCGGCTTCTTCACCCTCGCCACCTATGGCAACGCCGGCTGGCTGCGCGAGCAGGTGTGCATCTATATGTGCCCGTATGCGCGCTTCCAGAGCGTGATGTTTGATAAAGACACCCTGATCGTTTCCTACGACCCGCGCCGTGGTGAAGTCCGTGGCCCGCGCAAAAAGGACGCCGACTACAAGGCCATGGGCCTGGGCGACTGCATCGACTGCACCATGTGCGTGCAGGTATGCCCGACCGGGATTGATATCCGCGATGGCCTGCAGATCGAGTGCATCGGCTGCGCGGCCTGTATCGATGCCTGCGACAGCATCATGGACAAGATGAACTACCCCCGCGGCTTGATCAGCTACACCACCGAGCACAACCTCTCAGGCCAGAAAACCCATAAGCTGCGTCCGCGCCTGATCGGCTATGCCCTGGTATTGCTGACCATGATGGGTCTGCTGGCCGCTGCGTTCTTTACCCGCACGCTGGTAGGCTTCGACGTGAGCAAAGACCGCGTTCTGTATCGCGAGAACGCCGAAGGGCGGATCGAAAACGTCTACAGCCTGAAGATCATGAACAAGGACCAGCACGACCACACCTACGTGCTGGAGGCCACCGGCCTGCCGGATCTCAAGCTGCAGGGCAAACGCGAAATCAAGGTCGCGGCCGGCGATATCGTCAGCCTGCCGGTCGAGCTGTCAATTGCCCCCGAGAAGCTGCCGTCGAGTACCAACGAGGTGTTCTTTATCCTCAAGGACGCCGACAACAACGACGTCAACGTTAAAGCCAAGAGCCGATTCATCGGCCCACAAATCAGATAAGAGAACTCGACATGCCCGCAGCAAATGCTTCCAGCCCCTGGTACAAGCACATCTGGCCATGGATCATCATTGCCATCCTGGCCTGCTCGGTAACCCTGACCCTGTCGATGGTCACCATTGCCGTGAACAACCCGGACAACCTGGTCAACGATAATTACTACGAGGCGGGCAAAGGCATCAATCGGGCACTGGACCGTGAGCTGCTGGGCCAGACCCTGCAACTCAAAGCCAAGTTGCGCCTGGATGAAATGACCGGCGAAGTCGTGCTGGTGCTTGAGGGCAACAGCAAGCCGCAAGTGCTGGAACTGAACCTGATTTCACCGACCCAGCCGGAAAAAGACCGCAAGGTCAGCCTGAGCCAGAGCGCAACGGAACCGGGTCGCTATATCGGCCAACTGGATGACAAGATTGAAGGTCGCCGCTTTGTTGAGCTGCTGGGTGTTGAAGATGGCAAGACCTGGCGCCTGTTCGAAGAAGAACTGGTCGGCCACGACAAGGACCTGCTGCTGGGCGACGAGCCCATTCAAGGCGCTGAAGACCACAAGTCGAAATAACCCCATCGCGGGCAAGCCCGCTCCCACAGGGATGCGCGAACCCTGTGGGAGCGGTCTTGTCCGCGATGACGTATTTTCTGGTGACACAATATCGCGATAGAGCACCATGACCACTCCCGCTCCCTGCTATCACTGCGCCCTGCCCGTCCCCCCCGGCAGCCGGTTTACCGCCGTTGTTCTGGGCGAAGTTCGCGAGTTCTGCTGCCCCGGCTGCCAGGCAGTGGCCGAGGCTATCGTCGCTGGCGGTCTCGAAAGCTATTACCAGCACCGCAGTGAAGCATCCGCCAACCCTCAAGCCCTGCCCGTGCAACTGGTTGAAGAGTTGGCGCTGTATGACCGCCCCGACGTGCAAAAACCCTTTGTCCGACATGAGGGCGAGCAAGCCGAAACCACCCTGCTGATCGAAGGCATCAGCTGCGCCGCCTGTGGCTGGCTGATCGAAAAGCACCTGCGCCATCTGCCAGCCGTCAGTGAAGCGCGACTCAACTTGTCCAACCATCGCCTGCAGGTACGCTGGGACGATAGCCAATTGCCATTGAGTGAAGTCCTCAGCGAACTGCGCCATATCGGCTATGCCGCGCACCCGTACCAGGCCGACCGTGCCACCGAACAATTGGCCAGCGAAAACCGCCTGGCCTTGCGCCAGCTCGGTGTCGCCGGGCTGCTGTGGTTTCAGGCCATGATGGCTACCATGGCCACCTGGCCAGAGTTCAATATCGACCTCAGCCCCGAGATGCACACCATCCTGCGCTGGGTAGCGTTGTTTCTGACAACACCTATCGTGTTCTACAGTTGCGCCCCCTTTTTCAAAGGCGCCATGCGCGACCTGCGCACCCGCCACCTGACCATGGATGTGTCAGTCTCCCTGGCCATCGGCGGTGCTTATATCGCCGGGATCTGGACGGCCATCACCGGCGTCGGCGAGCTGTATTTCGATGCTGTGGGCATGTTTGCCCTGTTTTTGCTGGCCGGCCGCTATCTGGAGCGCCGCGCCCGCGAGCGCACCGCCGCCGCCACTGCGCAATTGGTCAACCTGCTGCCAGCCTCATGCCTGCGCCTGAGCGCTGACGGGCAAAGCGAACGCATTCTGCTGACTGAACTCAAGGTCGGCGACCGGGTGCTGGTGCACCCCGGCTCAATCATGCCGGCTGACGGCAAGATCCTGGATGGTCAGTCCAGCATCGACGAATCCCTGCTGACTGGCGAATACCTGCCACAACCACGGCAGATTGGCGACGCCGTCACGGCCGGCACCCTCAATGTGGAAGGCGCGCTGACCGTTGAAGTCATGGCGCTGGGCCAGGACACGCGCCTGTCCGCCATCGTGCGCCTGCTTGATCGCGCTCAAAGCGAAAAACCTCGCCTTGCGGAGATTGCCGACAAGGCCGCGCAGGGGTTCCTGCTGTTCTCATTGATCGCTGCTGCGGGTATCGGCCTGTGGTGGTGGCAACTTGATGCATCACGGGCCTTCTGGATTGTCCTGGCGATGCTGGTCGCCACCTGCCCTTGCGCTTTGTCGCTGGCGACGCCGACCGCACTCACCGCCGCTACCGGCACCCTGCACAAGCTGGGCCTGCTACTGACCCGTGGCCATGTGATCGAAGGCCTGAACCAGATCGACACAGTGATTTTCGACAAGACCGGCACCCTGACTGAAGGACGCCTGGCGCTGCGGGCCATTCGCCCTTTGCGCGAGCTGGACAGCGACCACTGCCTGGCCCTTGCGGCCGCTCTGGAAAACCGCTCCGAGCACCCGATTGCCCGTGCGTTTGGCCGCGCTGCGCAAGCCGCTGAAGAAGTACGCAGCGTGCCTGGACTGGGCCTTGAAGGGCTGGTCGGCGAGCAGCGCTTGCGCATAGGCCAGCCAGGATTTGCCTGTGGGCTAAGCCAGTGCCCGATCCCGGACATGCCGGATGAACCCGGCCAATGGCTGCTGCTGGGCGACACCCAAGGCGTGCTGGCCTGGTTTGTTCTGGACGACCGCCTGCGGGACGATGCCCCGGCATTGCTGGCAGCGTGCAAGGCCCGCGGCTGGCACACGCTGCTGCTGTCGGGGGACAGTTCGCCGATGGTCGCCAGCGTGGCCGCCGAACTGGGGATCGATGAAGCTCAGGGCGGCTTGCGCCCGGATGACAAATTGCAGGTCTTGCAAAAACTGCACGCCCAAGGCCGCAAGGTGCTGATGCTGGGGGATGGTGTCAACGATGTACCTGTGCTCGCCGCTGCCGATATCAGCGTGGCCATGGGCTCGGCGACCGACCTGGCGAAAACCAGCGCCGATGCGGTGCTGCTGTCCAACCGCCTGGACGCGCTGGTGCAAGCGTTCAGCCTGGCGCGAAGGACCCGACGGGTGATCATCGAAAACTTGTTGTGGGCCGGACTCTATAATGGCCTGATGCTGCCATTCGCCGCACTGGGCTGGATTACTCCGATCTGGGCCGCCATCGGCATGTCGATCAGCTCACTGACCGTGGTGCTCAACGCCTTGCGCCTGACGCGCATGCCCGCCCAGGCGCATACTCCAGCCATGCCACACTCTCGCCCGCTACCGGCTTGACCCGGTCCCCTGGAGCCCTTATGCCAGCGCTTTACATCATGATTCCGGCGGCCCTGCTGATTGTCGCCATCTGCATCTTTATCTTCTTCTGGGCAGTCGACAGCGGCCAGTATGATGACCTGGACAGCCCAGCCCACAGCATCCTGTTCGATGACCAGGATCCGCAGCATACCGCTGCCGTCGAAGAAGCCAAAAACCTGCACCCGGAGTCGGCCAGCGACACCGACAAAAAAGCCCCGCCCCATGCTTGAGCTGGCCCCGCTGCTGGTATCGGCCGTTATCCTGGGCCTGCTCGGGGGCGGACACTGCCTGGGCATGTGCGGCGGTCTGATGGGCGCGCTGACGCTGGCCATCCCCAAAGAGCAACGCAGCCGACGCTTCAGGCTGCTGCTGGCCTACAACCTTGGCCGAATTCTCAGCTATGCCACAGCAGGACTACTGCTGGGGCTGGCAGGCTGGGCAGTAGCCAACAGCCCGGCGGCCATGTTTATGCGCATCCTCGCCGGTTTGCTGCTGATTTGCATGGGCCTGTACCTCGCCGGCTGGTGGAGCGGCCTGACCCGCATTGAAAGCCTGGGCCGCGGCCTGTGGCGGCATATCCAGCCGGTGGCCAGCCGCTTGTTGCCGGTCACCAGCCTGCCGCGCGCCTTGCTGCTGGGGGCACTGTGGGGCTGGCTGCCCTGCGGGCTGGTGTACAGCACGCTGATCTGGTCCGCCAGCCAGGGCAGCGCAGTCGACAGTGCATTACTGATGCTGGGGTTCGGGCTGGGCACCTGGCCCGTACTGCTGGCCACCGGCCTTGCCGCAGAACGTGTTACCGCAGTGCTGCGCAAACGCAGCGTGCGCATGGCTGGAGGATTACTGGTGATCCTGTTCGGTATCTGGACCCTGCCCGGCCCGCATCAGCACTGGTTGATGGGGCACTAGACAGAACCCGTGGGAGCGAGCTTGCTCGCGATGGCATCACCGCGATTTGCCTGACAGATTGCGTCGCCGGTATCGCGAGCAAGCTCGCTCCCACAGGTGAACTTGCCAATCACAGCTGTTGATGCAAATCAAGATGCTACAACGACCCACCCCCTAGAATCCGCAGCATTGCCAGCCATCCCAGGGGAATGCCCGCATGCTCGACGCCATTCGTTGGGACCCAGAATTGATCCGCCGCTACGATCTTGCCGGACCGCGCTACACCTCATACCCGACAGCCATGCAGTTCAACAGCCAGGTCAGCCCGTTCGACCTGCTGCACGCCCTGCGCGAAAGCCGCAAGGCTCTGCGCCCGCTGTCGTTGTATGTGCACGTGCCGTTTTGCGCCAATATTTGCTATTACTGCGCCTGCAACAAGGTCATTACCAAAGACCGTGGCCGGGCCCAGCCCTACCTGCAGAAACTCGAGCAGGAAATCCAGATGATCGCCTGCCACCTCGACCCCAGGCAGAAGGTCGAGCAACTGCACTTTGGCGGCGGCACCCCGACTTTTCTTAGCCACGACGAATTGCGCCAACTGATGGCCAAGCTGCGTCAGCAATTCAATCTGCTGGACGACGACTCCGGCGACTACGGCATCGAAATCGACCCCCGCGAAGCCGACTGGTCGACCATGGGCCTGTTGCGTGAACTGGGCTTCAACCGTGTCAGCATCGGCCTACAAGACCTCGACCCGGACGTGCAAAGGGCGGTCAATCGCCTGCAAAGCCTTGAAGAGACCCGGGCAGTGATCGACGCTGCACGCACGCTGCAATTTCGCTCGATCAATATCGACCTGATCTACGGCCTGCCCAAGCAGACCCCGGAAGCCTTTGCCCGCACCGTTGAAGAAGTGATCAGCCTGCAGCCCGATCGCCTGTCGGTGTTCAACTACGCGCACTTGCCTGAACGCTTCATGCCCCAACGACGCATCAACACCAGCGACCTGCCCTCGCCTGCCGCCAAGCTACAGATGCTGGAGCGCACCATCGAGCAACTGACCGGCGCCGGCTACCGCTATATCGGCATGGATCATTTCGCCCTGCCAGACGATGAACTGGCCATCGCCCAGGAAGAATCAACCCTGCAACGCAACTTCCAGGGTTATACCACCCACGGCCATTGCGACCTGATCGGGCTTGGTGTCTCCGCCATCAGCCAGATCGGCGACCTGTACTGCCAAAATGACAGCGACCTGGCCAAATACCAGCACACCCTGGCCAGCGGCCAGCTCGCCACCAGCCGTGGCCTGGTATGCAATCAGGATGACCGTATCCGTCGCGAGGTCATCCAGCAGATCATCTGCAATTTGCACCTGCCGTTCGCGACCGTGGAGCAGGCGTTCAATATCGACTTTCGCGGCTATTTTGCCCCTCAGTGGCCGACGCTCAAGACCATGGCCGCCGACGGCCTGATCGCCCTGGACGACCAGCAACTGACTGTGCTGCCTGCTGGCAGGCTGCTGGTGCGCTCGGTGTGCATGGTGTTCGACGCTTACCTTGAGCAACAAACCCGTCAGCGCTATTCGCGGGTGATCTAAGGTCGCAAACACGACCTCTACAGCATGAGATGAGTGCCCTGGCATGGTGCGGCTGGTCTAGCCCCCCCACGCTGGGTTACCCTTGCATCTTATGTGTGTTTTCCTACAAGGATTTAAGAAATGTCCGAGCCAGTAAAAGTGCGCGCTCACACTCAGGCACAGTGCAAGGATTGCAGCCTGGCCCCACTCTGTTTGCCACTTTCGTTGAACCTGGAAGACATGGATGCGCTGGAAGAAATCGTCAAGCGCGGCCGCCCACTGAAAAAAGGCGAGTTCCTGTTCCGCCAGGGCGACACGTTTGGCTCGGTTTACGCGGTACGTTCCGGCGCACTGAAAACCTTTAGCCTGAGCGACAACGGTGAAGAGCAAATTACCGGCTTCCACCTGCCCAGCGAACTGGTCGGCCTGTCGGGTATGGACACTGAAACCTACCCGGTATCGGCCCAGGCGCTAGAGACTACACCGGTATGCGAAATCCCTTTCGAACGTCTCGACGAACTCTCCGTGCAACTGCCGCAACTGCGTCGCCAGCTGATGCGTGTGATGAGCCGCGAAATCCGCGACGATCAGCAAATGATGTTGCTGCTGTCGAAAAAAACCGCCGACGAACGTATCGCCACGTTCCTGGTCAACCTGTCAGCGCGTTTTCGTGCTCGCGGCTTCTCGGCCAATCAGTTCCGCCTGAGCATGTCGCGCAACGAAATCGGCAATTACCTGGGCCTGGCCGTTGAAACCGTGTCCCGCGTGTTTACCCGCCTGCAGGAAAACCAGTTGATCACTGCCGAAGGCAAGGAAGTGCATATTCTTGACCCGATCAAGCTGTGTGCCCTGGCCGGTGGTTCGCTGGAGGTTTGACACGGCCTGACGGGTTATACTGGCGCGCTTAACGCTCCCCAGGACAGCCCGATATGGTCTCCGACGATTTTTGCCTCAAAACCCTGATTCGCCCGGTTATTGATTTCCCCAAGCCGGGCGTCATCTTTCGCGACATCACCCCCCTCTACCAGTCGCCCCGCGCCATGCGCGTGATCGCCGACAGCTTTATCGAGCGCTACGTCGAGGCTGACTTCAGCCATATCGGCGCCATGGATGCCCGCGGCTTCCTGATCGGCTCGGTACTGGCCCACCAGCTCAATAAACCGCTGATCCTGTTTCGCAAACAGGGCAAATTGCCCGCAGACGTTTTGGCCGAAGGCTATCAGACGGAATATGGCGAAGCGTTTCTGGAGGTTCACGCCGACAGCCTGTGCGAGGGTGACTCGCTGCTGATCGTCGATGACCTGATTGCTACGGGCGGCACGCTGATTGCGGCAGCCAACCTGGTGCGACGCATGGGTGCGCAGGTGTTTGAAGCAGCGGCCATTATCGACCTGCCCGAGCTGGGCGGTTCGCAGCGCTTGCAGGATTTGGGTGTGCCTACTTTCTGCCTGACGGAGTTTTCGTTGACCGAGTAATACCGACACATGGGAGCGGGCTTGCTCGCGATGGCATCAGCGCGGTTCAACTGAATACCGCGGTGCCTGCATCGCGAGCAAGCCCGCTCCCACAGGAGTCCCCTCTCCCCTGCAATCGCAGTCAGAGCGTAATCGGCCGACGCCCCGAGAACGAGTGCGCCAAAGTACCGCCATCCACCAGTTCCAGCTCGCCACCCAGCGGCACACCGTGGGCGATACGCGACGCTATCAGGCCTTTGTTGCTCAGCAACTGGGCGATGTAATGCGCAGTGGCCTCGCCCTCAACCGTTGGATTGGTGGCCAGGATCACCTCCGCAAACGTACCCTGCTCTGCAATACGCGCCATCAGTTGCGGAATGCCTATCGCCTCAGGGCCTAAACCATCGAGCGGCGACAAATGCCCCTTGAGCACAAAGTAACGGCCGCGATAACCGGTCTGTTCCACGGCATACACATCCATCGGCCCCTCGACCACGCACAGCAAGGTGTCATCCCGGCGCACATCGGCACACTGCGGGCACAGATCATCTTCGGTCAGGGTTCTGCACAAACGGCAATGCCCCACACCTTCCATCGCCTGAGTCAGCGCCAGGGCCAGGCGCGAGCCGCCACTGCGATCACGCTCAAGCAATTGCAACGCCATGCGCTGGGCGGTCTTTTGACCCACGCCCGGCAAGGTACGCAAGGCATCGATCAGTTGGCGAATCAGAGGGCTAAAGCTCATAAGGAAAGGTCCGACAAAACAACGAGACGCGGTTTATACCCTCGGTGTGAGCTAGCGTCAAATACCCGTAAAACAGGCAAAAAAATGCCAGGCTCATGGCCTGGCATTTCAGCATGCCTTAGAACGGCATCTTCATGCCCGGCGGCAGTTGCATGCCGGCGGTCACACCAGACATTTTGTCCTGGCTGCTGGCTTCGATCTTGCGCACGGCGTCGTTGACCGCTGCGGCGAACAGGTCTTCCAGCACTTCGCGGTCGTCTTCGCTCACACCTTCCAGCAAAGTCGGGTCAATGCTCACCCGCTTGACGTCATGACGGCCGGTCATGACCACAGTGACCATATCGCCACCCGCCTTGCCGGTGACTTCAGCATTGGCCAGCTCTTCCTGCATCTTGGCCATTTTTTCCTGCATCTGCTGCGCCTGCTTCATCAGGCCGGCCATGCCACCTTTCATCATGGGAATCACCTCAAACGTTATTTGGACAATGCACCCGCAATCAAAACGACTGCGGGCTGTAAGTTTCTGCTCTGGCGTTACGACACTTGAGCCTGAGCCACCTCTAAAGGTTGAATCGTATCTTCGCGTACGGCCGCACCGAACTGCTCGACCATCTGCAGGACCACCGGGTCAGCATGGATCGACTCTTCGGCCAGACGCTGGCGCTCTGCGCGAAAACGCGAAGCCGCCTGGGCCGGGGTTTCCCGCTCCGGCTTGACCAGCTCAATCGTGACTTTGAGTGTACGCTGAGTGAACTGGTTCAGTGCATCGTTGAGTCGACGCTGCTGGGTCAGGTTGAACAACGCGCTGTGGGCCGGGTCCAGATGCAACAGCCAGTCATCACCGTCAACCGCAATCAGCGTGCAGTTGGCGCCAATGCTGGCGGTCATGCCCGACACCGGTAATTTGGGGAACATCTCCAGCCATTCAAGGGCCAGACCGGTCGCCGGCATCGCCGCAGGCAGCGGTTCGGGCGCAGGCGCTGGCTCGCCGGCATGCTCACTGGCCAGCTCGTCGAGGTAGCTGTAGGCCGCCGAATCCATGTCCGGCTCAATGTAGTCTTCGTCCAGGGGCGGCTCGTCGTCACGATCCATGCCCGACACCGCTGCGTCCACCTGCTCGACGGTCGGCTCTGGAAGCGGCGCCGCGATCCACTCCGGCGCATCCGGCACCACACTGTCCGGCGTCGGCAGCGGCATCGGCGGCAACTCAGGAGGCTCGCCAATGGTGTCCAGTACCGATTCGGGCGCGACCTTGACCTCAATCACCGGGGCAGCCGGCTCGTTCCAGGGCAAGTCCTTTTCCGCCACTGACGGAGCCTTGGGCGCCTGCACAGGCTCGGCAACCGCTTCGACCACAGGCGGTACCGGTTGCACTGCCACCGGTGCCGGCGCGGCCAGCACTGGCTCGACAGGGGATGTGGCCGCCACGGTTGGGGCGGAATCAACTGTGGCCTGGCTGATCCCCACTGGCTTTAGCGGCTGACTCGGCGCGTTGCCGGTGTCTGCCGGGCGGAAGGCCAGCATTCGCAGCAGGACCATTTCAAAGCCACCACGCGGGTCTGGCGCCAGCGGCAAATCGCGCCGGCCAATCAGGCCCATCTGGTAATAAAATTGCACATCTTCGGCAGGCAACGCCTTGGCCAGGGCCAAGACGCGATCGCGGTCGCCGTGACCATTATCGACGCCTTCAGGCAACGCCTGGGCAATGGCCACGCGATGGAAGACGTTGAGGATCTCGGACAGCACGCCATTCCAATCCGGGCCCTGCTCGGCCAGATGGCGAACGGCCTCGAGCATGGCCCTGGCATCACCTTCGATCAAGGCGTGCAACAGGTCGAACACCTGACCGTGATCCAGCGTACCAAGCATCGCCCGCACATCACCCGCCAGTACCTTGCCCTCACCGAAGGCAATGGCCTGATCGGTGAGGCTCATGGCATCACGCATCGAGCCATCGGCGGCGCGACCGAGCAGCCACAGCGCATCATCTTCAAACGGCACGTTTTCGACACTGAGAACGTGGGTCAAATGCTCGACCACGCGCTCGGGTGTCATGTTCTTCAGCGAAAACTGCAGGCAGCGCGACAGGATCGTGGCCGGCAATTTCTGCGGGTCGGTGGTCGCGAGGATGAACTTGACGTAAGGCGGCGGCTCTTCAAGGGTCTTGAGCAGCGCATTGAACGAATGGCTGGAGAGCATGTGCACTTCGTCGATCAGGTAGACCTTGAAGCGCCCGCGGCTCGGCGCGTACTGCACGTTGTCGAGCAGTTCGCGGGTGTCCTCGACCTTGGTGCGGCTGGCGGCGTCGATTTCGATCAGGTCGACAAAGCGCCCCTCATCGATTTCACGGCACACGGAGCACTCGCCACAGGGAGTCGAGGTGATACCTGTTTCACAGTTCAGGCATTTGGCGATGATCCGCGCAATGGTGGTCTTGCCGACGCCACGGGTACCGGTGAAAAGGTAAGCGTGGTGCAGGCGCTGACTGTCCAGGGCATTGATCAGAGCCTTGAGCACATGGGTCTGGCCGACCATTTCGCGGAACGAGCGCGGACGCCATTTACGTGCAAGAACCTGATAACTCATTGATAACCGTCGCGTCAGAAAAGCGGAGGGGGCTAATGCTAGCGGAGCAAGGGCAAAATTGCATCCGATGCGCACGTTTAACTGCGCGCAGCCTTGGCATAGACCTTTTTACCCACGCACAGAAAATCATCGCCCGGTCTTTTGACCGTCGAACAAGGCTTGACTGCAAGATTTGGAGTTTGGTTCGAACCCGACAGAACTGCGGGTTTAAAATGGAGGCAACCCCACCAGCCACACCCCGGCACACAATGTTCCCGCTGTGGCTGCTTCCTTCCGGATCTGACCAGGTTCACGGGTAATCGTTGCGGGGGGACCGATAGGGTCACCATAACAACATCCGCTTAGCAGCGAACGGCGCCATTGTACCTGTCTGAGAAAAACTTACAACCGCTGCGGCAAGAATAAAAAAATGAATGGGCTCAAGCACTTGGATTCGGGTTGAAACACCGCCTCGCAACCCGGCACAGGTCATTTGTGGGAGCGGGCTTGCTCGCGATGGCTTCTGCGCGGCTCAACTGAGACACCGCGTCGCCTGCATCGCGAGCAAGCCCGCTGCCACAGCCATTACGGAATCGAAATACCCTGTTCGCTCAAAAACGCGACAAAGGCTTCTTCATCCAGCACCTTGAGCCCCAGCTCGTTGGCCTTGGCCAGCTTTGAGCCTGCTCCCGGCCCCGCTACGACGCAATGGGTCTTGCCCGACACCGAGCCCGAAACCTTGGCCCCCAGACTTTCCAGCTTGTCCTTGGCCACATCGCGACTCATTAATTCCAGCGAGCCGGTCAACACCCAGGTCTGGCCTGCCAGCGGCAAACCTTCCACGGCCTTTTTCTCGCTGTGCCAGTGCATGCCGAAATCACGCAGTTGCGCTTCGATTGCCAGCGCCATACGGGCATTTTCAGGGTTATCGAAGAACTCGCGTACCGCCTTGGCCTGTTTTTCCGGTAAGGCCTGGCGCATATCGAGCCAGTCTGCAGTGATCACCCCTTCAAGGGAGCCAAACCTGTCGGCCAGTTTTTGCGCCCCGCCCGGCCCCACCGAAGGAATATGCAACTTGTCGATCAACCCGCCCAAGGTTGTGCTGGCGGCAAACTCGGCACCCAGCTCACCTTGATCCTGCAACTCAAGACCACGCTCCAGCAGTTGATCAATCACCTGCTGGTTGTGTGCGTCACTGAAGAAACTATGAATCTCGTGCGCCACTTCCAGGCCCACGTCCGGCAGGTAGGTAAGCACTTGCGGCAACGCCCGCTGCACACGCTCCAGGGAGGCCAATGAACGCGCCAGCACCTTGGCAGTCTCTTCGCCCACATCAGGAATGCCCAATGCGTAGATAAAACGCGCCAACGTCGGACGCTTGCTGTCGGCGATGGCCTGCAGCAAGTTCTTGCTCGACAGCTCGGCAAAGCCTTCGAGATCGACGATCTGCTCGAACTGCAGGGTATAGAGGTCTGCCGGCGAACTCACCAGGCCCTCATCGACCAACTGCTCGACACTTTTTTCCCCCAGGCCTTCAATGTCCATCGCCCGGCGCGAAACAAAATGAATGATCGCCTGTTTAAGCTGGGCACCACAGGCCAGCCGGCCGACACAGCGGTACACCGCACCTTCGCTGACGGTTTCACGGCCCTTGCTGCGCTTGATCAGCTGCGTGCGCTCAACGTGGGAGCCGCACACCGGACAGCTTTCAGGGATCTGCACCGGCCGGGCATCTTCAGGGCGACGCTCCAGCACCACCTGCACAACCTGCGGGATAACATCACCAGCACGGCGAATAATCACGGTATCGCCAATCATCAGGCCCAGCCGCGCCACTTCATCCATATTGTGCAGGGTGGCATTGGATACGGTCACCCCGGCCACCTTGACCGGTTTGAGACGCGCCACGGGCGTTACTGCACCGGTGCGTCCGACCTGAAACTCAACATCCAGCAACTCGGTCAGTTCCTCCATGGCCGGAAACTTGTGCGCGATGGCCCAGCGCGGTTCACGCGCACGAAAGCCCAGCTCGCGCTGCGACGCCAGGCTGTTGACCTTGAACACCACTCCGTCGATCTCGTAGGGCAAGGAAGCACGACGCTCACCGATATCACGGTAATAGTCCAGGCACTCGGCAATCCCCTTTGCCAGCTTCAGCTCATGACTGATGGGCATGCCCCATTGCTGCAATTGTTTGAGGTTGCCGATATGGGTGTCCGAAAACTCTTCAGAGACCTGCCCCAGACCGTAGCAGCAAAATTCCAGCGGGCGACTGGCCGTGATCTTCGAATCCAGCTGACGCAAGCTGCCCGCCGCTGCGTTGCGCGGATTGGCAAAGGTCTTGCCGCCAGCAGCCAGCTGAGATTCATTAAGACGTTCAAAGCCGGCCTTGGACATAAACACTTCGCCACGCACTTCCAGCACCGCTGGCCAGCCGCTGCCATGCAGCTTGAGCGGAATATTGCGCACGGTGCGTACGTTGACGCTGATATCTTCACCGGTAGTGCCATCACCCCGCGTGGCACCACGCACCAGGCTGCCATCACGGTACAACAAGCTGACTGCCAGCCCGTCCAGCTTGGGCTCACAGCTGTATTCAACTTCAGCGCCGCCACCAAACAGATCGCCCGCGGGCAGATCCAGGCCCTCGCTGACACGGCGATCGAATTCGCGCATATCGGTTTCATCGAATGCGTTACCCAGGCTCAGCATGGGCACTTCGTGACGCACCTGAGTAAAGGCAGACAAGGCTGCGCTGCCAACGCGCTGAGTGGGCGAGTCGGCGGTCACCAGCTCAGGATGTTCGGCCTCCAGGGCCTTCAGCTCGCGGAACAGGCGATCGTACTCGGCGTCCGGAATGCTTGGCTCGTCGAGTACATGGTAGCGGTAATTATGCTGATCCAGTTCAGCGCGCAGCTCTAGAATGCGGGTATTGGCGGCGGTCATGGGGTGTTCTCTCACAAAGCAAAAGAGCAGCCGAGGCTGCTCCTTGTGTTATTCATGCTGCATGTGGGTGGAGCAGGCAAGCCGCCCCCACATGCTCAGCGTTTTTGAGTCAGGGCACGGCGCTCGAATTCAACGATGCGCTGGCGGTAATGCTCGATAGTCTGGGCCGTCAACACACTGCGCTGGTCATCTTTAAGCTCACCATTGAGCTCCTGGGACAGCTTGCGTGCAGCGGCAACCATCACATCAAAAGCCTGCTTGGGATGGCGCGGGCCGGGCAAACCAAGGAAAAAGCTGACAGCTGGCGTACTGAACAGGTCAATATCATCCAGGTCGAATACACCCGGTTTCACCGCATTGGCCATGGAGAACAGCACTTCGCCATTACCGGCCATGCTTTCGTGGCGATGGAAAATATCCATCTCGCCAAAACGCAAACCGCTTTCGAGGATGTTCTGCAACAGTGCCGGGCCTTTGAAGCCTGCCGGGTCACGGCTGATCACGCTGATCACCAGCACTTCTTCGGCCGCTGGCTGCGCAGCAGCAGGCTCCTTGACTTCAACGTCCGCTACGCTCGGCTTGGCACGACCACGCGCCGGCTTGACTGGCGCTACATGATCATCATCACGAGCGCTGATGCTCGGGCCTTCATCCAGTTCAAGATCAAGGTTCAGGTCACCCTGGCTCGGCTCACCGCCACGCTTGCCGCGCCTGGCACCTTTGTCCCGTGCAGGCATGCTGACCGATGGCAAGTCGTGCTCATCAAGTTGCGGCTCTTTATGGGTTGGCGTATCCAGCACCCGTGACGGGCCCAACAACTCAGGGCTGTGCTCGTCGTCAGGGGCATTGGAAAAACTGCGATCAAGTCGAAACTTGAGCTTGCCTTTGCCACCACGCATGCGGCGCCAGCCATCAAAAAGAATACCGGCGATTACCACTATGCCGATGACTATCAGCCATTCGCGCAGACCGATTTCCATGTAATCCCTTGCCCCTAAAAAATGATTCTATGAAGAAGAGCCTAAAGCCCTTTAAAACGTGGCGCCAACTCTATGTTCTGAATGGCGTTTTACCCACGTACAAAAAAATTAGACATTAAATTAACACGACCAAAGATAACTTTACACCGTCTGTCGCATTGAGCTAGGCCCATGCTGCCTTCGACCTACACGTCATATCGGTCAAATGCTTGAAATTTTTCTTACAAGAAGAAAAAAATCGTCCTACATGCTTATAGCTCAAGCATCGACCATTGCCATTGCCTCCTCAACATCAACCGCTACAAGACGTGAACAGCCCGGCTCATGCATCGTCACCCCCATCAACTGATCCGCCATCTCCATGGCGATCTTGTTGTGAGTGATATAGATAAATTGCACGGTCTGCGACATCTCCTTTACCAAGCGTGCATAGCGGCCTACGTTAGCGTCATCAAGCGGTGCATCGACTTCGTCGAGCATGCAAAACGGCGCCGGGTTGAGCTTGAAAATGGCAAAAACCAGCGCCAGGGCCGTCAAGGCTTTCTCGCCACCGGACAGCAAATGGATCGTGCTGTTCTTCTTGCCCGGCGGACGCGCCATGATGGTCACCCCTGTATCGAGTAGATCTTCGCCCGTCAGTTCCAAATAAGCGCTGCCGCCACCGAAAACTTTTGGGAAAAGTGCCTGTAATCCACCATTTATCTGATCAAAGGTGTCCTTGAAGCGGCTGCGGGTCTCTTTGTCGATCTTGCGGATGACGTTTTCCAGGGTATCGAGTGCCTCGACCAGATCGGCATCCTGAGCATCCAGATAGCGCTTGCGCTCCGACTGCTGCTGATACTCATCAATGGCTGCAAGGTTGATCGCGCCCAGGCGCTGAATTCGCGCAGCGATACGCTCCAGTTCTTCTTCGGCCTGCTGCTCGTTGACCTCGGCATCGAGGGTGGCCAGCACCCCGTGCAGGTCATAGCCATCGGCCAGCAACTGATCCTGCAACGCAGTACGACGCACGCTCAAGGCCTGCCACTCCATGCGCTGCTGTTCGAGCTGGCCACGAATCAATTGCGATTGTTGCTCAGCCTGATTGCGGCGTTTTTCGGCATCGCGCAATTCGCGATCGGCATCTTCGAGCGCGGTCTGGGCAATCTTGAGTTCTTCATCCACGCTCAGGCGCTTGTCGAGCAACTCTTCAAGCTTGAGGCGCAACTCTTCCAGCGGCGCTTCGCCCTCCTCCAGATTGAGGGTCAGCTGTTCGCGCTTTTCAGCCAGGCGCTCGGCCTGCATTTCCAGGCGCTCAAGAGCCTGGCGGGTGGAATCATGCTGCGCCTTGAGCGACCCCAGGCGGACAGCCAACTGGTGGGCGTGGTCTTTATGTTGTCGAGCATCCTGACGCACCCGATCCAACTGCTCGCGCAGACTGTCGCGACGGGCCAGCAACAGCTCGCGCTGCCCGGTATCGGTGGCCATGGCATCCAGGGCGTCCTGCAACAGCAGGCGCGCCTCCCCTACCTGCTCATGCTCCAGGGCGCGCTGCTCACCCAACTCGGCCAGTTCTTCGTCCAGACGGCGGCGGCGCAAGGTCAATTGCTCGACCTTGGCCTTGCTGGCGGAGAGCTTGGCCTTGATCTCACCCTGGTGGCGAGCTTCATCCTGCAAGCGACGGCGAAGCTGCTCACGAGAGTCTTCCTGCATACGCTGTTGCTCACGCATGCTTTGTAGTTGTTCCTCCAGGGCCGCCAGGGTGGCTTCACGCTCTTCGCACTCAAGCCCCAGGCGCTGGATTTCCTGGCCCCGGGCCAGCACCCCGCTTTCGGCTTCACTGGCGCGGCGCACCCGCAGGAAGTTGCGCCCGACCCAATAGCCATCACGGCTGATCAGGCTCTGGCCCTCGGCCAGTTGAGCACGCAAGGCCAGTGCCTGCTCCAGTGTTTCGACCGGTTTGACCTGGCCCAGCCACGGCGCCAGATCAAAATCGGCCGTGACCTTGTCCAGCAGGCTGCCCGCCAAGCGAGGGGCCTGCCCTGCATCACTGAACAGGCGCAAATCACCCTGGGCAAACCCTGCCAGATCCAGCAGGGCAAAATCCTCGACCAGTACGGCCTGCAAATCAGCCCCCAACACGGTCTCTACCGCCAGCTCCCAGCCAGCCTCTACGCGCAGGCCTTCTGCCAGTCGTGGCTGCTCGGCAAGCTGCTGATCGCGCAACCATTCGCCAGTACCGGTACCCGGATCAAGCGCAGCCTGCTGCAAGGCCTCCAGCGATGCCAGACGACCGTTGAGGCGCTGCAGCTCGCCCTGGGCCTGCTGCTGGTTCTGCGTGGCCTGTTGCAAGTCGTGACGCACTTGCTCGAGCTGCTCGACCAGTTGCTGCTCACTGGCCTGCAGCTCTTCGTGGGCCATTTCGCTGCTGGCCAGTTGCTCACTGAGCTCCAGAATGGCCGCATCTTCAGGGTCTGCGGCCAGCAAGGCACGCTCTTCAGCCAGGCGGCGCTGACGTTCCGCCACGCGCTCCATACTGGTTTCCAGCTGCTGGATACGGGCTTGCAGCACTTCGGACTGGCGCTGCGGCTCGGCCGAGCGAAGGTTGAAAATGTCCCACTGTTCCTGCCAGCCATGCATGGTCTGCTCGGCCACTTCCAGAGTAGCGGCAGCCTCTTCGGCGGCCGCGCTGGTCAGTTCCTGCTCGGGCTCAAGCATGTGCAGCTCTTCAGCCAGAGTCGCCAGCAAGGTGCGGTCATGCCCCAGATGGGATTCGGTTTCCAGGCGCGAGCGCTCGGCTTCGCGCAGGTCATCCTGCAACTGGCGCAAACGTTGCTGGCCATGCTGAATGCTCTGCTCGACCCGGGCAATATCGCCCCCTACCGAATAGAAGCGCCCCTGCACCAGATTGAAGCGCTCTGACAGATCATGGTGCCCGTCACGCAGGCGTTCGATGCTGGCATCGGCATTGCGCTGCTCGGCCACCAGGGCTTCGAAACTGACTTCCTGATTACCGATGACCGCTTCGCGCTGCCCCACCTGCTCATTCAGGGCCTGCCAGCGCAGAGCCGACAGCCGGGCCTTGAGCTGACGCTCTTCGGCCTTGTATTCCTGATATTTCTCGGCGGCCTGGGCCTGGCGGTGCAAACGCTCCAGCTGACGCCCCAGCTCATCGCGCAGGTCAGTCAGACGGGCAAGGTTTTCGTGGGTACGGCGGATACGGTTTTCAGTCTCGCGGCGGCGCTCCTTGTACTTGGAGATGCCCGCCGCTTCTTCGATAAAGTTGCGCAGGTCTTCGGGCTTGGACTCGATCAGCTTGGAGATCATGCCCTGCTCGATGATCGAGTAGCTGCGCGGCCCCAGGCCCGTGCCGAGGAAGATATCGGTAATATCACGACGCCGGCACTTGGTACCATTGAGGTAGTAAGTGGTTTGGCTGTCGCGGGTCACCTTGCGCCGAATGGAGATCTCGGCGTAGGCCGCATACTCGCCCAGCAGCGTGCCGTCGGAGTTGTCGAAGACCAGTTCGATACTGGCCTGGCTCACCGGTTTGCGCGTGGTGGAGCCGTTGAAGATAACGTCGGTCATCGACTCGCCGCGCAGGTTCTTGGCCGAGCTTTCGCCCATGACCCAGCGCACGGCATCGATGATATTGGACTTGCCACAGCCGTTGGGGCCTACCACCGCCGCCATATTGCTTGGAAAGGTAACGGTTGTCGGGTCAACGAAGGACTTGAAGCCGGCCAGCTTGATACAGGTCAGGCGCACGCTCAGGCAACCGTCAAGGCAGACAGCACCAGGGCACAACTGCGCTGGGCATAGCTGCTCAGCACCACGCGAATCTGCGCCAGGTCACGCGCCAGCACGGCGTCGAGCAACTGCGCAAACAACGCCAGGAACTCGCTCATTTCCGCCTTGCGCTGGTCCAGTGCCAGGTAATAGGCACGGCTCATGGCCGGGTGCAGGTTCTCGACGGTTTCCTGCAAATAGGGGTTGTCGGCGAACGGGTACGCCGCACGCATCACATTGAAGCTGTCTTCAACGAAGGTGCTGATGTCCTGGCGTTCGTAGCTGGCGGCCAGGCGCTGCTGGATCTGCAAGAACGGCCCCAGATCGGCCGGAACTGCCCAGCGCTGGGCTACGGCATTGCCGAGCAGGATGTACATTTCGCTCATCAGCGTGCACAGGCTCTGCACCTTGCGCGCCGTAAGTTCGGTCACATGGGCGCCACGACGCGGCAGGATGGCGATCAGGTGCCGACGCTCAAGGATCAACAATGCTTCGCGCACAGAGCCGCGACTGACATTCAGCGCCAGCGTCACTTTCTGTTCCTGAATGCGTTCCCCAGGCTTTAACTCGCCGCGAATGATGCGTTCGGCGAGGTGGTGAGCGATTTGCTCGGCGAGGCTGTCCGGCGCCTTGAACGTCATGTTTTACCTTCAAAATCTTTGATCAGTGCAGGCGGTGCAGTGTAACGCACTTGATATGCCCTCGCGCAGAGCCTCAGGGGCTGAATATGGCACGAAACCCGCAAATAAATCCCCCGGTTATCAATCACAGGGATTACCGATCGCTATTTCTTGACCCGCAGGTCAGCTTTAGCTAAATTCAGTGCATCCCGCGTTACAACAATAATGATTATGCGAGGCCTTCCGTGATCCAGTTCCTACTCAACCAGACGCTGCGCACCGAACACACGCTCGACCCGAATTTGACCGTGCTCAATTACCTGCGTGAACACCTGCACAAGCCTGGTACCAAAGAAGGTTGCGCCAGCGGCGACTGTGGGGCCTGTACCGTGGTTGTCGGCGAACTTCACACCGACGCTGAAGGCCTTGAACGGCTGCGCTATCGCAGCCTCAATTCGTGCCTGACATTTGTCTCGGCTTTGCACGGCAAGCAACTGATCAGCATCGAAGACCTCAAGCACCAGGGGCAGTTGCACAGCGTGCAGCGGGCGATGGTCGACTGCCACGGCTCACAGTGCGGGTTTTGCACGCCGGGATTTGTGATGTCACTGTTCGCCCTGCAAAAAAACAGCACGGGCCAGCCTGATGGCCATCAGGCTCATGAAGCCCTGGCGGGAAACCTCTGTCGCTGCACCGGCTACCGCCCTATTCTGGCGGCTGCCGAACAGGCTTGCAGCGGGCAACAACAGGATCAGTTCGATACACACCAGAGCGCGACCATTGCCTTGCTCAAGACCATCACCCCGACTCAAACCGGCGAACTGAACAGCGGCGACAAGCGCTGCCTGCTGCCCATGACCATCAGCGACCTGGCCCAGCTGTACGAATCCCAACCCCAGGCCCGCCTGCTGGCCGGCGGTACCGACCTGGCGCTTGAGGTGACCCAGTTTCATCGCCCGCTGCCGGTCATGATCTACGTCGGCAACGTGGCCGAAATGAAGCACATCGAGCGCTTTGATGACCGTATTGAAATCGGCGCGGCGGTGTCGCTGACAGACGCCTACGGCACGCTCAAGGCCGAGTACCCGGACTTCGGCGAATTGCTGCAACGCTTCGCCTCCCTGCAAATCCGCAATCAGGGCACCCTGGGCGGCAACATCGGCAATGCCTCGCCCATTGGCGACTCGCCACCGCTGCTGATTGCCCTCGGCGCACAACTGGTACTGCGCAAAGGGCAAACCCTGCGCACCCTGGCGATCGAGGATTACTTTATCGACTACCGGGTGACGGCACGCCAGGAAGGCGAATTTATCGAAAAAATCATCATCCCTCGCGCCGACCCCAGCCATGCATTTCGCGCCTATAAAATCTCCAAGCGCCTGGATGACGACATCAGCGCCGTGTGCGCAGCGTTCAACCTGCACATCGACAACGGCGTGGTGACCGGTGCCCGCGTGGCATTCGGCGGCATGGCGGCCATCGCCAAACGCGCCGCCGCCTGCGAAGCCGCACTGCTCGGCGCTGACTGGAACAGCGCCAGCATCGAACGGGCCTGCGCTGCACTGGCAAACGACTTCACCCCGCTCTCGGACTTTCGCGCCAGCAAGGAATACCGTCTGCTGAGTGCACAAAACCTGCTACGCAAATACTTTATCGAACTGCAAACGCCACATCTCGAGACGCGGGTAACAGCTTATGTCTAACCATCACAAGGTTGCCCCAACCCAGGCTGAGCTGGCCGCACTCTTCCAGCAGGACTTGAAAACCGGTGTGGGTCGCAGCGTCAAGCATGACAGTGCCGAAAAACATGTCAGCGGCGAAGCGCAGTACATCGATGACCGCCTGGAATTCCCCAACCAGTTGCACCTTTTCGCACGCCTGTCCGACCGCGCCCACGCCAGAATCCTGCGTGTCGACACCACGCCCTGCTACGCCTTCGCAGGCGTGCGCCTGGTGATCACCCACGAAGATATCCCCGGCCTGAAGGACATTGGCCCGCTACTGCCCGGCGATCCGCTACTGGCCATCGACAAGGTGGAGTTTGTCGGCCAGCCCGTACTGGCAGTGGCCGCTTGCGACCTGGACACCGCGCGCAAGGCGGCAATGGCTGCCATTATCGAATACGAAGACCTGGAGCCGGTGCTGGACGTGGTTCAGGCCCTGCGCCAGAAGCACTTTGTGCTCGATACCCACACCCATCAACGCGGCGACTCTGCCGGCGCACTGGCCGGGGCCGAACATCGCCTGCAGGGCAGCCTGCATATTGGCGGGCAGGAGCACTTTTACCTCGAGACCCAGATCTCATCGGTGATGCCTACCGAAGACGGCGGGATGATCGTTTACTGCTCCACGCAGAACCCTACCGAAGTGCAGAAGCTGGTGGCAGAAGTCCTTGATGTTTCAATGAACAAGATCGTTGTCGATATGCGCCGCATGGGCGGCGGCTTTGGCGGCAAGGAGACCCAGGCCGCCAGCCCCGCCTGCCTGTGCGCCGTGGTGGCACGCCTGACCGGGCAACCGACCAAGATGCGCCTGCCGCGGGTCGAAGACATGCTGATGACCGGCAAGCGCCACCCGTTTTATATCGAATATGACGTCGGTTTCGACGCCAGCGGCCGTTTGCAGGGCATCCAGCTGGACCTGGCGGGCAACTGCGGCTGTTCCCCGGACTTGTCCAACTCCATTGTCGAGCGCGCCATGTTCCACGCCGACAACGCCTATTATCTGGGCGACGCGACGATCAATGGTTATCGCTGTAAAACCAACACGGCTTCCAACACCGCCTATCGCGGCTTTGGTGGCCCGCAAGGCATGGTCGCCATCGAAGAGGTCATGGACCGTATCGCCCGCCATTTGGGCCTCGACCCGCTGGCCGTACGCAAGGCCAATTACTACGGCAAAACCGAACGCAACGTGACCCACTACTACCAGACCGTGGAACACAACCTGCTGCAAGAAATGACCGCCGAGCTCGAGGCCAGCAGCGACTACGCCGGGCGGCGGGAGGCGATCAAAGCGTTCAATGCCGGCAGCCCGATCCTGAAAAAAGGCCTGGCGCTGACCCCGGTCAAGTTCGGTATTTCCTTTACCGCCAGCTTCCTCAACCAGGCCGGTGCGCTGATCCACATCTATACCGACGGCAGCATCCATCTCAACCACGGTGGCACCGAGATGGGCCAGGGCCTGAATATCAAGGTCGCGCAGGTGGTCGCCGAAGTGTTCCAGGTGGATATCAGCCGCATCCAGATCACCGCAACCAACACTGACAAAGTGCCAAACACCTCGCCTACTGCAGCGTCCAGCGGTGCCGACCTCAATGGCAAGGCCGCGCAAAACGCAGCCGAAACCATCAAGCAGCGACTTGTTGAATTTGCTGCCGACAAATATCAGGTCGAGCAACGGGCGGTGATCTTCCATAACGGCCAGGTGCAGGCTGGCGAGCAGATCATCAGTTTTGAAAGCCTGATCCAGCAGGCCTATTTCGGCCAGGTGTCGTTATCGAGCACCGGGTACTACAAAACCCCGAAGATTTTTTATGACCGCACTCAGGCACGTGGTCGGCCGTTTTATTACTTTGCCTTTGGCGCCGCCTGCGCCGAGGTGATCGTCGACACCCTGACCGGCGAATACAAAATGTTGCGTACCGATATCCTCCATGATGTCGGTGCCTCGCTGAACCCGGCCATCGACATCGGCCAGGTCGAAGGCGGGTATATACAGGGGGCGGGCTGGCTGACCATGGAGGAACTGGTGTGGAATGCCAAGGGCAAGCTGATGACCAACGGCCCGGCCAGCTACAAGATCCCCGCGGTGGCAGACATGCCGCTGGACCTGCGCGTAACCCTGGTGGAAAACCGCAAGAACCCCGAAGACACCGTGTTCCACTCCAAGGCCGTGGGCGAACCGCCATTTATGCTCGGCATCGCCGCATGGTGTGCACTCAAGGACGCCGTGGCGAGCCTGGCTGACTACCGCGTGCAACCTGCGATTGACGCCCCGGCCACCCCGGAGCGGGTGCTGTGGGGTTGTGAGCAAATGCGCAAAAGCCTGTCGGGAGATCAGCATGAATAACTGGATCAGTGCCCTGGCCGAGTTGCAGCAGCAAGGCGAACCCTGCGTGCTGGTGACCATCATCGAAGAGCAAGGCTCTACCCCGCGCAATGCCGGTTCGAAGATGGTCATTTGTGCAGATAAAATCTTCGACACCATTGGTGGCGGTCATCTGGAGTACAAGGCAATGGAAATTGCCCGCCAGATGCTCAGCAGCGGCAAGCACGATACCCTTCTACAGCGCTTCAGCCTCGGCGCCAGCCTGGGCCAGTGTTGCGGAGGGGTGGCCGTGCTGCTGTTCGAACCGATGGGCAAGGTGCAGGCTCAGATTGCGGTGTTTGGCGCAGGGCACGTGGCCCGGGCCTTGGTACCCCTGCTCGCCAGCCTGCCGTGCCGGGTGCGCTGGATCGACTCGCGGGAGCAGGAATTCCCGACACTTATCCCTCAAGGCGTGGAAAAAATCGTTACCGACGAACCGGTAGATGAAGTCGATGCCCTGCCTGCGGGTTGCTACTGCATCGTCATGACGCATAATCACGCCCTGGACCTGGAGCTCAGCGCCGCCCTGCTTAAACGCAACGACTTTACCTACTTCGGCTTGATTGGTTCGAAAACCAAACGCGTGAAGTTCGAACATCGCCTGCGTGAGCGCGGTATCGACGCCTCACCTTTGCAGCGCATGCGTTGCCCGATGGGTTTGAGCGAAGTCAAAGGCAAATTGCCTGTTGAAATCGCGATCTCCATCGCCGGCGAAATCATCGCCACCTACAACACTCATTTCGGCCAGCACACTGCGAGCGCCGACAGCGCGTCATCTGAATCCATTAAACAATTGTTGCCGTCTTCACGACGCAGCCATGCCACACACTGAGAATTGCCATGACTTGTAAAGCCTATCGCGCCGCCATTTTGCACAGCATCGCCGACCCCGCCGAAGTCGGGATCGAGGCCTCCTATGAATATTTTGCAGACGGCTTGCTGGTGGTCGACAACGGCCAGATCAAGGCTGTTGGCCCGGCCAGCGAACTGCTTGGCACACTGGCCGCCGACGTTGCTGTGACCGAGTACAAAGACGCACTGATCACCCCCGGCTTTATCGATACCCATATCCATTTCCCGCAAACCGGGATGATTGGCGCCTACGGCGAGCAACTGCTCGACTGGCTCAACACCTACACCTTCCCGTGCGAAAACCAGTTCGCCGATAAGGCCCATGCTGACGAAGTTGCTGACGTATTCCTGAAGGAACTGCTACGCAACGGCACCACCACCGCCCTGGTCTTCGGCAGCGTACACCCGCAATCGGTGGATGCCCTGTTTGAGGCCGCACAGCACCTGGACCTGCGTCTGATCGCCGGCAAGGTGATGATGGACCGCAACGCCCCAGACTATCTGACCGATACCGCCGAAACCGGCTACAGCGAAAGCAAGGCACTGATCGAGCGCTGGCACGGTAAGGGCCGCCTGCATTACGCCGTCACCCCGCGCTTCGCGCCGACCAGCACCCCGGAGCAATTGACCCTGGCCGGCAAGCTGCTGGGCGAATACCCGGATGTGTATCTGCACACCCATATCAGCGAGAACCTTCAGGAAATCGAGTGGGTCAAGTCGCTGTTCCCTGAGCGCAAAGGCTATCTGGATGTGTACGACCACTACCAGTTGCTGGGCGAGCGCTCTGTATTTGCCCACGGTGTACATCTGTGTGACGAGGAATGTGCGCGACTCGCCGAGACCGGTTCGGCAGTGGCGTTCTGCCCGACTTCCAACCTGTTTTTGGGCAGCGGCCTGTTCAACCTGCCGATGGCCGAAAAGCACAAGCTCAATGTGGGGCTGGGCACAGACGTGGGTGCAGGTACCAGCTTCTCGCTGCTCAACACCCTGAACGAAGCCTACAAGGTCATGCAACTGCAGGGCGCACGCCTCGATCCGTTCAAGTCGTTGTACCTGGCTACGTTGGGCGGGGCGCGAGCACTGCGCCTGGAAGACAAGATCGGCAATCTGCAACCGGGCAGCGACGCTGACTTCCTGGTACTGGACTACAACGCTACGCCACTGATGAGCTATCGCCTCAAGCAGTCAAAAAACATCGCCGAGACGCTGTTTGTATTGATGACCCTTGGGGATGACCGTACCGTGCAGCAAACCTATGCGGCAGGCAATCTGGTGCATCAGCGCTGATAATTTCCCTTGTGGGAGCGGGCTTGCTCGAGAGGTTATCGATGCGGTTCTACTGAAGCACCGCGTCGCCTGCATCGCGGGCAAGCCCGCTCCCACAAGAGCAGCCGAGGCTTAAAGCTTGGCAGCAGGCCGAGGGCTTTTGCCCTTGGTTTGCAGCAAGTGCGAAAACACCGCGTGCAAGTCGTCAGAGGCGCTTTCTTCGTCAAGGTTGAGCTTGCTGTCAATGTGATCCATGTGATGCATCATCAGGTGCACGGCCTGGCCGGCATCACGGGCTTCGATGGCATCGATCAATTGCATGTGCTCGTCATAAGAGCAGTGCGAACGGTTGCCGCTCTCGTACTGGGCAATAATCAACGACGTTTGCGACACCAGACTGCGCTGAAAGCTGATCAGCGGCGCATTCTTCGCCGCTTCGGCCAACTTCAGGTGGAACTCGCCCGACAGGCGAATACCCGCACCCCGATCGCCCCGCGAAAAACTGTCGCGCTCGTCCTGGACCATCTTGCGCAGTTGCGCCAGATCATCAGCCGTAGCATGCACCACCGCCAGCTCGGTAATGGCCTTTTCAACCAGTCGCCGGGCCAGAAACACCTGGCGCGCTTCTTCTACGCTAGGGCTCGCCACCACTGCACCACGATTAGGGCGCAGCAGCACAACCCCTTCATGGGCCAGACGCGACAGGGCGCGACGAATAATGGTGCGGCTCACGCCAAAGATTTCGCCCAGAGCCTCTTCACTCAACTTGGTGCCAGGCGCCAGACGCTGTTCAAGGATCGCCTCGAAAATATGCGCATAGACAATATCGTCCTGGGTTCCACTGCGGCCGGCCTTGCCAGCGCGGGGTTGTTTCTTGAGAGGCTGCAACTGTTCGTTCATGGGCACTCGTGTGGGAAGCGGCGGCGAATAAGGGATTACGCTAGTACGTAAACGGGTGTCACCGACCAGAAATTAATGCAAAAAACAGGGCGCATTGTACACAAAGCAGAGTGCCAGTACGACTGTACGGTCGTTTACGAACCCTGCTGTATCGCAACTAGATGCAACCTTTACGTTTAGGCTTGTCGCCTGCCCGAACTCCTATAGCACACAAGGAAGACCGTTCCATGACCGACACCCCGCAGCCGCGCTTGCATCCACTGGCAGACACCTCGCCCTCGGCGGTGGTCGCAGGCTTTATCGCCATGATGACCGGCTACACCAGCTCCCTGGTCCTGATGTTCCAGGCGGGTCAGGCAGCGGGACTTACCAGCGGGCAGATTTCATCATGGATCTGGGCACTGTCGATCGGCATGGCTGTTTGCAGCATAGGCTTGTCTTTGCGTTATCGCACACCGATCACCATCGCCTGGTCCACACCGGGGGCGGCACTGCTGATCACCAGCCTTGGCGGCGTCAGTTACGGCGAGGCCATCGGCGCCTATATCACCTGCGCGGTACTGGTGATCATCTGTGGCATCACCGGCAGTTTTGAGCGCCTGGTCAAGCGCATCCCCTCATCCCTGGCCGCCGCGTTGCTGGCGGGCATCCTGTTTAAAATCGGCAGCGAAATCTTCGTCGCGGCGCAACATCGCACCGGCCTGGTGATCGGCATGTTTTTCACCTACCTGATCGTCAAGCGCCTGTCACCCCGCTACGCCGTACTGGCGGCGCTGCTGATCGGCACCCTGCTGTCGGGCATGCTCGGGCTGCTGGACTTCAGCGGTTTTTCCCTTGAAGTGGCCGTGCCGGTGTGGACCACGCCGTCCTTTTCGCTGGCGGCAACCATCAGCATCGGTATCCCGCTGTTTGTGGTGGCCATGACCTCGCAAAACATGCCGGGCATCGCCGTACTGCGGGCCGATGGCTATGACGTGCCCGCCTCGCCGCTGATCACCACCACCGGGGTAGCCTCCTTGCTGCTCGCCCCCTTCGGCTCCCACGGCATCAACCTGGCAGCCATCAGTGCCGCCATCTGCACCGGCCCCCATGCCCACGAAGACCCGAAAAAACGCTACACCGCAGCCGTGTGGTGCGGAGTTTTCTATGGCATCGCCGGCATATTCGGCGCCACCCTGGCCGCCCTGTTCGCCTCATTGCCCAAGGAACTGGTGCTGTCGATTGCCGCACTGGCACTGTTCGGCTCGATCATGAACGGGCTGAGTATTGCCATGGGCGAAGCCAGGGAGCGTGAAGCTGCCCTGGTGACCTTTATGGTCACCGCATCGGGCATGACCCTGTTTTCAATTGGCTCGGCTTTCTGGGGCATTGTTGCGGGCGTACTGACCCTGATGATCCTGAACGTCAAATCACGCTGAGCTATCAGATCGCCAGTGCCCCGCCATCGACCGCCAGCGCATGGCCTGTGGTAAATGCTGCGCCATCCGAGCACAGGTACAGCACGGCGCTGGCAACTTCTTCGACCGTGCCGATACGCCCCACCGGGTGCATCGCGGCGGCAAATTCAGCCTTGCGCGGGTCGACCTCATAAGCGCGGCGGAACATATCGGTATCGATGACCGCCGGGCACACCGCGTTCACCCGAATATGCTTTTTCGCATACTCAATGGCTGCCGATTTGGTCAGCCCGATCACCGCATGTTTGGACGCCGAGTAAATGCTCATCTTTGGCGCGGCGCCCAGTCCGGCCACCGAGGCGGTATTGACGATCGCCCCGCCGCCCTGGGCCAGCATCAATGGCAGCTGATATTTCATGCACAGCCAAACGCCCTTGACGTTTACCCCCATGATCGCATCGAACTCATCCAGGGTACCGTCGGCCAGGCGACTATGCTCGATCTCGATCCCGGCATTGTTGAAGGCATAGTCCAGACGCCCGTAGGTGCTGATTGTCTGCTCCATCAGTTGCCTGACCTGCGCCTCTACAGTGACATCGCAGCCTGCGAAAACAGCACTGCCGCCCGCAGCCCTTATCTGCTCGACAGTGTCTTCACCCGCTGCCACATCCCGATCAGCCACCACCACCTTCAAACCCTCGCCGGCAAATGCCAGCGCCGCGGCCCTCCCGATACCGGCCCCGCCCCCTGTCACTACAGCCACTTGCCCCGTAAACGTCATGCCCATCGTCTTAACCCTCAGCAGAGTGCATCTGTACCCCCGAAACGTTCGGACACGGCCATCCGCCTATTTATCCGAGTGATAAAAGACTGCCTACAACCATCACCATCACTGATAAAAACCTATTCGTAAGCGCGTATTCACTTGCCCTGTAGCGTGAGAAGGTCTATCAACAGCCATCAATCTCTAAAGAGTTATAGCAATGACTGACCAGACAAACCGCCAATTCCTGCTCGCCAAACGTCCAGTCGGTGCAGCAACCCGCGATACCTTCACCTTCCAGCAAGTGCCCGTAGTACAGCCCAAGGACGGCCAGATCCTGGTCAAAAATGAATACTTGTCCCTCGACCCGGCCATGCGTGGCTGGATGAACGAAGGCAAGTCCTATATTCCGCCGGTAGCGCTGGGTGATGTGATGCGCGCCCTGGGAGTGGGCAAGGTGATTGCCAGCGCCCACCCGGGCTTTGCTGTGGGGGATTACGTCAACGGTGCCCTGGGAATGCAGGATTACTTCACCGGTGAGCCACGTGGTTTCTACAAGGTCGACCCGAAACTGGTACCGCTGCCCGTGTATCTGTCCGCACTGGGCATGACGGGCATGACGGCCTACTTCGCCCTGCTGGACGTCGGCGCACCGAAAACAGGAGACACCGTGGTGATTTCCGGCGCAGCGGGTGCTGTTGGCAGCATTGCCGGGCAAATCGCCAAGTTGAAGGGCTGCCGCGTGGTAGGCATTGCCGGCGGCCAAGAGAAATGTAAGCGGCTGGTCGAGGAGTTCGGCTTTGACGGTGTAATCGACTACAAGAACGAAGATATGCTCGCAGGCCTCAAACGCGAATGCCCCAAGGGTGTAGATGTGTTTTTCGACAACGTGGGCGGCGATATTCTCGACGCCGTATTGAGCCGTTTGAATTTCAAGGCGCGGGTCATCATCTGCGGAGCCATCAGCCAGTACAACAACAAGGAAGCCGTTAAAGGTCCGGCCAACTACTTGTCACTGCTGGTCAATCGCGCCCGCATGGAAGGCTTTGTGGTAATGGACTATGCCGATCGCTATGCAGCAGCCGGACAAGAGATGGCGGGCTGGCTGCTCAAGGGCCAGTTGAAAAGCAAAGAGCATATTGTTGAAGGCCTGGAAAGCTTCCCGGAAAGCCTGGCGAAGCTGTTCAGCGGGGAAAATCACGGCAAGCTGGTGTTGAAGGTCTGACACACCACATACAGGTGGCAGCGGACTTGCTCGCAATACAGGCACCGCGGCCTGTCAAGGCAGACCGCGGCGCGGCAATCGCGGGCTTGCCCGCGATTGCCGAATCAGAACGGTGGCAAACAGCCTTAAGCCAGCTCAGCTACCACGGCAGCGAGTGCCTTGGCCGGATCCACTGCCTGGCTGATCGGGCGCCCGATTACCAGATAATCAGAACCTGCATCCAGTGCCTGGCGAGGCGTCAGGATACGACGCTGATCGTCCTGCGCACTGCCCGCAGGACGAATCCCCGGGGTTACCAGTTGCAGACCCGGGTGCGCGGCCTTCAGCGCTTGCGCCTCCAGGGCCGAACACACCAGGCCATCCATACCGGCCTTGTCGGCCAGGGCTGCAAGGCGTAACACTTGCTCCTGAGGCTCAATATCCAGGCCAATACCGGCCAGGTCTTCACGCTCCATGCTGGTCAACACGGTCACGCCAATCAGCAACGGCTGCGGGCCGGTGCGCTTGTCGAGTACTTCGCGGCAAGCGGCCATCATGCGCAAGCCGCCCGAACAGTGAACGTTAACCATCCATACGCCCATTTCAGCTGCGGCCTTGACCGCCATTGCCGTGGTATTGGGGATATCGTGGAACTTCAGGTCCAGAAATACTTCAAAACCCTTGTCGCGCAAAGTACCGACGATTTCCGAAGCGCAACTGGTGAACAGCTCTTTGCCCACCTTGACACGGCACTGCTTGGGGTCCAACTGATCAGCCAGTTTCAATGCGGCGTCACGGGTCGGGAAATCCAGGGCGACGATAATAGGAGTCTGGCAGTCGGACATTAGCGGGTTCTCAGGCTGGTCGAAATCGGCGCGCATTGTAGCGGAACCAGCCGCTTACCGGCACCCGATGATCGCAAATACACGATTTTAGTCTTTACCAAGCTTATACCGCACATGACTGAATAACCGGCCTACACTGAAAGCAATCAACACTTACTCACTTAACAGGATAAACAGCAGCACACAGCGCAACCCCTGCCCTGTGCTGCACTCAACACGGAGAACACTCTATGCCTTGGTATGCCTGGTTAATTCTCGTCGTCGCTATCGGTGTCATTGTAGGCGCCCTGATGACACTACGTGACACAGCCAATAAAGTTGAACTGACCGATGAGCAACGCAAACGTGTTGCCGAACGCAATGCCGAAATGGACGCCAAGGAATCAAAAGACAGGTAGTCAGACAAGCGCTCAGGGCCTGCATGCCAAGGAATGAGCATCGGTGAGGAAAAACCTACAAACAGTTGCATGATTAACCACTGCATCTGTTTGAAGGTCGACGCTATGATGGTCCATTGCATAAAGAGACACCTGTCATGCGCTATTCACAAGATCATAAAGCCCAAACCCATCAGCGCATCGTTAAAGAAGCATCCGGGCTCTTTCGACGACACGGTATTGGCGCCACAGGCCTGCAACCCCTGATGAAATCACTGGGCCTTACTCACGGTGGTTTCTATGCTCATTTTTCATCCAAAAACGACCTGGTAGAAAAAGCCTTGCAGCACGCAGCCAACCAGGTTGACGGTATCTGCGCCGAACTGTTCAGCCAGCCCCACCCCCTGCACGCATTTATCGATGCTTACTTGTCTGAGTGGCATCTGACCTCCCCCCATGAGGGTTGCCCGTTGCCGACCATGTCCGCTGAAATGGCCCAACAGGGCCAGGCAAGTGTCACCACCGACCATGTCATCGATGCCAGGCTCAAACAGATCCAGACGACCCTGCAAGGGTCAGACACTGAAGACAAAAGCATCGTGATTTTCGCTACCCTGGTAGGCGCACTGGTTCTGGCTCGCGGCGCAGAGAGTGATGCACTGAAACAGAAGATTTTCGAAGTCACGCGCAGTACATTGAAGTCGTCAGCGCCTTATGCCTGAACGCTTGCTGACAGCCACAAAAAAGCCAGTCTATGACTGGCTTTTTTCGTTCTGTTACCTGGCTTAGCTGATTACGATCTTGTCGCGGTTTCTCTCCAGAATAACCTTGCCTATGCCTTTGACCTCAAGCAACTCATCGACTGAAGTAAAATCACCATTGGCCTCGCGATAAGCCACGATCGCCTTGGCTTTAACAGCCCCTACACCCGAAAGTTCACGCTGCAGGGTAGCCTCATCTGCGGTATTGATATTAATCGTCACCACTTTGGCATCCAGCACTACTGGCGCAGCAACCACCGGTTCAACTGCTCCGGCCGCAGGTGCGGCATGGGCCACACTGGAAACACCTACCATCAAGGCAAAGAAAATCGAAGAGAGAAAAGCAGTACGCATAATTGACACTCCATAACATCGTTAATTTAAAAACAGCTTTCCTGAGCTGTATTTCAAACTTAGGCGATGGCTGGAAAATGTCAAAAACGGGTGCATTGCAGAGTGTGTATGCTTTTAGAAGTAGGGAATTCAGACACTTACACATAAACCGGACTACTAGCCAGTGCTAAAAAAACCACTTCCAAGGCCAAGGATAATTAGGCTCAAATCATTTAACAACTGGCGTGCGTGGCCATTTCATACTGTTGAACACTGACACAGGCCTAGCGGATTTTTCCTAAGCCTCCCTAGCAGTTTTCGGCTTGGAGCGATATGATTCGATCCAATGTCCGGACGTTGACCACCTTGGACACCCTCAATCTTGAAGACAAACACAATCAGTCACAATGCGATTTACGCTGAACAACAATGTGGCATTTAAAAAACACTTGGATTCCAACGATAAAAATGAATACTGAATTCACCCTGGAAACACTCGCAATAACCTTATCAATCATCTTGTTATTTTTACTTTTTTCAACTTTGCTCAAAAGCAAAATAGAGCTAAATGAAGTCAAGCATGACTATAAGTTCATCAACGGATTGAGAGGTCTCGCGGCCGTATTTGTTGTTATCAATCATGCTCCCTTCATGCTGGCCAACATGGGAATGAAAAACGATAATTTTTCTTCATGGGGTTGGATATATGTAAACCTGGGCTCCTTTGGCGTGCAAATATTTTTCTGCATTACAGGTTTTTTATTTTTCGATAAAATAATGAAAAGTCCGGCCATCCAGTGGGAAAAATTCTTTGAAGGTCGCGTCAGGCGCGTAGCCCCCTTATACTATTTCTCTTCACTGATAGTCTTTGTCATTGCCGCCCTGTATTCCGGTTTCGACATCTTCAACAAAGAAACACTTCTGACTGTCGCCAGCATGTTGACCTTCAACTTCCTTGACGGTCCATCCAAAATCGGCGGCATCGTACTGACCCCGCTCAATTCAGTCACTTGGACACTGGTCCATGAGTGGCGATTCTATGCAGTCCTACCCCTTATTGCACTGACTTACAAGTCCAGATATAACAAATGGGTACTGGCCATTGCATTATTACTCGCTGCCATCGACTTGAGCATGAGCACCATTGTTTGCTGGGCATACTTTTTGAGCGGTATTATTGCCGCAGCCCTTCACAACAAACTCCGCCATACCATGCCGGCGACCTGGCCTCTCTCAATCATTGCGCTCGGCATATTTATATACACTTGCGGAACCAAAAATCCACAAGGATACGACGCGCTTCGATTCGCGCTCACATCCTGTTTCTTTTTGTGCATTACGCTTGCAAATCCCAGGATCTTACATGCGCAGTGTCTTAACCGATTGAGTGATATCAGCTACAGCATTTATCTGATGCATTTGCCCATCATCTATTTGACATTCAAAATTGCTTCACACTTCGTAGACATGTCAACAATATCCAAAACAACATTTTGGTCAATCAACTTGATTGCGATACCGTTGATAACCTGGGTATCGACACTGACCTATATCCATATTGAAAAAAGGTTCATGAGCAAAAAGGCTAATTCTGCAACTATCCCTGCCACTCCTGCCAGTGCGCCCATTATCTAAATTCCCGCAAGTCGCTCTCAGAAAGCTTGAAGCATCAGCTCACACTGATGCTTCAAGCAGGGGATTTAAGCAAGTCGCATACATGGCAAAACGAATGGTTATCCTCAGGCGTTTTTGCCTTGCTAAATCGCGGTTTATCCAAACAACGCCGTGCAAGAAGAGGTGATTAACGAACACCGTCACTCAGACACCAGGATTGGTATCGAAGCGCAGGTTTTATCAGGAGCGTAAAAGCTTCGGATCAAGCACGCAGGGAGATGCTTTCTTTTACACGCCTGCTAGGTTTGCGGGCTGGTTTAGAAAAACTGCAGCGTACAGTTGCAGGTCAATGCCAAATTCACAGGGTATAAATTCATTAAGTGCAAAGGGTAGCCCCCCTCTAAGGCAAGGGGCAGGGTAGCCATTTCAAGACGGTTCTACACGACTTTGCTGGTAGATCCAATCCACAATATCCCCTTCGGGCGAATAGCCACTTACCGTCTCACGCAACAGTTGGCGAACCCGGGCATAGTCATCCTGATCAACCGCGTCGAGTAATAGCCCTAACCGCCCCTTAAGCTCATCCCAGGACAACATGTCTTCGTTGGCACTCATGATCATCGGGTGCTGGGTTGCTACGACGTTATCCCCGATCAGTAGCTCTTCGTAAAGTTTTTCACCGGGACGCAAGCCGGTGAACTCGATTTCGATATCGCCATGAAGATTTTTTTCGGAACGGACACTCAAGCCCGACAGGTGGATCATCTTCTCTGCCAGCTCGACGATTTTTACCGGCTCGCCCATATCGAGGACGAACACATCCCCGCCCTGCCCCATTGAACCCGCCTGAATCACCAGTTGGGCAGCCTCCGGGATAGTCATGAAGTAACGAGTGATCTTGGGGTGAGTAACGGTCAAGGGACCGCCAGCCTTGATCTGTTTGTGGAACAACGGAATCACCGACCCTGATGAACCCAAAACATTGCCAAAACGAACCATGGTGAAGCGAGTCTTGTTGACCCGAGAGACATTTGACTTGTCATCAAACAGTACCGGAGCCACTTCACGACTGAGAGCCTGAAGTGTCATCTCCGCCAGACGCTTGGTGCTGCCCATCACATTGGTCGGCCTTACAGCCTTGTCGGTGGAGATCAGCACAAAGTTCGCCACACCGGACTGCAAGGCAGCCTGGGCGGTATTGAGCGTGCCTATAACATTGTTCAACACGCCTTCGGCAATATTGTGCTCGACCATAGGCACATGCTTGTAGGCAGCAGCGTGATAGACCGTATCGACCTGCCAGGTCTTCATCATGTCCAGCAACTTCTGCGGATTACGCACCGACCCCAGAATCGGCAAAACCTTGACCGACAGCGACCCACGACTGACCCGCTGTTCCAGCTCGCTGAGAATACTGTAAAGATTGAACTCGCTGTGCTCAAACAACAGCAGCGTCGTCGGCCTCAGCGCAAGAATCTGCCGGCACAGCTCCGAGCCAATGGAGCCACCCGCACCGGTGACCAACACGCACTGCCCCTTGATGCAGTGCTCTAACAGTTCACCTTGAGCAGGGACTGCATCACGACCCAGCAAATCGGCGATATCCACTTCCTGGATATCATCGACCTTGACCCGGCCACTGGCCAAATCCATAAAACCGGGAACACTGCGGACGTGGAGCGGGAAACCTTCAAGCAAACCTAAGATTTCCCGACGGCGCCCCCGGGAAGAGGACGGAATCGCCAGAAGCAATTCCTGCGCACCTGTACGATCGATCATCTGTTGAATATTTGCAGGCGTATACACCTGCAAGCCGGAGATGATGCGATCAGCAATGCTGCCGTCATCGTCAATAAAAGCGACCGGGCGCATCATCCGGCCCATGCGCAAGGCGGCAACCAATTGATTGCCAGCTGCGCCGGCTCCATAAATGGCTACTCTGGGCAAGCCATCGTCACGATTGGTAAACGGCACATGTTGGGCGGCAGCGAACCAGTCACCCAGGAAGTACTGGCGCATCGCAAGGCGCAGGCCACCGAGCATGATCAGGCTAAGCCACCAATAGTTGAAAATGATCGAGCGAGGCACGACATTTTCATGGTTGCTATACCAGTACACCACCACAGCCAGAATCAGCGAGGAGAGGCTGACAGCCTTGATAATGGCGATCAGGGCATCGTTGCCGAAATAGCGCATTACGGCGCGGTACATACCGAAACGGACAAACAGCGGGATGGCAATCAAGGGGGCGCCGATAAACAGCCACATATGCAGCTTGACCGGGTTGATCATATCGTCAATCCCGAGGCGCACGACAAATGCAAGCCATAGGGCCAGCCAGACTACAATAATATCTGTCGCAACTTGAATAAATCGCTTTTGCTTACGCGATAAGTTCAATAAATATGCCCTAATACCATCCATGAAAATATTGCCCCCTAAAACAACCAAAAAACATAATGACTGCAAACCCGCACACGGCCAGAGCATGCATCATCAAAAAAATCAATGCGCTATCCTTGACTAAACATCCAGCCTCAAGAATTTTCCTTTGTCCCGGCTTGAAACTTGAAGGCCAGTACCGTGAGGGGGACATACGCGACAACCAGTCCCACTGCACCATTGAGCCCCAGCAAGGCAACACATAGCGCTATGGGCAGCAGCCACAAACAGTTTATCGCCAAAACAGCCATTGTCACTGGCAAATGGCCCCCAAAGGAGCGGGATGCAAATTGATAGGCATGGCTACGGTGAGCCTCGTACACCTTGCATCCATTCAGCAAGCGACGAATAAGAGTGACAGTCGCATCGACGATAAAAACCCCAAGGAGTATCAACCAGACCCATAACAAGGTTTGATCATGCCATGCAGCATGCAATGAAATCACACCCAAGGTGATGCCTAAAAAACCACTGCCCGCATCACCCATGAATATTTTAGCGGGAGGAAAGTTCCAGCACAGGAAACCAGCAACGGCTGCGCTCAGGAGCAATGGAAGGACAACCAGCTCTCTGGCCCCGATCAACCAGTAGATCAAACAGCTCCCCAGGCACACGCACAGCGCTTCTATACTGGCAAGGCCATCGATACCATCCATGAAATTGTAAAGATTGAGCAACCAGACAAGATATAGAGCAATGAAAATGTAGCCCAGCCAACCCATATCGACGTCGAGTCCAAAAATACTTAACGCGGGCAGCCCTCCCAACCAATAAATAGCCCATCCCGCGGCACTAAAATGCCCAAGCAATCGCCAGCGCGCTGCAATATGGCCATGGTCATCGAGAAATCCAAGCAATGCTATGGCAGCACCCGCACCTGTTAGTGCAAAAAAAACAGGGTTGTCAATTGCGTTTTCAAGCCAAACAAAAGGAAGCGCAATAAGAAAACTGATAACGATAGCCACACCCCCACCTCTGGGTGTAGGCACTGAGTGAGAACTGCGCGCATTGGGTATATCGATCAGGCTGCGCGCCAGTGCGTACCGTCGTAACAACCACGTTAATAGAAGCGCCAGTATCGCAACAGCAGGGACCAGCCACAGCAAATAATTCATTGACAACTCCGCATCATTACAAACATAGGATTCATTAATCCACTCACGCCTTTTTGAAAGCTTCTGCGGTTTTGCGCAAGGAATCCTCAACCGACATGGGTGGGGACCAGCCTAATAAATCTTGTGTTTTTTTAATATCTACTTGTAATGAACCACATAAGCGCTGGGCTACCCCTCGGCGTCCCAAAACGGATGCACACGTCAATAAAACAGCTGCAGGCACAGGCACTAAACGTGCCCTCCGTGACAATGCAATTCCCATACGCTTAAGCAATTGGGTCGTTGACATATCTTCGCCGTCACTGACCAGAAATGTTTGATTAACAGCAGCCGGATGGTTAAGGCATGTGACAATCAGATCTACCAAATTATCCAATGCAACCAGGCTGCGCTGATTTCGAACGCCACCCAATGGCAAAGGCAAGCCTTTATTCAGCCATCGCATCATGCTGTGGAAGTTTGCTTTTACACCGGGACCATACACCAGGACCGGACGTATTATAACAACGTCAAGATTTGAGGCAGCCGCGAGGAGCTTCAGTTGCTCCTCCGCCTCCATCTTGGACACCCCATAAGGATCTAATGGGGCTGGAAGATCATCAGGCGTGTATGGTTTGCCCGGAGCTGTCGCTTCACCGTTAACCTTGATTGAGCTGATAAAAATGAATCGCTTAACGCCAGCCAACACCGCTTGATTGGCCAACTCCAAAGTGGCCTGCACGTTAATCTTTCGGTATGCCGTCAAAGGATCGCTGGAACCATCATCCATTACGTGTACGCGCGCAGCGCAGTGAACAATCGCATCAACCCCAGCTAGTGATAAAGCGCGCGATGAAAGATTGTCCAGATCAGCATAAAGCGGTTCCACATTTGGGCTGGAAAACGCATGCTCACTGCGTAACATTGCCAAAACGGCAGCCCCTTCGCGGGAGGCTAACCGGTCCACAAGTGCAGAACCTAAAAAGCCACTGGCACCAGTAACGAGTATTTTATTACAGGCATTGAGTTGATCTTTACCCATCATGAACACACCTAAGGTATTTGAATATTTTTTAGAACTTCAAAGATCAACTCAAAAACCCATAGATTTTATCATTAACGCTGTTTACATCAAAATCGCGCATAGCCATTTCGCGACTTTCAACGCCCATCGTTACAATCAATTTTCTGTCGATCATGAACTTTTCCATTTTCTCATATAAATCCAATGTGGACCACGGGGTGGTCAAGAATCCGTTGACACCATCAACCACGGTATCACGACACCCCGGCACATCGGAGGTAATGACAGCGCGACCGATCGCCATCGCCTCCTGGGTACTCCTGGGTACTCCCTCTCTGTAAGAAGGGAGCACAAAAACGCTTGATGTATGCAGCCATTCGATAACATTATTTACATGCCCAGGGTAGGTTATCAACCCACTTTTTATGGCATGGTCGAGGGCATCCTCGGTGAGAGCTCCCGGGTTGGCAATGTCTATCCCGCCCAGTACAAGAAAGCGCGAGTCTGTATATTTTTCCCTGACAAGCTCAGCAGCCTTAACAAATTCATGTATCCCTTTTTCCGCTAACAAACGTCCGACAAAAACAAATACAACCGGTGTTTGGGGCGGTTCCGAATACTGATAACTGGTTAAATCAAGGCCAATCCCGCCAATAATATCGACGTTTTTTACGTTAATACCATACGCATCGACAAGGTCTTTCTTGTCATCGCCGTTCAACAAAATCAAACGCTCCAGAAATGGCATTGAGATTTTATACAAGATAACCTGAACATTTTTCAGTATTTTCGTTTTCAATTTCACTGCGTGAGGTTGTTCGGTAAAAGCATAGCCCAAACCTTCCAGCATACCGATCCGTCTTTTGACCCCAGCTAATTTAGCTGCCAGGGTTCCAAAAATGACAGGTTTGGAAAAGTAGCAAAAAACCAGATCAGGTTTGATTGAACGGAGAGTTCTAGATAGCTTTATGGTGTCTGATATATCTTTGAAAGGATTGAGGCCCGAGCGGCTCAATGTATAATCCACAGGCACTGCACCCAGCTTCTTGACTTCTGCCTTGCTAGCGTCATCATAATCAAGTGCAAACGCATAAACGGTAATGTCTTTACCCACTAAATATTTAATCAAGTCTCTGCGAAAACCTGTTACGCAGGAGGCGACAGTGCCTACAAGAGCAATACTGTTAATCATACCATTTGCCAAATATTAGAATCAGCCAGCGTCATCGAATATACCCTTATCTTTTAAAACCTGTGGCTCACTGACCAGAAAGTCATGAACAGCCAAAATAAATAATTCAACACACATTAACCAGACAACAAATACAACTTATACTTTTACTCATCATCTTTATCGCTAGCACTCTTCAACGCTGCGATCTTTATGTTTGAACCTGACGAATATCGCACTCAATGAACACCCTTTTTATTACGTGTATACACCCGCCCAGATTTCTACAATCTTATGAATCGAGTAATGATCAATAATTCTTGATCTTGCCGAACTTGTCATTCGGTTTTTCTCACTCGGAGCTAAATCCAAAGCAGCACACATGGATTGCGCCAGACGCTGTGAGTCTTTTGCAGGCACAAGGAAACCCAATCCACCCACCACCTCTTTGACCCCCCCGCAATCGGTAGCGACAACAAGTTTCTCCGTGGCCATGGACTCAGCAACCACCAAGCCAAATCCTTCCCATGCGGAGGAAAGCACATAGAGGTCTGCAGCGTTATAAATTTTATCGACGTCAGATCTAACGCCTAAAAACTTGACAGCATGATCCAGTCCCAAAGAGCCGGAAAGATCCGCCAAGAACTGGTTTTGCGGGCCATCCCCTACAATCCACAACTTTGCTTTTGGGCGACTTTCAGAAAGAATGCTAAAGGCATGCAACAGGTTTTGATAGTCTTTGGCTTCAACTAACCGACCTACTGCAAGAATCAGCTCGTCCTGCTCGTCAAGACCTTCGGAACTTCTCAGTGCTGCCCGTGCGACTGGATCGGGTTTAAAACGCTCGGTATCAACCCCATTGGGTATCGCTAACATCTCGCCTACTGGGCACGCTTTTTTTTGCTCGAATACCCTCACCGCTTCGTGTGTGACATTTGTTGTCACATCAGCCAATGAATGTGTTAGCCGGTAAGCCAGCATTTTTACTTTGCCACCTTCATTCGTACTGTGTGCGGTATTGACAAGTTTTTTTATTGAGCAGAAAGGCCGAATAATCCGTGAGACCAAGTTAGCATGCACCATATTGGCGTGCACCACATCAGGAGCAAAATCTTTGATTAACCCTCTTAGCTTAAATAGGCCGCCGATGACTCCAGAAATACTTTTTTCAAAATCCAAGGCAATAAGTTCAATGTCACTGCTCTGGGGGCGCAATAAAGCCGAGCCGGTGAGATAGCAAATCTTCACTTCATGGCCCTGCCGATGAAATCGTTCAGCCAGATCAAGAACCTGTCGTTCTGCCCCACCAACTCCCAGCCCAGTGATGATATATAAAATTTTCATGTCACATTACACGCCTGTTTTTGAAGTTAAACAGAACACATTGTACATAGCGGATCGTACACTTCAATTTCCTGACCAGGTTGGTTTCACGACCTATTTGCTCTTTGTAGAAAGACCCAAAGCCCTTTGGGTTTCGCTGCAGGTTTCGATAAAAATTGGCCGAGTAGCCATCTGCCAAATATTCACACAGATAGATGAATTTATGATGAAAATACAGAATCTTTCCATCGTCAGAAATTCTGTTCCAGATCAACAGTTCAGGCACGAACTTCTCACCTTCAAACCTCGGGAATGGATGTTTGAGCAAGACGCTTCTCTTGAACACATAAGCCAAGTCGCCACCGTATAAGGGGCCAGCCACGACAGGTAGCATGATTGCAGAATCATCGGCAACGTCAGTAATGACATTACCAATCAAGCGCCCGTCAAGATCGGCTTTTCGGTAACAGTAACCCACGATATCCTGGGCACTATGGGCACTTAAGTCATTTAAAAAAACCTCGATCGCATCCGGTGAGAGGGCATCGTCACTGTCCACCAGCAATATCCAATCATGCCCTTCTGCCAATACTCCAGTATTGATAGCAATATGCTTTCCGGCATTTTCCTGCCGCAAGACCTTAATCGGGAAACTCGACTCTTTTTGAAAACCAGCTAACAAGTCAAGGGTGTTATCAGTGCTACCATCGTCAACAACCACCCACTCGAAAGACTCGTTGGTCTGCCGCGCTAGGCTTTCATACAACCGACTCAGGGTATAGGCACGGTTATAAGTTGCTGTCAGTACAGTAATCATAAAACCCGCCTTCTATTTTATTTTGAATGCCAGCACGATCAACGTGATTGAAAACAGAATCTCTGCCAGCACCAGACCATAAACTATACCTGCCAAATCATACTCATACGACAAGACCGCCGCTAAACACAAAGACAGCATCGAGAAAAGCATCAAGCACATGCTCAATACTTTATCTTTACCCAGGGGCATGAAGATGGTGAGACCAATAGACTGGTTCATCATACGAAACGGGATGATAAACACAAACACCTGCAGGATCGAGGCCGCCTCTTCGAAGCCAGGCCCGAGCATCAGATGGATTAAAAACTCACCCGCCCAGGCAATAATTGCCGCGCCTACGATCCCCGCTGCGAACAGAAAAGCGATAATCACACTCGACAGCTTCAAGTTTATTTCTGATGTCTGTAACAGCCGCCGACTCAAATAGGGGTACAAACCTATGAGGACCGGCCCCACCAATCCCACAGAGGCTTTTATTATTTTTTCGGCGGGAACGAATTTGGCCACGGATGCCTGGCCACACATAGCGCCTACCAAAGCCGGGCCAGCACTCAGCATGATGTTATTGGAACTTTTATATATAAATCCATGAAAACCTTTTTTAATTTGTTCCATGCCGGCCTTGAAGTCGATTGAAAAGGAACCGACCACCCTATGGGCCAGGTAAAGGCCAATGACTGTATTCAACAGTGCAAACGAGGACATAATCATAAGCGCAAAACCGGCTTTTGCAGATTGCGCCAACACCAGATACAGCACCCCCAAACCTATAAATCTGAGTACCAACTCGAATACCACTACAAAGGTGATTTTCTCCAATCCCTGGAACAACCAGATATTACTGAAGCTGAACGCGAGGAAATATAAATACCCCCACACAACTGCTTCAAAACCGATACTCAGATCCGCCAATGAAAGTACCAGTACTGACAAGCCAATCATCGAGCCTGACAACAGAACCTTGGCCGACGTCACGCCATTGTAAATCTTTGAAAGCTGCGATTTATTGTCAATGCCGCAAACGGCAACCTGCCTTGCGCCGCTAAGCGAGAACCCATACTCGACGATTAAAGAACATAACAATGCCGTTGTCTGAATGAGCAGGACCTGACCATATTGATCCACCCCAAGCGACTTCGCCAGAATAGGGATCTCCAGGATGGGTATTAAATAGCTGACCAATTGAGCTATAAACAGCAAACTCACATTTTTGAATTGCACTCTCATTGTAGACACCGAACTATGACTGTGGGCCCTGCTCGCCGACCAAAAACTGATGCGACAACACGGATAGCGCGGACGTCATGATCATCCAGATCCCCCACTCGGACAGTTCGGTACTGAAAGGATGCAGCATCAACAACAGCGCAAATCCCAAAGAACCGCCGAACGCAGCGACAGAGTAGATGAAGACCTGTTTTTCTTTGTACTGGTACTTCGCATAACGCCACAGCCTTGATATAAAGATCAATAACGGTGTAAACACAAGGATCAGCAAACCTATCAATCCCAATGCACCCATGTCTCCGCCAGACGTAAGAAATGCGTTATGTACAACCATCGGCTCGCCATCCACTTGCGTAGTCGTGGATCCGAAGCCACAGCCAAACGGCATGCAGGATTCAAATTGATTTAGGCCGTCTGCCAGCATTCTAGAACGAATAGGATCACCTGCGGCGAGTCTGTCCACCACCAAGGGACTGTCATTCATATTCATAAAATCATAGCCGCTGCTGTACAGTATCAACCCCGTTGTAACTGCTATCAAACCGAGAAAGCACAGTAGCAGAGTCACTTGTGGCCTAACGTGCACACTCAACAGGAATATCAAAATCAACTCGAACAGGAAAACTATGAAGCCTGTGCGACTGGAGTCCATCACCAGCACATACAGCGCCGCCATCAGGACCAGAAGGCTAACTACTTTATTTTTCGCATCGAACAGCATGCCAATGATCACGAACCCGGCAAAAAAAGCACAGGTTTTCCATAAAACCCCGGGGTATGCAAACTGACTGCCCTGCCTTCCATCACCCAGCTCAATATACAAGCCCACCAAAAAGTACTTAGCAAAGAAAAAACAGCAGAAACCTACGCAGATAGAGATCGCGCTGATCGAAAAGTAACTGCTTTGCTCAAGACGTTGTGAGTGTGTGTAAATGCATACAAACACTAGTCCGATGCACATCACCTTGAGGGCCTGATAGAAAGTCTGAACGTCGAGATTAACTAAGGCTGACAACCCAAAGGCGAAAAACAGCAACAAGAATCCGAGCATATAAATACCTAGCTCTCGAGACACCTTGAGGTTCAGCCTCTCCGGAGCAGCTAAAAACCCAACCAGCACAACAACACCCCAGAGCGCCCAATATCCTGTTGGCGATATTAGACTGCGCAAATCACCCAAGACGACCAACAGGCATGCACTCAGTATCACACCATAAGAAACTGCATTGCTTTTGACACTTTCCACTCACACCCACCTGCTCACTCGTGATTTAATAGTGTTTATCCTCCAAGTCACACAGTAAGCGATCCGCCATTTGCATTAACTTCTTGAAAACCTTATACCCTGCATACCAAAACCATCATCACTTTTTACGGCCGTAGCCCAGGGGCGTGCCGGTCTTTCTCATTAATTATATAATCCCTCACATCCGGCCACTCTATTGCAAGATCTTTATCACACCAGAGCACACTCCGTTCCGATGTCTGATCGTAAAAATTGGTGGTTTTATAGCTGAACTTTGTATGGTCTTCCAACGCAAGAAAGCCATGTGCAAAACCCGCAGGTATCCACAACATTTTTTTATTGTCCGCACTGAGTTCCAGTCCAAACCATTGACCAAAAGTCGGCGACTGCACACGAATGTCGACCGCCACATCAAAAACAGCACCCTGGGTTACGCAGACCAATTTCCCTTGTGCAAAAGGCTCGATTTGATAATGCAATCCACGTAGCACGCCCTTTCTGGAGCAAGACTGATTGTCTTGTACAAAGGGATCAGGAATCGGTAGCCCCAATTGCTGCAAGCCGTCTTCAAACTTGCGAGCATTGAAACTTTCCATGAACCAGCCGCGTTCATCTTCGTAAACGTCCGGCTCGATGATCACCACGCCAGGCAATGTTGATGGCATAAATTTCATGCACCGCTCCCCTCAGATAACAGCTTGCCCAGGTATTGTCCGTAACCGGTTTTTTTAAATCTTTCGGCCTGCTCAGCCAACACCTGAGAGGTTATCCAGCCATTGTTGAATGCAATTTCTTCCAGGCAAGCAACCTTCAATCCCTGGCGCTTCTCAATGGTATGGACAAAATGACTCGCCTCCAGCAGTGATTCATGGGTCCCAGTGTCAAGCCAGGCAAACCCGCGCCCCAATATTTCAACGCTCAGTTCTTTCTGTTCTAGATATGCCTGGTTGACATCGGTAATCTCAAGCTCGCCCCTTGCCGAAGGTTTGATCTTCTTCGCTATCTCAACAATCTGGTTGTCGTAGAAATACAGCCCGGTCACAGCATAGTTCGATTTGGGTTTAGGCGGTTTCTCCTCGATGCTAAGCGCCTGGCCAGAGCTGTCAAACTCCACGACGCCAAAACGCTCAGGGTCACTGACGTGATAACCAAAAACTGTAGCACCTACCGTCTTTGACATTGCTGAGCGCAAGTTGTCCGAGAAGTGCTGTCCATAGAAAATATTGTCACCCAGAATCAGGCAGACCGGATCTTGACCAATAAAGGCCTCACCAATAATAAAGGCTTGTGCCAGTCCGTCGGGACTAGGTTGTTCGGCATAACTGAGCTCAATACCATAATGACTGCCATTACCTAGCAATTTTTCAAAACTTGGCAGATCTTCCGGAGTAGAAATAATCAGAATTTCCTGTATCCCCGCCAGCATCAAAACAGACAGCGGGTAAAAGATCATCGGCTTGTCGTAGATCGGCAGCATCTGTTTAGAGACTCCCAGCGTGAGCGGATGCAGGCGCGTACCTGAGCCACCAGCAAGAATGATGCCTTTACGCTTGATCGAGATCATGTTTCAAGCACTTCCTTAATTATTCGAATGCACCACTCGCAGCGCTGGCCGGTGATGAGATAAATTTGAGTTTTAAAAAAGTACGCTACCGCCCCAGGATTCTTCGTCGATTTCCTGAGAACGGTTGTAAGACTATTGATAGCCCCGGCTTCAGTCTGCGTTTATTCAACGATTGGCGATACTCGCCAAAGGCAAGCTGATCTGTTGCTGACGATTCATCAAGTTAATAAGCAGGATGACCCGCTCTTCGCCGTCCATTGTCATGAAAATGGACTCAATACCTGCGAAACCTTGATCAAGGATGGTGACTTTATCGCCAGGGTTAAATTTGGCGATAATATGAGTACTCGCGCGACTCTGCAGCTGCATAATCAGCTCGTGATCGACTGCCAGCGGCCGACCACCAAAGGCCACCACGCGAGCTACGCCACGGGTGGAACGTAGAGGAGCCCAGTTGGCACCTTCAGGCATATGTATAAACAAGTAGCCAGGAAACAGCGATTCCTCAGCGTAGTGCATCTGGCCACGCAGGGTTCGCTCACGCCTGCATGTGGGCCGTGAACACCCATAACCCTGGCGTATAAGGTTTTCTTCTGCACGCTCGTCCTGTCTGGGCTTGCATTGCACCAGATACCACTCGCCGGTTGTGGCCACTGTCGATTCCTGAGCTGCTGCGGTGCTGATCATGGGCATGGATAATTCATTTAGTAAGTTCTTCCGTGTTTTACCATCGTACAGTGCATGTGCCAATAACAGGGTGGCCTTCAGCTCGCCGGGATGACTGCCTCAACGAATCTGTTTTGAGTTTGATACAGGTTTGACAATTTCACTGCCACCACCCGTTCCGCCACTATTTCGCCATACCCCAAGCATATATCTCGGCCCAATGCTTCATACCTGAAACAAAGCCGAGCAAACCATGCTGATCGGCATGGGAAAATTGCCACCCAAGGTGCTGATGCCTGCGCGAATGATACAGCGCTTGCCCTCCAATTCAACATAACCGCTTGGGTGGCCGTACTTTTGTATCTGGTCTGCGTCTGCAGAGTGTCATTCTTGACTTATGCAGAACCACTGATGAGCAGGCATCTCGGTCATGTGCTGCTTCAGCCGTCTCAGACAAGGATCAATGTGTGCCGACTCTCTGCTCAATTCCAGGCGCAATTAGCCTTAAAGCACCAACGCCAATAATTTCGGCGAGGGAGCATCACTGCACACAATCGGATCCTTGAGACCTGCCGCCAAAAAATTATGGAATGCATCCGACATGATCAGCTTGGACATGGGTAAGCATCAGCACTTTGATACCGGCAAGTACAAAGTTTTCGCGGATGCAATGCACCGATGACACCGCTGACAGTGCGCTCATTGCCCTGAAACAGACCGCCGTCGATTAACAGATTACTCAGGGTGCCCATCTGCAACTGATGGTGCGAACCCATGACGCCGTTGACGGCGCCATGTTGAAACATGAGCTGATAAGGTACAGGTTGCTCTCAGTACAGCTCCATGAAGAAGCAATTAATCCATCAACTAGTGGCTTGCAATGTGTCAGCCCAGCCCCCTATCAGCGCAGATCCTTTTGTAAAAGGTTACCAGCACCCGTCGTTTCAGTCGGATCTCTTCGGCTTTGCACCGAGAGAGGCTGGTGAAGCCCGTCACGACGCTGAGCTACAAAGTACTTGGCGATAACGATCAAGATGCCAAACAGAGCGCCCAGCACCAACCCCAACAAGGTAATCAAGGCTTTTTTTGGCTTGATTGGAGCCACGGGTTCCAGAGCCTTGCGGTCAATGGATACCAGCTTCAAATTAGTAAAATCGAGATTGCTAACCCCACCCAAACGGACAATTTCTGCACGCAGTGGCTCGACACCACTTAAAAAGAGGTCTTCATTTTGACGCAGCTTAAGAACTTCGACTTCACGGTTGCTTTGCAACAACAACAGTTCACGAGCGATCTGGGCGATACGGTTTTCGGTAAAATCGTCGTTACTACGATTCTTCAAAGCAGCACGCTCTGCCTCTAGCGCCTCTACACCAAGAAAGTACAAGGGGATCTGTTGATTGTTTATTTCGGTGCGCATAAGACTGGAATCAGCCGGTCGCGCAGAATCGCCCAAAGCGGAGGGGGTTGTAGGCTTTTGTATACCCAGCGCCTTGGCAATGCCAATGGCCTCACTCAACTGGGCCATACGATCCATGCGTCCAGTCTTGAGCTGTTGACGCAAAGCCTTGAGTTCGTCCTGCAATTGCGCGCGCTTGAGATTATCCGTCTCGAGCAAGGTAGCAATCCGCGCCTGCTTTTCGGTCTCATAGTTGGAGCGAGCAGCGTCGATCTTACCCTTGAGCTCGGTTAAACGATTATTGACGATAACCTTCAGATCGGCGGAAATTTGATCACGCTCAGCTGTAATGGCGTGATCCACAAATCCGTTAAGAATTTGCACACCGTCCACACCCTTGGGGTAGTTCAGCTCCAAGCCTATGGAAACATTAAGCGAATCAGCTTTTGTTGGATCAGGCAGAATCAGCTTAAGCGAGTCACGATTGAAATCTTCAAAACTCTGCTCCAAGGTCCGGCCCGGACGCTTGAATTGGCTGAACAGAGCCTGATTAGCTTTGAAAAAGCTCAGGCGCGTCTCATAGGACTCAAGTGATGAACCGACTTTTAACAAAGCTTCTTTAGGCGGCAAGGTGTAAACACCCGAACGATTGAGGGCATCCAGTTCGTTGATCGCGGCAGGCCGCAAGATGCTGCTCACCTGGTACTCAGGCGTCACGAAATAGGCATAACCCAATGCTGCAATGCCACAAAGCGCGCTCGTTGCAATGATGATGGATTTTTTGTTCCAGACCGCCTGAAATAAAGTGAACAGGTCCACTTCAAACGACGGATTTCCAGCGGGGATACGGGATTTGCTATTCACAACCGGGGCCTGCCTTCTAAAAGAAACTGCGGGCTCGTTATGCAGGAATTCTTACATACGCTTAACTGGCTTTTATTGTTTTAATCATCAGGCTTGAGCATCAATGCGCACCTGATAAAGCATAAAAATCACTGGCAATCGAGAGCAGCCCGCATTTTGCCAGCATTCCAGAACATTTCAATATAAGAGTGGCACAATGATGTTATTTCCGGCTCAACGGAATGTTTGAGGCTTAAACCATTCTTTAAATACCAACTATCCAAACATTCCTTTCCCTGCCTAATGCGCCATCCATGGTGCAAATGGGATCCAGACGCGCCTAAATTGCTGGCTTGGCTTGCACCATCAGCTCGAGCTTCAGCTTGCGGGCTTTGCGACTGTAGGCTAGCCAACCCAGAACAGGGCCGATAGCCATACCTAGCAGCAGTGCGCAGATGATCAACAACGACCCAGGTAATTCGGGTGTGCGCCAGCCCAAAAACACCAATGCTACAGGCTGTTGATTTTCCAGGATAAAAATAAGCACCCCAAAAATGACAATCAGCCCAAATACCACTGACGCAGCACGCTTAAAGGTACGCATCGGCAACTCCTGTTCCCTGAAGGTTAAATGTCGTCTTCCTCATCCTCGTTCACCCGGTCTCGCAGCTCTTTGCCCGGTTTGAAATGAGGCACAAATTTTCCATCCAGGCTGACCGACTGGCCTGTCTTGGGGTTGCGGCCTACACGAGGGGCGCGGTAATGCAGGGAGAAGCTGCCAAAACCACGGATTTCAATACGATCCCCGGTCGCGAGGCATTGAGACATTTGTTCAAGCATGGTCTTGATGGCCAACTCCACATCCTTGGATGAGAGTAGCCCTTGATGGGTGACAATTCGTTCGATCAACTCCGACTTCGTCATATTTTTCCCTTCTTTTTCAAGCAGCTAGATCAGCGCTCCCAAGGTTTTAGCATGATCGAATGAATTTGAACAGCCCAGGGATTGACTTATCTTTACAACCCGCATAAGCACTGTAAAAAATCGACTCCACCACCCACCATCATAGCCATCAGGCCCAAACAGCCCATGGTCGCTCACAGGCCGCACAGCGACAGCACTCACCCTGCCCCACAGCTAGCTCCCTGACGTGCAGCAAACCGACCTACAAAAGATCCTGCTAAGCACCATCACAAATCGCAGGCACAAAAAAGGGCGACCTAAGTCGCCCTTTTTCTATGGTCAATCAGAACTTAGTTCTGTTTTTCCATTTGTGCACGCAGCAGGTCGCCCAAAGTGGTCGGACCAGCAGCAATGTCAGAGGTAGCTGGCTTGTCGCGCAGGCTCTGGATTGCTTCTTTCTCTTCAGCATCATCTTTCGACTTGATGGAGAGTTGGATTACGCGGCTCTTGCGATCAACGCTGATGATCTTGGCTTCTACTTCTTCGCCTTCTTTCAGAACGTTGCGCGCGTCTTCAACGCGGTCACGGCTGATTTCGGAGGCTTTCAGAGTCGCTTCGATATCGTTGGCCAGAGTGATGATGGCGCCTTTAGCGTCAACTTCTTTCACGATGCCCTTAACGATTGCGCCTTTGTCGTTCTCTTGTACGTACTCGGAGAACGGATCGCTTTCCAGCTGCTTGATACCCAGGGAGATGCGCTCGCGCTCTGGATCAACAGACAGGATAACGGTGTCCAGCTCGTCGCCCTTCTTGAAACGACGTACGGCTTCTTCGCCAACTTCGTTCCAGGAGATGTCGGACAGGTGAACCAGGCCGTCGATGCCGCCGTCCAGACCAATGAAGATACCGAAATCGGTGATCGACTTGATGGTGCCGGAGATTTTATCGCCCTTGTTGAACTGGCCAGAGAAATCTTCCCATGGGTTAGATTTGCACTGCTTGATGCCCAGGGAGATACGACGACGCTCTTCGTCGATGTCCAGAACCATAACTTCCACTTCGTCGCCGACTTGTACGACTTTCGAAGGGTGGATGTTTTTGTTGGTCCAGTCCATTTCCGAAACGTGTACCAGACCTTCAACGCCTTCTTCCAGCTCTGCGAAGCAGCCGTAGTCAGTCAGGTTGGTTACACGAGCGGTAACGCGAGTGCTTTCTGGGTAACGGGCTTTGATAGCAACCCATGGATCTTCGCCCAGTTGCTTCAGGCCCAGGGAAACACGATTGCGTTCGCGATCATATTTCAGAACCTTGACATCGATCTCGTCGCCAACGTTGACGATTTCGGAAGGATGCTTGATACGCTTCCAAGCCATGTCAGTGATGTGCAGCAGGCCATCAACGCCACCCAGATCGACGAATGCGCCGTAATCGGTGAGGTTTTTGACGATACCTTTAACTTGCTGACCTTCTTGCAGCGATTCCAGCAGAGCTTCACGCTCGGCGGAGTTCTCTGCTTCCAGCACGCTGCGACGCGAAACAACTACGTTGTTGCGCTTCTGGTCCAGCTTGATGACCTTGAATTCCAGCTCTTTGCCTTCCAGGTGCGTAGTATCGCGCACTGGACGAACGTCAACCAGAGAACCTGGCAGGAACGCACGGATGCCGTTAACGTCGACAGTGAAGCCGCCTTTAACCTTACCGTTGATAACGCCCTTGACCACTTCTTCTGCTGCGAAGGCTGCTTCCAGAACGATCCAGCATTCAGCGCGCTTGGCTTTTTCACGGGACAGTTTGGTTTCGCCAAAGCCGTCTTCGACCGCGTCCAGCGCAACGTGAACTTCATCACCGATGTTGATGTTCAGTTCGCCAGCGTCGTTGTGGAACTGCTCCAGCGGGATGAGGCCTTCCGACTTCAAACCAGCGTGAACGGTTACCCAACCAGCTTGGTAATCGATATCAACGATGATAGCGGTGATGATCGAGCCAGCCTGAAGATTCAGGGTTTTTAGGCTTTCTTCAAAGAGTTCTGCAAAGCTTTCGCTCATTTTAATTCCTGTTGTTCAAGGGCGAAGGAATACGCCCATCAGCCACATTCCAGACAATGTGGGTTACGTTCATATAAAAGAAGGCATGCAGGACTATTTCTGGTCTCCTGCACGCTTTCTTGGTCATCCAGCGATATCGCGAAGTGCGATTTCGCTCATGATGCGTTCCAGCACCTGCTCGATGGACAACTCCGTGGAGTCCAGCTGTATGGCATCAGCCGCCGGCTTGAGCGGGGCTATTGCACGCTGCGTGTCACGCTCGTCGCGGGCACGAATCTCATCTAGCAGACCCGAGAGACTAACATCATCGCCCTTGGCCTTCAACTGCAAGTAACGGCGGCGGGCCCGTTCCTCAGCGCTAGCGGTCAGAAAAACCTTCAATGGCGCGTCAGGAAAGACCACGGTACCCATGTCCCGACCATCTGCAACCAGCCCCGGGAACTCAAGGAAAGCACGCTGACGCTGCAGCAACGCATCGCGAACAGCCGGCAAAGCCGCGACTTTCGAGGCTCCGGCCGCTACGGTCTCACTGCGGATGGCGTGAGTCACGTCATCACCTTCCAGAATGATCCGCGCCGGCTTACCGTCCGTCGCGCCGATGAACTGCACATCAAGATGCGCAGCCAGTTTTTCCAGCAACGCCTCGTTATCCAGGGCCACACCATGGTTACCTGCGGCAAACGCCAGCAGGCGGTACAGAGCACCGGAGTCGAGCAAATTCCACCCCAGGCGCTTGGCCAGGATGCCAGCAACCGTGCCTTTACCTGAACCGCTTGGGCCGTCGATGGTGATAACCGGTGCCGAAACCATCACGAGTTTGCCTCTTGAGCAACACGCATGCCCACTTGCTTGCACAGAGCAAGGAAGTTGGGGAAAGAAGTCGCCACGTTGGCGCAATCATGGATACGGATGGGTGCGGTTGCGCGCAACGAAGCCACACTGAAGGCCATTGCGATACGGTGATCGCCATGACCATGAACCTCACCACCGCCAATAGTGCCACCATCAATGATGATGCCATCCGGTGTCGGCTCGCACTTCACGCCCAGGGTCAGCAAGCCATCTGCCATTACCTGGATCCGGTCGGACTCCTTGACCCGCAGCTCTTCAGCACCCCGAAGGATCGTACGACCCTCAGCCACGGCCGCGGCCACAAAGAGTACCGGGAACTCGTCAATCGCCAGCGGCACCAGCTCTTCCGGAATCTCGATACCCTTGAGTTTAGCAGCCCGCACGCGCAGGTCCGCCACTGGCTCACCGCCCACTTCGCGTTGATTTTCCAGGGTGATATCCGCCCCCATCAGACGCAAGATGTCGATAACGCCGGTACGGGTCGGATTGATGCCCACATGCTCAAGCAGCAGATCCGAGCCTGCTGCGATCGAAGCGGCGACCAGGAAGAACGCCGACGAGGAAATATCCCCCGGCACTTCGATATGGGTCGCCGTCAGCTTGTGGCCCGACTCAACCGAAGCAGTAGGACCATTAACAGTTACCGGGTATCCGAAGCCTTGCAGCATGCGCTCGGTATGGTCACGAGTCGGTGCAGGCTCGGTTACCGAGGTCTTGCCTTCTGCATACAGGCCCGCCAGCAACAGGCAGGATTTAACCTGGGCACTGGCCATCGGCAAGGTGTAATCCATACCCTTGAGCGCATGACCACCACGAATGGTCATCGGCGGGCGACCTTCGGCAGCGGTCTCAATCACGGCACCCATTTCACGCAATGGATTGGCCACACGGTTCATCGGGCGCTTGGTCAGGGACGCATCGCCGGTCAGGGTGGTGTCGAAGCTCTGTGCTGCCAGCAGGCCGGACAACAGGCGCATCGAAGTACCCGAGTTGCCCAGGTAGATCGGGCCAGGTGGCGCTTTCAGACCGTGCAGGCCAACGCCATGAATGGTCACGCGACCATGATGCGGGCCCTCAATCACCACGCCCATGTCACGGAACGCCTGCAGCGTCGCCAGGGCATCTTCACCCTCAAGGAAACCTTCCACTTCGGTCGTACCTTCAGCCAGCGAGCCGAGCATGATCGAGCGGTGGGAAATGGATTTGTCGCCTGGTACGCGAATTCGGCCAGTTACTTGACCACCAGGATTTGCCAAAAAAATCAGATCGTTGGAATTCATAGCGTCCACATATGCCCGGCGGGCCAGGATTTTACTGAAATGCTCGCGGGCAACCCGGGCGCGAGTGAAAACGCCCAGCAATTGATGCCCATCCCCTGCATCGACCGCGTCGCGCAAAGCGTCGAGATCACTGCGAAATGTATCCAATGTGCGCAGCACTGCCTCGCGATTAGCGAGAAAAATGTCATGCCACATTACCGGGTCGCTGCCGGCGATTCTTGTGAAATCACGGAAGCCACCCGCTGCGTAACGGAAGATGTCCAGATTCTCGTTGCGCTTGGCAAGAGAGTCCACCAGCCCGAAAGCCAGCAAATGAGGTAAATGGCTGGTTGCAGCCAGTACCTCGTCATGTCGCTCGACCTGCATATGCTCGACGTCTGCCCCCAGGGCGCGCCACATCGCATCAACCAGAGCCAGCGCATCGGCATCGGTCTGAGCCACAGGCGTCAAAATCACCTTGTGCCTCTCAAACAGACTGGCATTCGAAGCTTCTACACCACTCTGTTCAGACCCGGCAATCGGATGGCCAGGTACAAAGCGCGCAGGCATGCCACCAAAGGCTTGTGCCGCTGCCCGCACAACATTGCCTTTGGCACTGCCCACATCGGTAAGCACCGCGTTACCCAGATCCATGCCCGCCAGAAGGCCGAGCATTTTTTCCATGGCCAGAATCGGCACGGCCAACTGAATCACATCTGCGCCCACGCAAGCAGCGGCCAGATTTGCTTCACAGCGATCGACCACTCCCAGCTCAACGGCCAGAACACAGGATTCGGGATCGAGATCAACACCGACCACTTCGTCGCACAGACCGCTCTCACGCATGCCCTTGGCGAAAGACCCGCCAATCAGACCCAACCCGACAACGACCAGCCGCCCTATTACAGGCCTTACAGATTGCACAGACATTACATCAACCACGAGCAAGAACCTTGGACAGCGCTTCAAGCAGGCGAGTGTTTTCCGCCGGCAAACCAATAGTGATACGCAGATGGTCAGGCATTCCGTAGTTGGCCACCGGACGCACTATGACACCTTCACGCAACAGCCCCTGATAGACGGGAGCCGCTACCTGACCGAGATCCAGCGCGATAAAATTGCCGCGCGACGGGATCCAGCCCAGGCCCAACTCACGAAAACCGTCCTGTAACTGCTGCATGCCGGCCTCGTTCAGGCGGCGGCTTTGCTCCAGGTAATCGCTGTCTTTAAGCGCCGCGCAAGCCGCAGCCAGCGCCAGACTGTTGACGTTGAATGGCTGGCGAACGCGGTTCAGCACATCGGCCACCACCGCCGTTGACAACCCATAACCCACCCGCAACGCGGCCAGGCCATAGGCCTTGGAGAACGTGCGGGAAACCAGCAGGTTGGGATACCCCGACAAAAACTCCAGACCATCGGGCAGATCACCGCCCTCTGCGTACTCGATATAAGCTTCGTCCAGCACCACAAGCACGTGTTCGGGCACGTCCTGCAAAAACTCGTTCAGCGCATCGACGCCAAACCAGGTACCGGTCGGGTTGTTCGGGTTGGCAATAAAGACCACCCGGGTATCACTGTCGATGGCAGCCAGCATGGCAGGCAGGTCATGCCCCCAGTCCTTGGCCGGCACAACGCGGGCCTGGGCACCTACCGCCTGGGTCACAATCGGATACACGGCAAATGCATGCTCACTGAACACGGCATTTAGCCCCGGCGCCAGGTAGGCACGCGCCACCAGCTCCAGAATATCGTTAGAACCGTTGCCCAGTGTTACCTGGTCAAGCTGTACGCCACACTGCTCAGCCAACAGGCTTTTCAGGGCAAAGCCATTGCCATCCGGGTAGCGCGTCAATTCGGCCAGCTCGGCACGAATGGCTTCCAGCGCCTTGGGGCTCGCACCCAAAGGGTTTTCGTTGCTGGCCAGCTTGACGATCGTGGCCGGATCCAGATCCAGTTCACGCGCCAGCTCATCCACAGGTTTACCCGGGACATAAGGCGAAAGTTGTTGTACGCCCGGCTGTGCCAGGGCGAGGAAATCACCGCTCATGTTTTATCGCCTCAGAGAACCGCTTTCGGGTAGGAACCCAATACTTTAAGCGCTACGGCTTCTTGACTGATCTGCTCCAGGACACTTTTGACCAAGGGGTCGCGGTGATGACCAGCAAAGTCGATGAAAAACACATAGGTCCATTTACCGCTACGCGAAGGACGCGTCTCAATACGCGTCAGATCGATCCCGTTCTCATGGAACGGCACCAGCAGCTCATGCAGGGCGCCAGGACGGTTGCTCATGGACACAATGATCGACGTCTTGTCATCGCCAGTGGGTGGCACTTCCTGACTGCCAATCATCAAGAACCGCGTGGAGTTGTCCGGGCGGTCTTCAATTTTTTCGGCCAGTCGGGTCAAGCCGTACAGGCCAGCAGCCATATCACCGGCAATGGCAGCGGAGTTCCACTCACCCTTGACCCGTTTGGCCGCTTCGGCATTGCTCGACACCGCAATACGCTCGACATTCGGGTAGTGTGCATCCAGCCATTTGCGGCACTGAGCCAGCGACTGGGCGTGGGAGTAAATGCGGCTGATACTGTCCGTTTTGGTGTTTTCGCCGACCAGCAGGTGATGGTGGATGCGCAGCTCTACTTCACCGCAGATCACCATGTCATGCTCAAGGAAGCTGTCGAGAGTGTGGTTGACTGCGCCTTCTGTGGAGTTTTCCACTGGCACCACGCCAAAATTCACTGCACCGGCAGCCACTTCGCGGAATACTTCGTCAATGGCAGCCATCGGCTTGCTGATCACGGCATGGCCAAAGTGCTTCATGGCCGCAGCCTGGGTAAAGGTACCCTCGGGGCCGAGATAAGCCACTTTCAGCGGCTGCTCCAGCGCCAGGCACGAGGACATGATTTCGCGGAACAACCGCGCCATCTCTTCGTTGCCCAACGGGCCTTTATTGCGCTCCATAACGCGCTTGAGCACCTGAGCCTCACGCTCAGGCCGGTAAAATACCGGCACTTCACCCTCAGCCAGGGAAGCCATCTTGACCCGCGCCACTTCCTGGGCACAACGCGCCCGCTCGCTGATAAGCTCCAGGACTTTTTCGTCCAGACTGTCGATACGCAGGCGCAGCGCCTTGAGTTCTTGCTCGGACATTAGCCGTGTTCCTTTTCGAACTCTGCCATGTAAGCCACCAGCGCGTTAACCGCGTTGATATCCACAGCGTTATAGATCGATGCGCGCATGCCACCAACGGAGCGGTGCCCCTTGAGGTTCAGCAGCCCGCGTGCTTCAGCGCCTGCCAGGAATGGCTTGTCGAGGCGATCGTCCGCCAGACGGAACGGGACGTTCATCCACGAGCGATCAGAAAGGTTGATCGGGTTGCTGTACAGGCCACTGGCGTCGATAAAGTCGTACAAGGTACGTTTTTTCACTTCATTGAGCTTGCCGATTGCCTCGACACCGCCCTGCTCCTTGAGCCATTCGAATACCAGACCTGACAGGTACCAGGCCAGGGTCGGCGGCGTGTTGTACATCGAGCCGTTGTCAGCCGCGACCTTGTAATCGAGCATGGTCGGGCAGATCGAACGCGCACGACCCAGCAGATCTTCGCGAATGATATTGACCACGATGCCACTTGGGCCGATGTTTTTCTGGGCACCCGCGTAGATCATGCCAAAACGGGACACATCAACCGGGCGCGACAGAATATCCGAAGACATGTCAGCGACCAATGGCACATCGCCAGTCTCAGGGATCCAGTTGAATTCCAGACCGCCGATGGTTTCGTTTGGCGCGTAATGAACGTAGGCCGCGTCTTTCGACAGATTCCACTCATTCTGACCAGGAATCGCGAAGTAATCGTAAGGTTTGGCGGTTGCTGCCACGTTGACGTGACCGAAACGCGACGCCTCTTCAATGGCCTTCTGCGACCAGATACCGGTATCGATGTAATCCGCCTTGCCATTTTCAGGCAACAGATTCAGCGGGATCTGGGCAAACTGTTGGCTGGCACCGCCTTGCAGAAACAGGACTTTGTAGTTCGAGGGAATAGACAGCAGGTCACGCAGATCCTGCTCAGCCTTGGTCGCAATGGACACGAACTCATCGCTGCGATGGCTCATTTCCATGACCGAGAGGCCCTTGCCATGCCAGTCGAGCAACTCGGACTGGGCACGCAACAGAACAGCTTCAGGTAGCGCAGCAGGACCTGCGCAGAAGTTATAGGCTCGTTTGCTCACTTCCACTCTCACTCTGATTTGGTGGTCACGCAATAAATCAACTCTCGACACATTGTTGCTTGTAGAAGCGGGCTTGCTAGCGATACGGGCAGTAATGTCTATCTGACATACCGCGCTGATGCCATCGCGAGCAGGCTCGCTCCCACAGTGTCGCAAACTTTCATACTGGACATACAACAAGGGGGCGAATTCTCATCCGCCCCCTGTGTGTCCGCTTATTCCTGCGGCTCTTCGTCAGCGCCAGCCTCTAGCGGCTGCTCGTCGTCTGCGCCATCCTGGATGGCCTCACCGTCGAACTCTGCACCGCCTTCATCTTCGAGCTCTTCGCCTTCAACTTCAGAAGGCTCCTGAACCCGCTCAAGCCCTACCAGCGTTTCGTCACTGGCCAGCTTGATCAAGGTGACGCCCTGGGTATTACGACCCAGGCTCGACACTTCGTCGACACGCGTACGTACCAGAGTGCCCTGATCCGAAATCAACATGATTTCTTCACCGTCCTGCACCTGAACCGCACCGACCAGACGGCCATTACGCTCGTTGCTGACCATGGCGATAACACCCTGGCCGCCACGCTTGTACTCTGGGAACTCGCTGATCGCCGTACGCTTGCCATAGCCACGCGCCGAAGCGGTAAGGATCTGGCTACCCTCCTCAGGGATCAGCATGGAAATCAGCTTCTGCCCTTCTGGCAGACGCATGCCGCGTACACCGCGGGCAGTACGGCCCATGGCACGGACATCGGACTCTTTGAAGCGAGTCACCTTGCCACCGTCGGAGAACAGCATGACTTCACGCTCGCCATCGGTGATCGCGGCACTGATCAGCACGTCGCCTTCGTCCAGTTCCAGCGCGATCAAGCCTACGCTGCGCTGACGGCTGAAGGCTTCCAGAGGGGTCTTCTTCACGGTGCCGTTGGCGGTCGCCATAAAGATGAAGTGACCCTCGGTGTACTCTTCGACCGGCAGCATGGTGGTGATGTATTCACCCTCATCCAGCGGCAGCAGGTTCACCAGCGGACGACCACGGGCAGCGCGGGACGCCTCAGGAATTTCATAGGTCTTCAGCCAGTACACCTTGCCCTTGCTGGAGAACAGCAGCAGCGTGGTGTGACTGTTGGCAACCAGCAGGTGAGCGATGTAGTCCTCATCCTTGACGCCAGTAGCCGACTTGCCTTTACCGCCACGACGCTGGGCCTGGTACGCAGCCAATGGCTGGGTCTTGGCATAGCCACCGTGGGAAATGGTCACGACGCGCTCTTCTTCCGGGATCATGTCACCCAGGGTCAGATCAAGACGGTGATCCAGGATTTCGGTACGACGCACATCGCCGTATTCGGCGCGAATGACTTCCAGCTCTTCGCGGATCACTTCCATCAGGCGCACGGCGCTATTGAGGATGCTGATCAGCTCACCGATCTGGTTGAGAATTTCCTGGTACTCGGCCAGCAGCTTTTCGTGCTCCAGACCGGTCAAGCGGTGCAGGCGCAACTCAAGAATGGCCTGGGCCTGCTCCGGCGACAGGAAGTATTTGCCATCACGCAGACCGTATTGCGGATCGAGGTTTTCCGGACGGCAGGAATCTGCGCCGGCACGCTCAACCATGGCCACGACCGCGGTCGACTCCCAAGGTGTGCTGATCAGCGCTTCCTTGGCTTCAGACGGGGTCGGCGAGGCTTTGATCAACGCGATGACCGGATCGATGTTGGACAGGGCAACGGCCTGACCCTCAAGGATATGGCCGCGCTCGCGGGCTTTGCGCAGTTCGAATACGGTACGGCGCGTCACTACTTCACGGCGGTGACGAACGAATGCTTCGAGCAGGTCCTTGAGGTTCAGGATGCGCGGGCGACCGTCAATCAGGGCAACGATGTTGATACCGAACACCGCTTGCAGCTGAGTCTGGGCGTACAGGTTGTTGAGAATCACCTCCGGCACTTCGCCACGACGCAATTCGATCACAACGCGCATGCCGTCTTTGTCGGACTCGTCACGCAGCTCGGTGATGCCTTCAAGCTTCTTCTCTTTTACCAGCTCGGCGATCTTTTCGATCAGGCGAGCCTTGTTCAGCTGGTACGGCAGCTCGGTGATGACGATCTGTTGACGACCACCGACCTTGTCGATGTCTTCGATCATCGAGCGGGCGCGCATGTAAATGCGGCCACGGCCCGTGCGATAGGCTTCGATGATACCGGCACGGCCGTTGATGATGGCGGCAGTCGGGAAGTCCGGGCCCGGGATGAACTGCATCAGTTCATCGATGCTCAGTTCCGGGTTGTCGATCAGCGCCAGGCAGCCGTCGATGACTTCACCCAGGTTATGCGGCGGAATATTGGTGGCCATACCCACGGCGATACCGCTTGAGCCGTTGACCAGCAAGTTGGGAATTCGTGTCGGCATGACGGCCGGGATCATTTCCGTGCCGTCGTAGTTCGGCACCCAGTCCACGGTCTCTTTGTGCAAGTCGGCCAGCAATTCGTGGGCCAGCTTGGTCATGCGCACTTCGGTGTATCGCATGGCCGCAGCGTTGTCGCCGTCGACCGAACCGAAGTTGCCCTGACCGTCTACCAGCAGGTAGCGCAGGGAGAATGGCTGAGCCATTCGAACGATGGTGTCGTAAACAGCAGTATCACCATGCGGGTGATACTTACCGATTACGTCACCGACCACACGGGCAGATTTCTTGTACGGCTTGTTCCAGTCGTTGTTCAGTTCGCTCATCGCAAACAGCACACGCCTGTGCACGGGCTTCAAGCCATCGCGCGCATCAGGCAGTGCCCGCCCGACAATTACGCTCATTGCGTAGTCGAGGTAGGACTGTTTCAGCTCGTCTTCGATATTGACCGGGAGGATTTCTTTGGCCAGTTCGCCCATGAGAAGCCTGATTCCTTTTTCGGGTGAAACTTCGCCACATCCATTCGGGACGAACGAAGCTCGCCGCCGCTGGCCACGTGCCACGCAACGACTTACGACAAATCAACAAGTTATGTCACGGATTTGCGCAGTAAGGGCAACCCTTGCGGGTCACCCTGGAAACCGCCGAATGTTATCACAATCGCCGCCACGCACCTATCCCTCAGATGCGCATGGAGCGTAGTAATTACGACGTTTATCGGCCTGAAGGGCCCCAGAGGGACTCTGAAGGCGATTTGAAGCACCCGCGTTCCTCTTCGCGGCCTTCGGCAGCGACGACAGGCTTGCGTTTCAATGCAAGCGCTTGCGGCACATCAATTGCGCCATCTTTGCCGCATCCGGGCGTTCAATCACACCCTTCTCGGTGACAATCACATCGATCAGGTCCGCCGGCGTCACATCAAACACCGGGTTGAAGGCCTGCACATCCGCGCCGACCCGCTTGCCACCCACTTCCAGCAGTTCGCGGCCGTCACGCTCCTCAATCGGGATGTCATCACCCGAGGCCAGATCCATGTCGATGGTCGAGCTCGGGGCCACCACCATAAAGCGCACGCCGTGGTGCATGGCGTTGACCGCCAGTTGGTAGGTGCCGATCTTGTTCGCCACATCGCCATTGGCAGTGATGCGGTCAGCGCCCACGATCACCCAGGTGACGCCTTTGGTTTTCATGATATGCGCTGCTGCCGAATCGACATTGAGCACCACCGGGATGCCTTCATTGGCCAGCTCCCACGCAGTCAGGCGCGAACCCTGCAGCCAGGGCCGGGTTTCGTCGGCATAGACCTGCTCGATCATGCCTTCGAGCCAGGCCGCCCGGATGACCCCCAGCGCCGTACCAAAGCCGCCTGTGGCCAGGGCTCCGGTGTTGCAGTGGGTCAGCACCGCCTGGGCATTGCCCTGATGGCGGCGAATGACATCGACACCCAACTGCGCCATGGTCAGATTGGCCTCGCGATCACTTTCGTGGATGGCAACAGCCTCTGCCTCAAGCACCTGCAATACATCCGCGCGGTTTTGGCTTCGAGCCAGACGTTCGCGCATGCGATTCAAGGCCCAGAACAGGTTCACTGCCGTAGGACGCGAGTCCGCCAGCAGGGTGAAGTCCTCTTCCAGCGCTGCCAGCCAGTCACCACCTGCAGCCTTGCGCACACGTGCAGCCAGCACCACGCCATAGGCCGCCGCGATACCGATTGCCGGGGCGCCGCGCACGACCATGTCGCGAATCGCTTGCGCCACACCGTCAACGCCGGTGTACGCCAACCAGCTCTCTTCAAAGGGCAGAATGCGTTGATCCAGCAGATACAGGGCGTCATCCCGCCAATCGATGGCCTTAACCTTTTCCGCAGCCAACAGTCGATCGCGCATGCCTTCCCCCATTACCTGGTAACAAAGCGGCCGATTATAGCGAGCCCACCCCCAAGACGCTCGGGTATACTTCGCCTCCTTTTATAACGCACTGGAATCAGTTTTCGATGCCGACCCCAACCACGCCCCTGGACTTACTGCTGTTACCCACCTGGCTGGTGCCTGTAGAACCGGCCGGTGTCGTACTCAAGGATCACGGCGTGGGCATTCGCGACGGCTGCATTGTGTTCATCGGCCCGCGCGAACAGGCGCTGAAGCTCACCGCCACGCAAACCCGCGAGCTGCCGGACATGCTGCTCAGCCCGGGGCTGATCAACGCGCACGGGCACGCGGCCATGACGCTGTTCCGCGGCATGGCCGACGACCTGCCCCTGATGACCTGGCTCGAACAGCATATCTGGCCGGCCGAGGGCAAATGGGTCGATGAGCAGTTCGTGCGCGACGGCACCAACCTGGCCATCGCCGAACAGCTCAAGGGCGGCATCACCTGTTTCAGCGACATGTATTTTTTCCCGAAAGTTGCCAGCGAGTGCGTGCACAAGAGCGGTATCCGTGCACAAATCGCCATTCCGATTCTCGACTTTCCGATTCCCGGCGCCAGCAGCGCAGACGAATCCCTGCGCCAGGCCGTCGAACTGTTTGCCGACCTGAAGTTTCACCCGCGGATCAAAATTGCCTTCGGCCCCCATGCGCCTTACACCGTAAGCGACGACAACCTGGAGAAAATCCGGGTCATCGCCGACGAGCTGGATGCCGCCATTCATATGCACGTTCACGAAACCGCCTTCGAAGTGCATCAGGCCGTCGAGCAACACGCCGAACGCCCGATGGCCCGCCTCGCCCGCCTGGGCTTGCTGGGCCCGCGCTTCCAGGCCGTACACATGACCCAGATCAGCGATGACGACCTGGCCATGCTGGTAGAAAGCAACTCCAGCGTGGTTCATTGCCCCGAGTCCAACCTCAAACTGGCCAGTGGCTTCTGCCCGGTGGAGCGCCTGTGGCAAGCCGGAGTCAATGTGGCGGTGGGTACCGACGGTGCGGCCAGCAACAATGACCTCGATCTGCTCGGCGAAACCCGCACCGCCGCCTTGCTGGCCAAAGCCGTTGCAGGCTCGGCTACTGCGCTGGACGCCCACCGCGCACTGCGCATGGCCACCCTCAATGGCGCGCGCGCCCTGGGCATTGAAAGCGACACCGGCTCGATCGAAATCGGCAAGGCCGCCGACCTGGTAGCCTTTGACCTCAGCGGCCTGGCCCAGCAACCGGTTTACGACCCCGTTTCGCAGTTGATCTACGCCACAGGCCGCGATTGCGTTAAACATGTGTGGGTCGCAGGCAAGCAGTTGCTCGAGGATCGACACCTGACCCGCCTGGACGAGCAGCAACTCTGCGCAACCGCAAGAGCCTGGGGCGAGCGCATAAGCGGCCATACTCATTGATTCACTACCTTCGGGCCTGCGCCCGGAGCTTTACCAGATTATTCAGCTTTAGAGGATTTACCCATGAGCAACGTTGACCACGCCGAGATCGCCAAATTCGAAGCGCTAGCCCATCGCTGGTGGGACCGTGAGAGCGAGTTCAAGCCGCTGCACGACATCAACCCGCTGCGCGTCAACTGGATTGACGAGCGCGTACAACTGGCTGGCAAAAAAGTCCTCGACGTCGGCTGCGGCGGCGGCATTCTCAGCGAGTCGATGGCTCAGCGCGGCGCCACCGTAATGGGCATCGACATGGGCGAAGCCCCGCTGGCCGTGGCACAGCTGCATCAGCTCGAGTCCGGCGTAAACGTTGAGTACCGCCAGGTCACTGCTGAAGATCTTGCTGAAGAAATGCCCGGGCAGTTCGATGTAGTCACCTGCCTCGAAATGCTTGAGCATGTACCCGACCCGTCGTCGGTGATCCGCGCCTGCTACAAAATGGTCAAGCCCGGTGGCCAGGTGTTCTTCTCGACCATCAACCGCAACCCCAAGTCCTATCTGTTCGCTATCCTCGGTGCGGAATACATACTCAAGCTGATCCCCCGTGGCACCCATGACTTCAAAAAATTCATTCGCCCTTCCGAGCTGGGCGCCTGGAGCCGCCAGGCCGGATTGAGCGTCAAGGACATCATCGGCCTGACCTACAACCCGCTGACCAAGCACTACAAGCTGGCCGCCGATGTTGACGTCAACTACATGATCCAGACCCTTCGCGAGGAGTAACACATGCGTTTAAGAGCAGTTCTTTTTGACATGGACGGCACCCTGCTCGACACCGCGCCGGACTTTATCGCCATCTGCCAGGCCATGCGCGCCGATCGCGACCTGCCTCCCGTCGCAGACAAACTTATCCGCGACGAGATTTCCGGCGGTGCACGCGCCATGGTGGCAGCGACTTTCAACATGGACCCTGACGCACCTGGCTTTGAAGAGCTGCGTCAGGAGTTCCTGGAGCGCTATCAGCGCGATTGCGCAGTCCATACCAAGCTGTTTGATGGCATGGAAGAGTTGCTCGCCGATATCGAAAAGGCCCATCTGGTGTGGGGCGTCGTCACCAACAAACCGGTGCGGTTCGCCCAGCCAATCATGGAACGCCTGGGCCTGGCCGAGCGCTCGGCGCTGCTGATTTGCCCCGACCACGTCAAAAACAGCAAGCCGGACCCCGAGCCGCTGATTCTGGCCTGCAAAATGCTCGACCTTGACCCGGCCAGCGTACTGTTTGTAGGCGATGACCTGCGCGATATCGAGTCCGGGCGCGATGCCGGGACCAAAACTGCAGCCGTGCGCTTTGGTTATATCCACCCTGACGACAACCCTGATCACTGGGGTGCGGACGTGGTGGTCGATCATCCGGCCGAACTGCGCAAAGTGCTGGATAACGCGATGTGCAGCTGCTAACGATGACCGATTTTGTTGAGGTTTTTTATGTTTGATTATTCAGCCCGCCCCAACCTGCTCCAGGATCGGGTGATCCTGGTTACCGGCGCCGGTCGCGGCATCGGCGCTGCTGCAGCCAGGACCTATGCCGCACACGGCGCAACCGTATTGCTGCTGGGCAAGACCGAAGCCAACCTAAGCCAGGTCTACGACGAAATCGAAGCTGCGGGCCATCCGCAGCCAGTGGTTATCCCGTTCAACCTCGAAACCGCCCAACCCCATCAATACGATGAGCTGGCCGCCATGATCGAGACCGAGTTCGGCCGCCTTGACGGGCTGCTGCACAACGCTTCGATCATTGGTCCGCGCACGCCGCTGGAGCAGCTGTCGGGGGAAAATTTCATGCGCGTGATGCATATCAACGTCAATGCCATGTTTATGCTCACCAGCACCCTGCTACCCCTGCTCAAGCTGTCGCAGGACGCCTCGGTGATCTTCACTTCCAGCAGTGTCGGGCGCAAAGGCCGTGCTTACTGGGGTGCCTATGGCGTCTCCAAGTTCGCCACCGAAGGCTTGATGCAAACCCTGGCCGACGAAGTCGACGGCGTGGCCCCGGTACGTGCCAACAGCATCAACCCCGGCGCGACCCGCACCAGCATGCGCGCCCTGGCCTATCCGGGTGAAAACCCCGAGAACAATCCAGAGCCACACGAAATCATGCCGGTTTACCTGTACCTGATGGGCCCGGACAGTACCGGGATCAACGGGCAGGCTTTCAACGCACAGTAACAGGGCTACAAACAAAAACCGCGGGCTGCATCCCATGCAGCCCGCGGTTTTTTTATGCACTGAAAAGCCGGTGTTCAGCTCTCGACCAGTTCCCGATGCTCACGCGCCACAGCGGCCTTGTCGAACAACAGGCAACTTTGCAGAAACAGATACATATAGTCGTAGCTCTTGCAGATGGCTTTGCGCAGTTCAGTGATCTGCTCCTGGCTCGGATTCATTCCCACGAGGGTACAGACAATTTCCAGCGCCTCCCAGGGATGCTCGTCATCGTACTGGGCGTGCATCTTCAGCCACTTCATCGCGCGCTTGCGTTGATCGACCGCAAACGACTCTTCATAGATATCGGCCGAGCAGACAATCGCCGCCCACTCACCCACGGCACCCTCGATGGCGTAGTTGGTGGCAGCCATCGCCACGGCCAGCGAATCCTTGGAACAGCTATGCCAGCACCAGTCGTTCAGCGCCTGAAACTCGGCAGGCAGGTCCTGGGCATTGAGGTCTTCAAGGCTGACCCCGTGCGCCAGCGCCCAGTTCACCCAATAGTCGGCATGATTAAGCTCGACCCGGATATTGCGAATCAACCAGCGGCGAGCCATGTCTTCGCCAGGGTGACGCCCGTAGCGGGTCTTGCCCAGGTTATGGCCCATGTACAACGAAAACTGCTCGACTACCGGCCAGCCGCCCACGAGAAACATGCGCATTGCTCTGGGGCTCAAGGTGTTGTCACGCATGCGCTTGTAAATTTCGTGTTTGACTGCCCGACGCTTGCTTTCGCTACAGTCCCGAATCAACTGCCGGGCCCACTGGGGGTAACTGGCTTCCTCCATAAGAGGCCCCGTTCGGTTGAAGACTTCACTCACAATCCAAATCCTTTTTGATAATAGACTTTAGAAATGTAGAACAGATCAACGCAACGTGCCCGGGGACTTCAATGCCAACGCCCGGGCACGCTGAGGACGCTGCAACAAACTATCGAACGTGAATAACTGTGGCCGCTGGACAATATAGCCCTGCGCATAATCAACGCCGATTTCAATCAAGGCCTCTTCAATCTGTGTGCTTTCAACAAACTCGGCAATCGTGCGTTTGCCCATGACATGGCCAATATGATTAATGACTTCAACCATGGCACGATTGATCGGGTCGTCCAACATGTCCTTGACGAAACTGCCGTCGATCTTCAAAAAGTCGACAGGAAGATGTTTCAAATAGGCAAATGAGGACATCCCGGCACAAAAGTCATCCAGCGAAAAGTGACAACCCAGGGTTTTAAGATCATTGATAAAACGGATGGCATTACCCAGGTTGGCAATTGCACTGGTTTCAGTAATTTCAAAACAGATGAGTTTTGGCGACACGCCGTAACAGTCAAATTGTTCATGCAAAAACGCAAGAAAGTCATCATCGCCAATGGTTGACCCAGACAGGTTGATCGCACACATGGCCATTGGCCGCCCACCCGCCTGGGCTGAACATTCCGCAATGATCCTGAACACATTTTCGACCACCCAGCGGTCTATCGAACTCATCAAGCCATAACGTTCCGCCGCAGGAATAAAACTGTCCGGGAATACAATGCGACCGTTTTCATCTTGCAGGCGCAACAGAATCTCGATATGCCCGCCCCCGTCCTGCACAGGTCCCAGGGGGGTTATTTCCTGGGCATACAGACTGAAGCGGTTTTCTTCCAGTGCGACATGCAAGCGCTGCACCCAGGCCATTTCACCAAAGCGCAATGACAACTCCGTGTCATCTACATGATAAACCTGCACCCGGTTACGGCCCTTTTCCTTGGCCATATAACAGGCCATGTCCGCAGCCCGCATCAAAGACTCAAGGGTGACTGGCGCTTTATGGATATGCACAAGGCCGATGCTGATGGTGCTCATGAACGGGCGCCCTTTCCAGGCAAAATGCAGGCTTTGCACCGCCTGACGCAAACCGCCGGCGATTTTTTCCGCCATGTCCACCGGGCAGTTTTCCAGCAGGATGCCAAACTCATCCCCACCCAGCCGGGCCAGGGTATCGCCTTCACGCAGGCCGGTACGCAGCAACGTACAAATATGCCGCAACAGCTCATCACCCGCCGCGTGACCGCAGGTGTCATTGACCAGCTTGAACTGGTCCAGATCAAGAAACATCAGGGCATGCCGGCCCTGCTGGCGCCCCAGGTTCTTCAGTACCAACTCCAGGCGGTATTCGAACTCACGTCGGTTGGCCAGCCCGGTCAGTGCATCATGGGTCGCCTGCCAGGACAGGTTGGCAATGTACTGGCGCTCCTGGGTCATGTCATGCAGCACCAGCACTGCGCCACTGACATCGCCATCGTGAAGGATCGGCGCACCCACAAGGGTTACCGCAACGGTACTACCATCCATGCGTTGAATCTGCCGGGAGTGCTCGCGACTGTTACTCAGCTCGCCAGTGAGAATACGCTCGACCAGCCTGGGGCCTTCGTCCTGATCGTTGTCATCAAGCAACTTGAACAGCGCAGCCAGGGAAATGCCTTGCGCCTGCTCGGACTTCCACTGGGTCAAGTTCTCGGCCGCAGGGTTCATATAGGCAATCGCGCCATTGACGTCGGTGGTGATAACACCGTCGCCAATCGACTGCAGGGTGATTTGCGCCCGCTCTTTTTCCAGCTGCAGCGCCTCGGCAAAAGCACGGCTCTGCTTGAGCACTTTATGGGTGCGCTTGAGTACCAGCAGGATCAGCGCCACCGCCGTGACCAGGTTTATGACCACCAGCAACCGCCAGATAAAGCGCGAGCCTTCACCCAGCGCATCACTGAAAGCCTTGGCAGAAGGCGCAATACCCTCGTTGATGGCGAAAATCTCGTCTTCCCAGCGCTGGGACTCCGCAGCATCGGCACTGCCGGCGAGGATGGCCTTGTGCATCTCCTGGGCCAGATTGTCGAGCTTGAGCAGGTAAGCATCACCTATGGCCCACTTCTCGATGGCGGTTTCCATATAGCTTACATGGCGGAAGTAGCGGTAAAACCAGATAATGCTCGAGGCATCTTGCGCGCTGTTGCCGCCCTGCAGAATGCCTTCGCGGGCAGCGACTTCATTGGGTGGGGACTCATCCATCGCCAGGCGTAACTTATGGTCGCCCTGGGGAACACTTATGGCCTGTGTGTATTTTTCGTAATAAACCGGGTCATGGGTATCGGAATACAGATAGAGAAAGTAGATGGCGTCCTTCTGCCCCTTGGACCATAAACTTTCGCCACCGACATAACTCCTCACGGCAGAAAGCATATACAGACTCACGCACCCCAATAACGCCTGGAACAGCACGACAGCAATAAAAGGCCAAACAATGCCCAATAAGCGTGGTGTACCAAGGGGGCGTTTAGATTTCATGAGTTCCCTTTGCTTCATGGAGTCAAATGAAAACCAGAGAGAAAATCTCACTACAAGTCAGCCTAGGCCAATTTTTCAAAAATTGAGTAGTCTGAGCCGATCTAAATCTTCAATAAGCGTGCAGCCGCATCATTATGTTCATTGAAGCAAGCAATGCGCCTGTGCAAAAGAACCTGCTCCAGAAGATCATGAGCAATACCGTGTATTGGCCGGATAACTGCGATGTTCATGGGCTTTCGCGTGCAGGCTCGCCCCCACAACCCTGCGACATCACGTCTGCTGCAGATGCCCGTAGAGCTTGGCATAGAGCCCACCCTCTGCAATCAACTGCTGGTGATCGCCCTCTTCGGCAATGCACCCACCATCAAACACCAGCACCCGGTCAGCCTGTTTTACCGCAGATAAACGGTGAGCGATGATTAAAGTTGTGCGCCCGCTCAAAAATTTTCCCAAAGCGTGATGCAGGTTGTATTCGGTGGCAGCATCCAGGGCACTGGTGGCCTCGTCGAGGATCACCACCTTGGGTTCGGCCAATACCATGCGCGCAATCGCCAGGCGCTGACGCTGACCGCCGGACAAACGCACCCCCGAACGCCCCACGATGCTGTCCAGGCCCTGGGGCAGCGCATCAATGGTGCCATCGAGCTGAGCGATTTGCAGGGCGTGCCAGCACGCTTCATCGGTTCGTTCACGGCCCATGGTCAGATTGGCACGCACGGTATCGTTGAACAATGCCGGGTGTTGCAGCACCACCGCCACATGCTCGCGAATGGTCTGCAGGCCGATTTCGGGCTGGCTGGCATCAGCAAAGCGGATACTCCCCGACTGCGGCGTGTATAAGCCCAGCAACAGTTGCACAAGGGTGCTTTTACCACCACCGCTGGTGCCGACAATGGCCACCTTCTCACCAGGAGCAATGGTCAGGTTAAGGTGATCGAGTACCTTTTCGTCGCCATAGCTGAAGCTAAGGTCACGCACTTCGATGCCGACCGTCTGTCGCCCCACAAATGGATTGGCGCCGCCGGGGTATTGTGGCTCGTCGTTGCGCGCCAATAACTGATTGATCCGCGTAACGGCTCCATCAGCGGCATAGAAGGCATATTGCAAATTGAGCAACTGCTCAACCGGCCCGATCATGAACCACAGATAACTGAACACTGCGAGCATCTGACCGATCGACAGATCCGAAAACAATACCGTCAACATCGCGGCGGCTCGAAAAATATCGATCCCGAACTGGAACAACAAACCGCTGGCGCGATTGGAGGCATCGCTCTTCCACTGTGAAGCCACGGCAAAGTCCCGCACTTCTCGCGCCCGTAACCCCAGACGGCCCAGGAAAAAGCCCTGACGGTTACCTGCACGCACTTCCTGGATGGAATCCAGCGTCTCGGTAAGGGCCTGGGTAAAGCGCGCCGTGCTGTCGTTTTCAAGCTTTTTCAGGTGCTTGACCCGCTTGCCCAACTGCACCGTGGCGTAAATCACCAGCGGGTTGAACAGCAAAATCAGCAGCGCCAGCTGCCAGTGCATCCACAACAAAATCGCCGAAGTGCCCACCAGAGTGAGCATCGCCACCAAAAATCGGCTCAGGGTTTCTCCGACAAACTTGTCGAGCGTATCGAGGTCGGTGACCAGATGAGTCGTCACCGTGCCGCTGCCCAGGCTTTCGTACTCGGCCAGTGATATTCGCTTCAAGCGTTCGATCAGGCGCAGGCGAATGCGAAACACAATGTCCTTGGCCAGCCGCGAAAACAGCCGCGCCTGCAGCACGTTAAACAGCAAAGCACCGCAGCGCAGCAACAGGGTAATCGCCAGCATCAGGCCGATATAGCCTGCCGCGCTTTGCCACGCAGTCGGCAGCCAGTGGTTCATGATCTTCAGCGCAGCGTCCCCGTTACCCAACAGCACCTCGTCCACCAGCAAAGGCAGAAGCAAGGGGATCGGCACACTGCACAGGGTCGCCAGCACGGCAACGCCGTTGGCAAGCCACAGGGCTTTTTTATGGCGCAGAGCCAGGCGGCGGATTTCGGCCCAGGTCAGGCGATCCGTCACCGCAGCCGCAGGCGGTACAGCAGAAGGATCAAACACGTGCAGCGCGTTCAAGCCAGCGAGCAAGCAAGTCAGACAAGGGCGCAAGCGGCTGATAGCCGTTGGTCAACAACGCCAGCTGGCCGTTGCGCTCGGCAAGCAAGGTCGGAAAACCGGCAATCCCCAGATCCTGCACCCAGGTAAAATCCGCGGCTGTCGCTGCATGCTGCTCGGCAGAGTCAAAAGCGGCAGCAAATTCGATACGCGGCACTCCCGCGATTTCAGCCAGTTCGACCAGCACACTGGCCTGGGTCACATCACGGCCTTGTACGTAAAACGCCTGCTGTATCAGTTTGACCAGCTGCCAGGCGCAATCGGGGGCAAGGCTGCGTACCGCGACAATAGCCCGGCAGGCAGGTTCGGTGTCGTAGATAAAGCCGTCGGGCAAGGCCCCCTCGAAGTTGAAAGGTTGCCCGGTGGCCTCTGTGACCGCCTGCCAGTGCTCAAGAATATAGCGCCGCGTAGCAGGCTCAAGCGCCGAGCCACTGCCGGTGCGCAAACCTCCCACTACCAGATGCAACTCAACGCCTGCGGCCTGCGCCTGCTCAACCAGCGCCTGGGCGATGGGCGAAAAACCCCAGCACCAGGAGCACATTGGATCCATCACATAGAGCAGGCGCGCTGTCATATCAGGCCTCGGCAGCTTTACGGTAGTTGTGACCGATCGGGTGCGGCTGATTACGCTCCTTGGCCAGCTCGATCTGCTTTTGGCGATCAATGGCGCTGCGACGGGTTTTCTCGCTCAAGCTGTCCCAGCAATACGGGCAACTGATACCGGGCTGATAGTGCTCGGACTCGCGATCAGCGAGGCTGATCGGGGTGCGGCAGGCATGGCACTGATCGTATTCGCCGGCGCTGAGGTCATGGCGCACGGTAACGCGGTTATCAAATACAAAGCAGTCGCCCTGCCATTTGGTTTCTTCCTGGGGTACCTCTTCGAGGTACTTCAGGATACCGCCCTTGAGGTGATAAACCTCGTCAAAACCCTGGCTGAGCATATAGCTCGAAGCCTTTTCACAGCGAATGCCGCCGGTGCAGAACATCGCGACTTTCTTGTGCCTGGCAGGGTCGAAATTGGCTTTGATATAGTCGGGAAATTCGCGAAAGCTGGTCGTTTTCGGGTCGATAGCGCCTTCAAACGTACCGATCGAAACCTCGTAATCGTTGCGGGTGTCGATCAACAACACCTCTGGATCGCTGATCAGCGCATTCCAGTTCTCGGGGTCGACATAGGTCCCGACCTTCTTGTTCGGGTCCACGCCTTCAACACCGAGGGTGACGATTTCTTTCTTGAGCTTGACCTTGGTCCGATAGAACGGCTGGTCATCGCAGTAGGATTCCTTGTGATCGATATCGACCATGCGCGGATCAGTCTTGAGCCAGGCCATCAGCCCGTCAATACCTTCACGGCTGCCGGATACCGTACCGTTGATGCCTTCTTCGGCGATCAGCAAGGTGCCCTTGATACCGTTGTCGACCATGGCCTTGAGCAGTGGCTCACGCAGCTCGACGTAGTCCTCAAGGGTGACGAATTTATACAGTGCAGCTACAACAACAGGCGAAGTCATCGCATCAATCTCCAGGTGGCTACCCTCGTAAAGGGTGAACCGGGCGCAAAAAAAAACGCGCCGACGAAGCGGCGCGTTGCGGATTCTAACAAAAAGCAGGCGGATTACGCCAACTCAGTGCCCACCGCCAGCACAGGTCGGCGATGCCGGGGCCGTGCCGATTTTCGCCCATTCCACAGGCGTGTACGTGTGCAAAGCCAGCGCATGGAACTCGCCCATCAGGTCACCCAGGGTGGCATAGACCTTTTGATGACGCTTGACGCTGTTGAGCCCGGCGAACTGCTCGCTGACCACCACTGCCTTGAAGTGGGTCTGCAACCCACGACTGTGCATATGGCTTTCATCCAGCACGCTCAGGTGCTCGGGTTGCAGAGCGCCTAGCGCCGCTTCAATACGCTGTTGCATGCTCATTCAGGCTCCGCTTACTTCTTTTTGGCCGGGGCCGCTTTTGGCTCCAGCTCGGCTGTCATGTCTTCTAGCAGCTTGTTGACAACCGGCACTGCACTTTCCAGTTTGGCCTGGGTCATTTGTGCCGATTGCTGGGTCAGTTGCGGCATTTTTTCCAGCACTTTCTTGCCCAGAGGCGACTGGTAGAACGCTACCAGGTCCTTGAGCTCAGACTCGGTGAAATTGGTGGTGTAGAGCTTGACCATGTCCGGCTTCAGCTTGTTCCAGCCAATGGCTTGATCCAGAGCGGTGCTGGCTTTGGCCTGGTAAGTTTCCAGCAGGGCTTTCTTGGAGGCTGGTGCTTTGGTTTGCTCGAAACGCTGAGCGAACATTTGCTGCACTTGCATATACACCGGGGTACCCAGCTTATCGGCATGTGTCAGTTTCAGGAACGTTTCAGCACTGGCAGCGTGGCTAGCTGCATCGGCGAAAACCTGGCCGCTGGCGCAAACCAGAGCTACCGCTGTACAGATGGCGCGAAGACGGGTCATCGAGTTTCCTTTTCTAGCAAGCGAGGTTTAACCCCAAGGGCGGCCATTCTGCGCCTAATAAAGTGTGTCACTCAACCCCGACACTGATAGACGTTCTCATCAGCCGACCAAAAGCACCGAAAACGCAAGATTGAACCCTTAGTGTGAATCAACGCCTAAGCTGTCAGGTCAGACTTCAAGGAGAAAGAGCCGATGAGCCGTATCGAAACCGACAGCCTGGGTGAAGTAAGCGTGGCCGATGAGGCTTATTGGGGGGCGCAGACACAGCGGTCACTGATCAACTTTGCCATCGGCAACGAAAAAATGCCGCTGGCGGTTCTGCATGCCCTGGTCTTGATCAAAAAGGCTGCCTCGCGGGTCAATGACCGCAACGGTGATTTGCCTGCCGATATCGCCCGCCTGATCGAACAGGCCGCCGATGAAGTGCTCAACGGTGAACACGACGACCAGTTCCCGCTGGTGGTGTGGCAGACAGGCAGCGGTACACAGAGCAACATGAACGCCAACGAAGTCATTGCAGGACGCGCCAATGAACTGGCGGGCAAAGGCCGTGGCGGCAAGTCGCCAGTCCACCCCAATGACCATGTCAACCGCTCGCAAAGCTCCAACGACTGCTTCCCCACCGCCATGCATATCGCCGCCGCCAAGGCTGTGCACAATCATTTGCTGCCCGCGATCAATGAACTGGCAGGAGGCCTGGCCGAGTTGTCGGCACGGCATATGAAACTGGTCAAGACCGGCCGCACCCATATGATGGACGCCACGCCGATCACCTTCGGCCAGGAGCTGTCAGCCTATATCGCGCAGCTGGACTACGCCGAGCAAGCCATACGTTCGGCCTTGCCCGCAGTGTGCGAGCTGGCACAGGGGGGTACCGCGGTGGGCACCGGGCTGAATGCACCCCACGGTTTCGCCGAAGCGATTGCCGCTGAACTGGCTGCGTTATCTGGCCTGCCATTTGTGACCGCGCCGAACAAATTTGCCGCGCTGGCCGGCCACGAGCCCTTGACCACCTTGTCAGGCGCCCTCAAAACACTGGCCGTGACCCTCATGAAACTGGCCAATGACTTCCGCCTGCTGGGTTCCGGCCCCCGCGCCGGGCTGGCCGAAATCAAACTGCCCGCCAATGAGCCGGGCAGTTCGATCATGCCGGGCAAGGTTAATCCGACCCAGTGCGAAGCCTTGTCGATGCTGGCGTGCCAGGTGATGGGCAACGATGTTGCCATCGGCTTTGCTGCAAGCCAGGGGCATTTGCAACTGAACGTCTATAAACCGGTGATCATTCACAACCTGCTGCAATCCATCCAGTTGCTGGGAGACGGTTGCAGCAACTTTTTCAAACACTGCGTCACCGGGCTTGAGGTCGATGCCGCCAAAATGGCCGAACACCTGGAGCGCGGCCTGATGCTGGTGACCGCACTCAACCCCCATATCGGCTATGACAAGTCAGCCGAGATTGCCAAAAAGGCCTACGCCGAAGGTTTGACCCTGCGCGAAGCAGCACTGGAACTGGGCTACCTCACGGACGCCGAGTTTGACCAGTGGGTTCGTCCTGAAAACATGCTGGGCGCGGGCAAGCACGGCTAGGCGGTTTTTTACAATCCTGGGCCCGGGGTTGCAACCTTGAACACCATCACTTCCTTGTCGGGGGTGATGGTGCCAACCAGTTTGAACAAGCGGCCATCTGCCCTGGCTTGCTGTACTGCCACAGCTGCAGGATTGAATGGCACTTCCTCCAGGGATTTTCGCACGACGATATCGACCCATTCGTCAGACATCATGACTAGTTTGCTCGCGGATCCACGATCAAAAAAAACATGCCCCCAGGTGTTGCCGGTAGCCCGTATATGCCTGACTTCCATCAGATACAGATCACCGTTGGGACCACGTAGCACCATACCGAAACCGGCAGCCCCCACTTTGTAGCGACCGCCATCAAGCAATGTGTAGCCACGCTTTTTCAAGACCAACTGCATGACGCTTTTGGCCAGAGTGGTTCTCATATTAAACGTAGAGATCAATCCGGCACGCATTGCTGCATAGTTGTCAATAAGGGCGGCAACCTCCACATCCAGATCGCGGATCGACATATGACTGCGCAATTGACGCACGGCATCAATGTTGTAATACCTTCCGGATGTCGTCGGGAATACCGAGCGCATACCCTGCAGTTCGTCATAGACCGGTGCCCAGATCGGCAGGGGCTGCTTGTTGGCCATGGCCGTCAAGGCTTCGTCCAGCCTGCCCACCGGGAATTGCTTGCGGCGCAGGCTCTGCTCACACAGACGCTCCAGCTCCAGCACATCAGGTGCCCGTATCACCTGTGTGTCGACAGACTGGATGATCTGGCGCGTGTAGTTGCGCAAAAATGCATAGACTTCGTGGTCAAGACCAGTTGCAGGCAAGTCAAGCGCCTGGCGCACTAGGGCCTCCAGACTGGGATGTTCTCCGAGCCTTGGCATCAGGTGCCAGTTGCTGATGACCAACCGTTGTGTGACCGGATCAAATACCCCATCACTTTCGATAAACAGCGTGCTGCTACCCTCATCACCCGTGCGCACCACTTTCCAGGAAAACTGCTCAGTATCCAGTTGCACCCGATAGAACTTGTTGTCCATAAAGACAAAATCTTCGGCGACTTCTTCAAACAGATCGCTACCGGAGACTAGAGGCTGATCGGTGAGGCGATATACCCCTTCGGGCGTTAATACACCCTGAGCCTGCAGTCGGGTCGGATCAGCAGGATCAATACGATAGATTCCAAAATTGCCTGCACTATCAAGTTCGCTGGAAACAAACAAATCCCGATGGCCGATAACCACCCTGTCCATCGACTCGACGCCTTGAGGATGTACGGCAGGAATTGGCGCCGGGGTAACCGCGGCCGTCACAGCGTATCCATCAGGAACCTTGCGCGTGGATGTAACGGGGGTTGAATCAACAATCAGCTCTTCCAGCTCCGGAAACGGCGCCCCTCCCTTGCCCCCGACATCGGCGTGATACTCCCAGCGCCCCCGTGCATCCATCCTGATCGGCGGTTCATAGTTCTTGGGCGGGCGCGCCTTGAGGCGAAGGGTTTTCTCACCTGAGCGACGATACACTTCGTACACTTTTTCATCGATCTGAATGTACATCTTGTTATTCAAGAGATAGACATTTTCGTTTTTCCCCCTGAGCCTCACGGCGTCATAGAGCGGGACTTTGACCTCATAGCCCTCGAATGCCTTGGTACGCCAGGGCTTGCGGGAAGTGACAGACGGCAATAGATCCTTCAGGCGTTTTTTCTGCAACGATTTACTGGCTCTCCACCCTGCGTCATATAGGGTTGCTACGGCCTTGGTCACCGTTTCATCCAGGCTGCCCAGCACTGCGCTTACTGCTCTGGGGCGCGCCACCAGAGGTGCGAGCGTAAGAACCGCCTCGCCCAAATTAAGCGCGGCAGAGAAAGCCAGCCACGCTCCCGCCTTGTAATCGCCTCGGGCAAACGCACTGATGGCCGCAGATGCGTCATTCCAGCCGTCATAGACACCAATGGTTGTGCCAATACCCGGAATAACCGACAGGCCAATCTTTATGTAGCTCAGATCCCGCTGCGCAATACGCTCCATCTGACGGCGCTCGATATCCAGCGCCGATCTGGAGGAACCATAGACCTGCTCCTTGAGCCGCCCCATGCGTGCCAGGTACTGCATGTCCGTCAGCGACACATGGGACGCCTTGACCGGGTCAATCACCAGAAAACCGTAAGTTCCGACACGCAAAATGGCATTGATGTTCTGAATATTCCGCGCAACGCTCGAACCGGTCTCTGTACTGTTTGCGAAGTAGGTGAGCAGCTCCCTGTTGAGCAGCACATGATTGGAGAGACGTTCAATCAGATGCTGGAACCCGGAACCTTCGAAGAACTTCTGATTACCCGGAGCGCCCGCCAGATACATCAGCGCCAGCCCCGAGGTTTTGTCATGCACCACAGACACCCCGATCAAGGCTTGTTCGGTATAGGAACTGTCCCCCCGGTCTGGTGAGCGTAACCAGGTATAACGGTATTCGATGTCGAATTCGGCGTCAGGTTTGTGATTACCATTGCCGGGTGCGGTCGCTGCCTGCGCCAGCCTGTACCCCCGCTCTGACAGGTGGCTGCGCTGACGTGCGACCCAGGCCTCAAGGTTGATGGCTTGCCTGAACACTCCCAGTCGCCTGGCAATATCGGGAGCTCCGGGCTGGCTACCCCCTACTGTGCGACCCAGAAAAGCACGGGTGATCCTCATGCTGTAAAGCATGGCAACATCCAGATCCGGAATGGTTTTGAGCAGATACTTAAGGTCAATACCCAGCGCCTTGGTATCCACGCCATCCAGAGTGAAGTAGCTGTGCTTGAGACGCAGCATCTGCTGTTCGTCATTCACATCAATATTCTTGCGAGCCAGCTCGGACAAGCTGAAGGTGTGACGCGCAAGACTGACGTCATCCCAGGTTGAAAAGCCGGTGATCGCTATGCTTTCCGACGTATCGCCCGCCAGATGCGGACGCTCGGCCCTCTCGCTCGTTTGCAACACCTCAACGATGACCCGATCGGGCATATCGACCCTGATCGCATCCGGATCGATATCTCGTTTTAAATCGGCCTTGAGCCGCTCAGCCAGCTTATCGCGGGTAAACACCTCGAATGACGGCAGATGACGGTTCAGATCGTCCTCCAGCCAAAGGGCATTACGTGCGTAAACCACAAGTCCCTTGGCATATTCGGCCCGCTCTTCGACCGATGCCCGCAGCAACCAGTCCGGCAAGTCCTGCGTAGCCTGTGCCGTACGCAATTGTTCCGCCACAAGGTCAATGCCCTGTTCACGGGCCTCATTGCCCGGCGCCAGCAGGTTTTGTGCGGTTTCCAGACGCAAGCGCTCAAGAGACTGCGCAACCGTCGATTCGCTGTACAACAACTGGCCCCTGGCTATAAGCGAAGCAATTTCTTTATAGCCGGCGATTTGATCCTCAACCCCCAGACTGAAGGCATGACCATCGAGCACACGCAGGATAACGGGGCTTTCAGTACCCTCGAGCATTATCGCTGCCCGGGCAGCAGCGCGGTTTTTCAGCGAAACATGGCCGAGCCAGAACCCGTCCGGATCGGCCCGAACGCTGCGGGCCAGTTGGGTCTTGAGCTGAGCCACGGAAGTGAATGCTTGCAAACCGCCCGCATTGCCCGGAACGAACAGAAATACGGGCTCCGGATGTTGATGGTCATCAAGCGCAGGCTGACGAGTTATCACCATCGCCCCCTGCAGCAAATAAGAGCGTTGCGAGGTGCCCAGGGACAGGTCGCAAACGCAGCTGACACTTTGCCCGCGGAGTGAAGACCAGGGTTCGCTGACAACTTCTTTTATCTGTTGATACGCGGATTCGCTCAACCGGCCTTCATACACTTGCAACTGTGCTTCGGCCAGCAAGCTGCGCGACCTGCCCGTAGACAAACGCTGCAACAGACTAAGCCCGCCGGCATCCAGCCGGGTCCAGAAGTCGGTGCCCTGAGACTCGGCCCCCTCGAGCAGCCTGTCCGTTGCCTGTTGAGTTTCGGCACACTGGGTCAGAGCCTGCTCATGAGTATCCCGGTAAGCGGCCAAGCGAGTCATCGCCTGATCAGCAGTGCCTATAAATGACTGCAGGCTTGCTTCGTAGCGTGAGACTTTTCGCTCTCGCAGAGTACCGGGCAAATTGATAGACAGGCTGCCAAATGAAAGGTACTGGTCAGCGTTAAGGGTGTGGCTGTTTTCGGACATGAAAGCGTTCATCCCAAGTGATCGACAGTCACCTGATCTGAACAGAAACCCGGAGTGCATCAGTGGTAGATATATAGTCGCAGGCTAACCCCGTGTTGCCGCGCACAAGCGAAGCACCACAGGGTAAGTACCGTGTTACTTCTTCTTGCGCTTTTTTTCCTGCCTGTCGCGTTTCTCGAAGGCTGCTTCCAGAGCCTCGTTGATCGTGCGTAGCACCTTTACCCGTGCCCAGCGCTTGTCATTGGCTTCAACCAGGGTCCAGGGCGAGATTTCGGTGCTGGTGCGATCCACCATGTCGCATACCGCACTGCGGTACACATCCCACTTTTCGCGATTACGCCAGTCTTCCTCGGTAATCTTGAAGCGTTTGAACGGGATTTCTTCACGCTCCTGAAAACGCTCAAGCTGGGTGTCCTTGTCGATTGCCAGCCAGAATTTGACGACAATCGCGCCTGCTGCCGTAAGTTGTTCTTCGAAATCGTTGATTTCGCCATAAGCGCGCATCCAGTCCGCTTTCGTGCAAAAACCCTCGACCCGTTCAACCAGCACCCGGCCATACCAGGAGCGGTCAAAAATGGTGAATTTGCCCCGCGCCGGGATATGTCGCCAAAAACGCCAAAGATAAGGTTGTGCTCGCTCATCCTCGGAAGGCGCAGCAATAGGCACAATGATGTACTGACGCGGGTCCAGCGCTGCCGCCACCCGCCGGATAGAGCCGCCTTTGCCTGCGGCATCATTGCCTTCAAATACGGCAATCAATGAATGCCGGCGCATCCGTTTGTCACGCATCAGGCCCGATAGACGCGCCTGCTCAGTGATCAATTGCTCCTGGTAATCCTCTTTTTCAAGATGCCGGGTCAGGTCCAGGCAATCGAGCAGGGTCAATTCGCCTTGCTTGTCCGGTAACGGCGGCACACCCGCCGGGCGGGCTGCAACCTTGGGGGTATGCAACGCCGCCTGCAACCCTTCAAGAAGGATTTTGCCCACAGTCAGACTGCGGTAATAGGGGTCAATACCTTCGACGATATTCCACGGTGCGTAATCACGACTGGTGCGGCGGATCGCCCGCTCGCCATAGCGTACGAACTTGTCATAAGTTTTGGACTGCTGCCAGTCCAGCGGGCTGATGCGCCAGCTGTGCAATGGGTCATCCTTGAGGGTTTGCAGGCGTTCCTTCATTTGTTTTTTGGACAGGTGGAACCAGAACTTGAAGATCACTGCGCCCTCATTGCACAGCATCTTTTCCAGGCGTTCGGCGCCCGTGATCGCCTGATCAAGCACGGCATTCTTGAACAGGCCGTGAACCCGGCCCTGGAGCATCTGGCTGTACCAATTGCCAAAAAACACGCCCATCCGCCCCTTGGCGGGCAATTGACGCCAGTAACGCCAGGCCGGCGGATGAGCCAGCTCTTCATCGGTCTGGCTATCAAAAGTCCGCACTTCGATCAGGCGCGGATCCATCCATTCACTAAGCAGTTTGACCGTTTCACCCTTGCCGGCGCCTTCAATGCCATTGATCAGCACAATGACCGAAGCACGCTTTTGCTGATGGAGCTCAAACTGGGCTTCAAGCAACGCTTCACGTAAAGCGGGGGCTTCCCTGTCGTAGGTTTCTTTATCGATGAAATGGCCGATTTCAGCTGATTCGAACATGGAATGCTCCCTGGCAAGATGAACCAAGCCTAGCGGATTGCTCTGCAATATGCAGGAAGAAACCGAGCAAACCTGTCATGGATCAGTCCCGGCCTGACTGATCGGCTAGAATGGCTGCCTTGCCGTTGCCGAGCCACACATGACTACTGAAACTGCCAATGCCCAGATCGACTGGGATGACCAAGGTCGCCCCCATTCACGGGTGTTTGATGACGTGTATTTTTCGGACAAGTCGGGGCTTGAAGAAACCCGCTATGTCTTTATCGAACAGAACGCCCTTGCAGAGCGTTTCGCCGCCCTGCCCGCTGACGGCCATCTGGTTATTGGCGAAACCGGTTTCGGCACCGGGCTGAATTATTTGTGCGCGTGGCAGCTGTTCGAGCAACATGCCCACCCCGATGCGCGCCTGCAGTTCATCAGCGTCGAAAAATACCCGCTGACCCGCAACGACCTGCAACGCGCGCTGGCCCTGTGGCCGGAGCTGACGCCCCTCAGCGAACAATTGCTGGCCGTGTATTTTGCAATCCATCCGGGCTTTCAGACCCTGACCCTGGCCGATGGCCGGGTCACGCTCACGTTATTGATCGGCGATGCACTTGAACAGTTGCCGCAACTCGACGCCAAAGTTGATGCATGGTTTCTAGACGGTTTTGCCCCGGCGAAAAACCCCGACATGTGGACCCCGGAACTGTTCGCGCAATTGGCACGCCTGGCGGCACCCGATTCGACAATCAGCACATTCACCAGCACCGGCTGGGTACGCCGCGCACTGAATGACGCCGGATTCAAGATGCGCCGCACGCCAGGCATAGGCCATAAGTGGGAAATCCTGCGCGGCACCTTTGTCGGCTTGCCAGACACCGCTTCAACAGCACCCACAGTCAAACCCTGGTTTGCCCGCCCGCCCCGGGTCAAAGGCCCGCGTACAGCACTGGTCATCGGTGGCGGCCTGTCGGGTTGCGCCAGCGCCAATAGCCTGGCCCGCCGCGGCTGGACGGTGATATTGCTGGAGCGCCACGAAAGACTGGCCAAGGAAGCGTCGGGCAACCCGCAAGGCGTTCTGTACCTCAAGCTCTCGGCACACGGTACGACTTTGTCGCAGATGATCGTCAGCGGCTTTGGCTACACCCGTCGTCTGCTGGAACACCTGCAGCGCGGGCGCGACTGGGATGATTGCGGGGTCCTGCAATTGGCTTTCAACGCCAAGGAAGCCGCACGACAGGCCCAACTGGCCGCAGCCTTTCCCCCGGCGCTGGTGCATCTGCTTGACCAACCCCAGGCACAAGCCCTGGCCGGGATCGAACTGGCCCACGGCGGCCTGTTCTACCCCGAAGGCGGCTGGGTTCACCCTCCAGCGCTTTGCCACTACCAGGCCCTGCACCCCAAGGTTCGGGTGCTGACCCACCATGACATTTTGCAACTGCACAAGGTCAATGAGCAATGGCAGGCGTGCCACAACGACCAGGTACTGGCCAGCGCTCCGGTTGTCATTCTGGCTGGCGCTGCCGAGGTCAAGCGCTTCCCGGCCAGCAGCGGCCTGCCACTCAAACGGATTCGCGGGCAAATCACTCAACTGGTAGAAACCCCTGCCAGCGCCGTATTGAAAACCGTAGTGTGTGCCGAGGGCTATGTGGCTCCTGGCCGCCTCGGTGAGCACACGCTGGGCGCCAGCTTCGACTTTGATAACGAAGACCTGACCACCACCCCGCAGGGGCATCAAGGTAACCTCGAGCTGCTCGAGGAAATCTCACCGGACCTGGCCCATCGGCTCGGTGACGAACAACTCAACCCTGACACCCTGCGTGGATGGGCAGCGTTCCGCTGCACCAGCCCGGACTACTTGCCAATTGTAGGCCCGCTCGCGGATCCGGAGCAGTTCGCCAGCGCCTATGGCGTGTTGCGCAAGGATGCCCGACAGGTGCCTGACGTCCCCTGCCCGTGGCTTGATGGCTTGTACGTCAACAGCGGCCACGGCTCTCGCGGGCTCATCACCGCACCCCTGTCTGGCGAAATACTCGCCGCCTGGATCAACGATGAACCCCTGCCCGTATCCAGAGCAGTGGCCGAAGCCTGCCTGCCGAACCGGTTCGGGCTGCGGGCCCTGATCAAAGGGCTGTAGAGGGCGACCCCTCAAGGGACTTGGGCGCCAGCAGCGCCTCGGTCTTTTGCAGGCTCCAGACATCGACAGCCGCGTCCATCTGATGGCGAACTTCGCTGACCTCGCGCAGATAGCGCTCACTGTTCATTTCTGGAGATCTTTTAAGCAAGTTGCTTAACGCCTCGAAGTACGGCTCGGTCAGCGCGCCATATTGCGTCCTGTGGGTACGTATCAAGTACTCCCGCCAAAACTGGCGGGTGCTGATAAAGATGTTCAGCGAGGCCGTTTTCTCGGCCTTTTCGACTTCCAGCCGCGCAATGTCCAGATCTGCCTGAGTCACCCCGGCCAGTGATTTAAACGCCATGCTTTCAGGTTGCCCCGGCAGCTCAAGGGCTCGCGCCAGGCCCACACGGTAAGCCAGGTGCATCTCAAGCTCGTCCGGTGCCGGGCCTGCCCCCTCAAGGCGTAACAAAAAGTGCTCGTGGGCGATTCTGGCGAGCCTGTCGAGCCTGAAAAGCCCTTTGCTCAGAGTCAGCAGTTGCTGCTTCTGAGGCGAGCCCGCGCCTGAAAGCCCGGACAGTTCCATTTGCACTTCCATCTCGCTGAACGTAAAAGCCACACTGTCTGTACAGCTACGCGGCGAAGCCGCAATATCCAGCACATCACGGCGCAAGGAGGAGCTCTCGTTGGCCGCTTCAATCATTTCCCAGACACGTCGGCTGAAATCCTGACGCACTTCATGGGCGTCCGCAGTCGATGTCAAACGGCTGAGCACCGTAAAAAAATCGTCTGAAGCCGCATCGGCTCGCAAGCTGTTCCATAACAGCTCTCTTCTTCGCAATTCCTGAGCGGTAATACCCGCCGTCCAGAACTCGAACGCCGCCGCCTCGCTCATCAACTGTTCGCTGTTGATGCCCATGCTGCTGCCACCCTGCATGGCATAGCGGGCCAGACGCAGGCGGCTGGTGGCGGACAACGGGTTGCCGGCCAGGGAAATATTGCGCGTCACAGTGGGTGAGGCCTGATAGACATGTTCAGGTATGTCGATAATACGGTTTTCCCGCAGATCGGCCGACTCAAGAAACGGGCGGGATATCAGGTCTTGCGGCCATTGGTCGATCCAGGTACGACGCAAATAGACCCGACGCAAAAAACCCAGATTACTGAGGCTAAGGTTCGGACCCAGCAGGTTGTCATTGAGGTTGAGCACTTGCAGCTTGCCCAGCGAGTTCAATACCGACAGGTTGCCCGGGTTCAGATACAACAGGTTACGGGCCAGGGACAAACGCTGCAGATTGGGCATGCGCTCCAACTGCCTGGGCAGGTTGACCATGCGATTGTTATCCATTTCAAGGGCAACCAGCCCGCTGAAATGTTCAAGGAATGCATTGGCCGTGTCCCGGCAATTCATGTTGCTGAGTTTCAATTCCCGCACATGGCTGAAGTCGGCAATGGCTGGCAGATCCGGAAAGTTGCCCAATCGAAAGCCGTCCAGGCTCAGGCTGTGCAACTCTTCGTTGTGAGCCCAGGGAATATGAGCGGGGTTTTTACGCCAGCAACGCTCAATCAGCCCTGCAGCCTGATATCGGTTCTCGGGGTAGTCATATAGGGTATCGGTCGGAACAACTTCACCCGGAGTGGCATCGATCCAGGCTTGCAGGCTCGTTAGCAAGGCCCTTCTCTCGCGCTTGCGCTCACGCAGGATATTGAGCGGTTCAAGCCCCCGCTCGACCAGGGTGTCGAGGTATTCAATGACTTGCTCATCTTCAAAGTCGGAGTAAATCCTGCGCACACGGCGCTGCAATTCCCAGGAGTGCTCACCGGATGTCATTCCGCACAGGGGGTAGCCCACCTGACCATCTGCCAGGGTAATCGGCGGTTTGAACCCCGGTTTGATCGGCTGTATGCGCAACACCTGGGCGGACTCCTGACGGGCATTGGCCGCCCGCTTTGCCAGGGCCGCATTGAACGCCGGGGCATCCGTGTTTGCAGCAAAGCCCATGGCATCGCGCTCAAGATCGGTCAGGGATTCAAACACGGCAGTGGATAATGGCAGAGGACCGCCAGGCTCAAGCAAATGGACATGACCGCGTGGCCGGTAACGCTCGTAGCCCCGCAGCGTTTTGACCAGCACGTGCGGTGGGGTCGTCTGTACGCCGCCCCAATAATGAGTCATGGCGCCTGAAATCGAATCTTCGCGAATCTCCAGCGCCTTGTCAGCAGGCCAGCCGGGCAGTTGATCCAGATAATGCAAGGCCAGCCGCTCAGTGTCGTCATTGGCCTGATGCTCAAGATAAAAGCCTTCGATCGCCCGGTTTATCCTGGCCTCACGCAGGTGCATGCGCGCCAGCTCGGCCAGTTCCAGCGGCACTCTGCCCCTGCGCAAATGTTCAAGCTGCGGATTACTGGCCGACTCAACCAACGCTTGCGCTACCGTACGGGGCAACCCCGGAAAGTCACGTTCGATGGGCAAGGCTTCTGCCGCAGACGAGATATTGAAAAGCCCATACAACCTCTCGAAGACCTGACGTTTGTTATCCCGCGCATGACTGCCCAATACCAGGGCCAGTCTGCGGGCCAGTGCCCCCGGAGCAGGCAGGTCATTGCCCAGCAGTTCCCTGACCTGTGAGTCGGACAAGGCCGCAAGAACAGCATCCAGCAACTTGCCTTGCTCAACGACAGAGCTTGTCAGGTTGATATGGGACGTAGCCGGCCACATCACACTGGCATAGTGCGCAAGGCGGTTTCCCGTATCGTCGGCAACCGTCAACACCTTGCCCGCTGGCCATTTCGGCAATGCCGGCAAGAGCTGTAATTGCAGCTCGCTCCAGCGCCGGGAGGCATACTGGTCGGTACTCATCTGTGCGACAAAGGTGTCGATAAGCTGGTTGATTTCAAAGCGCTTGAGGCTGGCTTTCAGCAAGGAAGGCGGCGCCAGACTTTCCAGATGCATGCGGCGCAGGACGCCCGGTGCCGTGTCAGTCAGTTCCCGAATCCGTTCCAGTGTCTGCCTGTCCAGTGCTGCTGTTGCCGATCCCAAACGGCCCAGCAGCGTCGCACTGTCTTGCCACTCCAGTGGCCGCTCATGGGCATGCTGCCAGGCCCCTTCGTTGTTATGTAGCAAGGCAGGCCTGAAAGCATCGGCCCTGCGCGGATGAGGTATGCGCCATTGCCTGCGCTCGCTGTCGAATTCGACAGGATAGTGCTTGCCGTCCACGTCTACATACTGCCTGCCATGAAGGCTGAGTAAACCTTGGGCATCAGCTGTATAGCGATGCTCGCCCATTACTTTATGCTCGTAGTGCTGCAGGTTTTTATTCCATAACCGGGTGGTGCCATCATCACGACTGACGGGTTGAAAGCCTTCAAAGTGCGCCCGGGTGGCTGCGCTCAAACGACTGGCAGCGGCTTTGACAGCTCCCAGCCCGACCACTACCCCTGCGTTGACGGCCAGATCCGTGGCGACATTGAGCAAGTGCTCGCGAGCATGGTCAACATCGCCCTGGGCCCAGTCTTCCACCCCCTCATAGACTTCTTTGAGCATCTCCCCAATGGCCACCGCCAGCATCAGATCGCCCAGCACCGGCACAAAAAGGGCCGCGACGTTTACCAGAAACAACCCTGCCGTTTTGTACATCTGCCAGCGCTCTTCGCGTTCGCGCTCGTCCAGCACGCCGGTGGGCACGGCCAATTGCCGGGCATCGGCAAACATGTTCCTGAGCTGCACCGTGCACAGGTAATGCGCTGCGCTGATGGTCAGAGGGGTTGCGGTAAGGGCCAGATGCTCGGGCCTGCCAGCGACCTTTTGCATAAACAGCGGCCGTACATTCAAGGCGGTGAAGCGGGAGAAAAACCTGGCATACGCCGGATCCAGCAGGCGATGCTTCAACTCATCGGTGAATACCTGCAATGAACTGAACTCGAACAAGGGTGCCCGCGGGTCATTGGGGATATAGGCAATCAAGCGGTTGCCGGGGTGCAACAACAAGGTGTCGGAAGAGAAGACCACCACCCCGTCAATTTCCGTGTCCAGTATCGACAAGGAACTTGGCACCATCGGCTTGCCGTCCAGTTGCACCCCGTGCACCTGGGCAGTACTGGCGGGCAGAGCCAGGGCGGCAAGCAGTGTGGTATAGGCTGCCTGACTGATTTGTTTCTTGAGGTAGGCGACATGCGCGTCGACCGCCATGTCATGGGTTTTTAAAAGCCTGAGGTTCGACTCTGTCGCCAAATGCCTGGGCCCGGGAGTTCCCGACGCCGTAACGCCCAAAGCATGCTCCAGATACTGTTGATACTTGAGCCCCAGATCCAGCCTGCGGCATAGCGCGGCAAAGTGGCAGGGCTCGAGAGGGCTGATCTGCTGAGGATGGCCACCGTAGCGGATATGGCTTTGCGGATTAAAGCCGTTTGCAAGGGCCTCGTCGGCCGAAAAATTCTGCAGGGCTGCCCACAGCAGGGTTTTCGGCTCGTCATGCACTAGGTAATGGCGAACGGAACTGAACAACGTGATATTGGGGATCAGGTGAACATGCACCACCGCCAGATAGTCACGGTGAATATTCAGTGACGACCCGAACTCACGCCTGACCTCGGCTGCCAGCAATGCCCCGCAGTACACCTCGACACTTTGCAGCTCACCGAACTTCTTGCCGACCAGGCCATGATAGAAACGGCTACTGGCCATGGATGCATTCATGGCCGCAATGACCTGTGGATCAGCGCCCAACAACCATTTGGGCATATGGCTGTGGACCAGCTCCAGGGGTTCCAGGTCACTGAGCGTGGTATCGCGAGCATCCAGCGGGGGCATATGGCGGGGCATATCCGGTCTTCTGCAGGTCAGAGAGCGCCTAACCTAACGTGGCGTCGCAGGGGATGTGACATAGATAAATAGTGCTCTTCAGCCAAAACCCTGCTGGCCTCCCAAGCCCCGACAAAACAACCACTTGTAACTTTTATTGAACGATCCGGGCACAGGTCACTCGATAAAACACGGTCATTTATGCCGGAGCGAGTGCCTTGTGCCTTGCACCGCAAGGGCTGGCGATGCAGTCAAAAACTGCATCGCCCTTTAAAACCGGGCCCAAAGCGCTACCAGGCGTCCTGCAAAGACGCTGACTCATCCCTGTAGCACCACATGCCGAAAGACCAAGGATTTACACACCATGTGCGGATTAGCTGGCGAGTTACGTTTTGATCAACACCCTGCCGACCTGGCAGCCATCGAACGCATCACCCACCACCTTGCACCACGTGGCCCCGATGCCTGGGGTTTTCACAGCCAGGGGCCGATAGCCCTGGGCCATCGCCGCCTGAAAATCATGGATTTGTCGGATGGTTCAGCCCAACCGATGATCGACAGCCAGCTGGGTTTGTCGCTGGCCTTCAACGGCGCGATCTATAACTTCCCCGAGCTGCGCGCCGAGCTTGAAGCCCTGGGCTACAGCTTTTATTCGGGTGGCGATACCGAAGTTCTGCTCAAGGGCTATCACGCCTGGGGCGAAGCGCTGCTGCCCAAGCTCAATGGCATGTTTGCCTTTGCCATCTGGGAACGCGATGCCCAGCGCCTGTTTCTGGCCCGCGATCGTCTGGGGGTCAAGCCGCTGTATCTGTCGCGTACCGGTGAGCGCTTGCGCTTTGCCTCGACCCTGCCGGCGCTGCTCAAGGGCGGTGATATCAGCCCCATGCTCGACCCGGTGGCGCTTAATCACTACCTGAATTTTCATGCCGTTGTACCAGCGCCACGCACGCTGATTGCCGGTATCGAAAAGCTGCCACCCGCGACCTGGTTGCGTATTGACGCCAATGGCCACACCGAGCAAAAAACCTGGTGGACCCTGCCCTACGGCCCCCGTGCCGATGAAGTCAATCTGACCCTGGAAGATTGGCGCGATCGTGTCCTCGACAGCACCCGCGAAGCCGTGGCTATCCGCCAACGGGCGGCGGTGGATGTCGGCGTGCTGCTCTCTGGCGGTGTCGACTCCAGTTTGTTGGTGGGGTTGTTGCGCGATGTGGGCGTACAGGATCTGTCGACTTTCTCCATCGGCTTTGAGGACGCAGGCGGCGAGCGCGGGGATGAATTCCAGTATTCGGATTTGATTGCCCGGCATTACGGCACGCGCCATCACCAACTGCGCATTGGCGAGCACGAAATCATCGAGCAACTGCCAGCGGCCTTCCGCGCCATGAGCGAGCCGATGGTCAGTCATGACTGCATCGCCTTTTATCTGTTGTCGCGTGAAGTGGCCAAGCATTGCAAGGTGGTGCAAAGCGGCCAGGGCGCTGACGAACTGTTTGCCGGCTATCACTGGTATCCACAAGTAGATGGCGCCAGCGATCCTTATGCCGCGTACCGCGAAGCCTTTTTCGACCGCAGTTACGACGAGTACAAGGCCACCGTCCAGCCACAATGGCTGACAGCCAATGACGCCGCTGGCGACTTTGTGCGTGAGCATTTCGCACAGCCGGGGGCCCAGGCCGGGGTGGACAAGGCCTTGCGCCTGGACAGCACCGTGATGCTGGTGGATGACCCGGTCAAACGGGTGGACAACATGACCATGGCCTGGGGCCTGGAAGCCCGCACGCCGTTTCTCGATTACCGCCTGGCCGAGCTGTCAGCGCGGATTCCAGCGCGCTTCAAACTGCCCGACGGCGGTAAGCAGGTACTCAAGGAAGCCGCACGACTGGTGATCCCCAGCGAAGTCATCGACCGCAAAAAAGGCTATTTCCCGGTGCCGGGGCTCAAGCACTTGCAGGGCAACACCCTCAACTGGGTGCGCGACCTGCTGCTGGACCCGAGCCAGGATCGCGGCCTGTTCCAGCCAGCCATGCTTGACCAGTTGCTGACCAACCCGCAAAGCCAGCTGACCCCCCTCAACGGCTCCAAGCTGTGGCAACTGGCCGCCCTGAACCTGTGGCTGAGCGAACAAGGAATCTGATCGATGAAACCTCTCGCTACGGCTTATAGCCAGCGTTTACTGCGTGGCCAGACGCCTTCCTATGAACGCCTGCAAGCCCGCTTTGCCGAGGATGGCAGCGAACTGAATGCCTGCCCCGTGGCCGTACACTGCGGCTGGGGCCGGCTGTTGATCGGGCATACCTTTCCCGATCCCGTCACCCTGGCCGAAGAGCTGCTCAACGAGCAGCCCGGCGAGCGCGATATTGCCCTGTATGTCGCCGCGCCCCAGCAGGTGCTGGCGCAGTCGCCGCAACAACTGTTTCTCGACCCCTCGGATACGCTGCGCCTGTGGTTTACCGATTACCGCCAGGCCACCCGCGTGTTTCGCGGCTTCCGTATCCGCCGCGCACAAAGCGAGGCGGACTGGAACGCGATCAACACCCTGTACCTCTCACGCTCCATGCTGCCCATCGACCCGACCCTGCTGACCTCGCGCCACGACGGCGGCCCGGTGTACTGGATGGCCGAAGACGAGGACAGCGGCGCGGTGATCGGCAGTGTCATGGGCTTGAACCATCACACCGCATTCAACGACCCCGAAAACGGCAGCAGCCTCTGGTGCCTGGCGGTCGACCCGCTCTGTTCACGCCCGGGAGTGGGTGAAGTGCTGGTGCGGCATTTGGTCGAGCACTTTATGAGCCGCGGCCTGAGCTATCTCGACCTGTCGGTGCTGCATGACAATGCCCAGGCCAAGAACCTATATGCCAAACTGGGGTTTCGCACCCTGTCGACCTTTGCCATCAAGCGCAAGAACGGCATCAACCAGCCGCTGTTTCTGGGGCCTGGCCCCGAGGTCGGACTCAACCCCTATGCCAGCATCCTCGTTGAAGAAGCCTACAAACGTGGCATCGACGTGCAAATTGACGACGCGGCCGCCGGCCTGTTCACCCTTAGCCACGGCGGGCGACGGATTCGTTGCCGCGAGTCCCTCAGCGACCTGACCAGCGCCATCAGCATGAGCCTGTGCCAGGACAAGTGCCTGACCCACAAGGTGCTCAGCCAGGCCGGCCTGAACGTGCCGACCCAGCAACTGGCGGGCAATGCCGATGACAACCTGGCGTTTGTCGAAGAGCACGGCCGGGTGGTGGTCAAACCGGTGGATGGCGAGCAAGGCAATGGCGTAGCGGTGGACCTGGACAGCATCGAACAGGTGCAACAGGCCATCGAGGCAGCGCGGGCGTTCGACAGCCGGGTGCTGCTCGAGAGCTTTCACGAAGGCCTCGACCTGCGCATCGTGGTGATCGGCTTTGAGGTGGTGGCTGCCGCCATCCGCCGTCCCGCGCAAGTGATCGGCGACGGTCAGCACCGCATTCAGCGCCTGATCGAGGCGCAAAGCCGCCGACGCCAGGCCGCCACCGGTGGCGAAAGCCGCATCCCGCTGGACGCCGAAACCCTGCGCACCGTGCAGGCCGCAGGCTATGACTACGACAGCATCCTGCCCGCAGGGCAAGTACTGGCCGTGCGCCGCACCGCCAACCTGCACACCGGCGGCTGCCTGGAAGACGTCACCGCCGTGCTGCACCCGGTGCTGGCCGACGCCGCCATTCGCGCAGCCCGGGCCCTGGATATTCCGGTGGTGGGGCTCGACCTGATGGTGCCCGCCGCCGACCAACCCGACTATGTATTTATTGAAGCCAACGAACGCGCCGGGCTGGCCAACCATGAACCACAGCCCACCGCCGAGCGCTTTATCGATCTGTTGTTTCCCCACAGTCAGCCTGCTCAATAGCTGACCGGCCCTCAGGAGTTTTTATGAACCGCAGCCTCCCTGAACCCGACCTCGACTACCTGCAACGGGTATTGCTGGAAATGCTCGCCATTCCCAGCCCCACCGGTTTTACCGACACCATCGTGCGCTATGTCGCCGAACGCCTCGACGAATTGGGGATCCCTTTTGAACTGACCCGCCGCGGCACCTTGCGCGCCACCCTCAAGGGCCAGAAAAACAGCCCGGACCGCGCCGTGTCCGCGCATCTGGATACGATTGGCGCCAGCGTGCGGGCGATCAAGGACAACGGCCGGCTGGTGCTGGCACCTGTTGGTTGCTGGTCGAGCCGGTTTGCCGAAGGCAGCCGCGTCAGCCTGTTTACCGACAACGGCGTGATCCGTGGCAGTGTCCTGCCATTAATGGCTTCTGGCCATGCCTTCAATACCGGCGTGGATGAACTGCCGATCAGTTGGGACCATATCGAGTTGCGCCTGGATGCCTACTGCGCCACCCGCGCGGATTGCGATTCCCTGGGGGTCAATATTGGTGACTTCGTAGCGTTCGACCCACTGCCGGAATTTACCGAAAGTGGCCATATCAGTGCGCGGCATCTGGATGACAAGGCGGGTGTGGCGGCCCTGCTCGCCGCCCTGAAAGCCATTGTCGACAGTGGCGAACAGCCCCTTATCGACTGTCATCCGCTGTTTACCATCACCGAAGAAATCGGCAATGGTGCGGCAGCGGCCTTGCCGTGGGATGTGAGCGAGTTTGTCGGGATTGATATTGCTCCGGTGGCTACGGGCCAACATTCCAGCGAGCATGCGGTCAGTGTGGCGATGCAGGATTCGGGCGGCCCCTATGACTATCACCTGTCGCGGCATTTGCTGGGGCTGGCCAGTGACAATGAGTTGCCGGTGCGCCGGGACATGTTCCGTTATTACTTCAGCGATGCTCATTCGGCCGTGACGGCGGGGCATGATATTCGCTGTGCGTTACTGGCGTTTGGCTGTGATGCCACCCACGGGTATGAGCGCACCCATATTGATAGCCTGGCGGCGTTGAGTCGTTTGCTGGGTGCCTACATCCTCAGCCCGCCGGTGTTTGCCAGCGATGCCCAGCCGGCGCAGGGCTCACTGGACCGCTTCAGCCATCAGATCGAACATGATGCGCAGATGGAAAGCGATACGCGAGTGCCGTCGGTAGAGAGTCTGGTGGGGGAAAATCGGAGCTGAAGCAAAGCCCCAACCCTCTCCCAGAGGGAGAGGGTTGGGGTGAGGGCAAACGTCAGACCTGAGCCTGAGCCCCTTCAAACCACGCCAGTTTCTCACGCAGCAATACCACTTCGCCCACGATCACCAGCGTAGGCGCATGCACTTCATGCTCCGCCACCAATGTCGGCAAGTCGGCCAGGGTACCGGTAAACACGCGCTGGTTGGACGTAGTGCCCTGCTGAATCAACGCAGCCGGGGTATCTGCCGAACGACCATGCTTGATCAACTGCTCGCAGATGATCGGCAAGCCCACCAGGCCCATGTAGAACACCAGAGTTTGCGCCGGAGCAACCAGGTCGCTCCAGGGCAGGTTGCTGGTGCCGTCTTTCAGGTGGCCGGTAACAAAGCGCACAGACTGCGCGTAGTCGCGATGGGTCAACGGAATACCGGCATACGCCGCGCAACCACTGGCGGCGGTAATACCCGGCACCACCTGGAACGGAATCCCGTGGGCGGCCAGCTCTTCGATTTCTTCACCGCCACGGCCAAAGATGAACGGATCGCCACCTTTGAGCCGCACCACGCGCTTGCCCTGCTTGGCCAGATCGACCAGTTGCTGGTTGATCTGGTCTTGTGGCACCGCATGCTCAGCGCGACGCTTGCCCACATAAATACGTTCGGCATCGCGACGGCACAGTTCAAGAATCGCCGGGGCCACCAGACGGTCGTAGAGCACCACGTCTGCCTGTTGCATCAGGCGCAGTGCACGGAACGTCAGCAGATCGGGATCACCCGGCCCGGCACCCACCAGATACACCTCACCGGTGGTTTCGACAGCCTGACCTTCAATCTTGGCCAGCAGCAAGCGCTCGGCTTCAGCGCCCTGCCCGGCCAGCAAACGATCGGCAATCGGGCCCTGGAACACATCTTCCCAAAACCCGCGACGCTGCTGCACATCCGGAAACAAGCCTTTGACCCGGCTACGGAAGCGCGCCGCAAGGCCCGCCAACTGGCCGTAGGTCGACGGAATCCAGGTTTCGATCTTGGCCCGGATCAACCGCGCCAGCACGGGCGCATCACCACCACTTGAAATGGCAATTACCAGCGGCGAACGGTCGACAATCGCCGGGAAGATCACGCTGCACAAGGCGGGCGCGTCGACCACGTTGACCGGTACGCAACGGCGATGGGCGTCGGCGGAAACCTGAGCGTTAAGTGGCTCATCGTCGGTGGCGGCGATGATCAGGACGCACCCTTCAAGGTCGGCCTCGGCATATCCGCGCAGCACCTGTTCGCCACCGCTGCTGTTTATCAACTCGCACAACTGTGGCTCCATGGCGGGTGCGACCACCCGCAGCACGGCACCGGCATCGGCCAGCAGGCGGGATTTGCGCAAGGCAATCTCCCCACCGCCAACCACCAGTACACGGCTGCCACGCAGGTTATGAAACAGCGGCAGAAACTCCATTTAGCCGATGACCTCAATACCGCCCATGTAAGGCTTGAGCACGTCCGGCACACGGATCGAACCGTCAGCCTGCTGGTAGTTTTCCAGCACGGCTACCAGGGTGCGGCCTACCGCCAGACCGGAACCGTTAAGGGTGTGAACCAGTTCCGGCTTGCCGGTTTCCGGGTTACGGAAACGCGCCTGCATGCGACGGGCCTGGAAATCACCGCAGTTGGAGCACGACGAAATTTCGCGGTACTTGTCCTGGCTCGGGACCCACACTTCCAGATCGTAGGTTTTAACTGCGCTGAAACCCATGTCACCGGTGCACAGCGACAGGGTGCGGTAAGGCAGTTGCAGCAGTTGCAGAACCTTCTCGGCATTGCCGACCAGGCCTTCAAGGGCGTCCATCGAGGTGGACGGTTCAACGATCTGGACCATCTCGACCTTGTCGAACTGGTGCTGACGGATCATGCCGCGGGTATCGCGCCCCGATGCACCGGCCTCGCTGCGGAAGCACGGCGTGTGCGCCACCAGCTTGATCGGCAGAGCCTTGTGTTCAACGATTTCGCCGGCAACGATATTGGTCAGGGTGACCTCAGCGGTCGGGATCAGGTAGAAATCGGCTTCGCCTTCACGGCTGATCTTGAACAGCTCTTCTTCGAACTTTGGCAACTGGCCAGTGCCTTGCAGCGCCGGGGCCTGTACCAGATAAGGCGTGTAGGCCTCTTCGTAGCCATGCTCACCGGTGTGCAGGTTGATCATGAACTGTGCCAGAGCACGATGCAGACGGGCAATCGGGCCGCGCAGCAAGGCAAAACGGGCACCGGACAGTTTGGCGGCGGTTTCAAAGTCCAGCCAGCCGTGCTGCTCGCCCAGGGCGACATGGTCCTTGATCTCGAAATCAAAGGCAGTCGGGGTGCCCCAGCGACGGATTTCGACGTTGCCGTCTTCGTCAGCGCCTACCGGCACGGACGCATCCGGCAGGTTCGGCAGGCCCAGCAGGATGGCGTCCAGCTCAGTCTGGATGGCTTCCAGTTCAACCTTGCCATTGGCCAGGTCGCTGCCCATGGTCTCGACGCTGGCCATCAGTGGCGCGATGTCTTCACCGCGAGCCTTGGCCTGGCCAATGCTTTTGGAGATGGCATTGCGCTCGGCCTGCAGCTTCTCGGTCAGGGTCTGGACTTCTTTACGCTTGGCTTCCAGCGCGTCAATGCGCGCCACGTCCAGCTTGAAGCCACGGGATGCCAGGCGATCCGCTACGTCCTGCAGGTTGCTACGTAACAGTTTGGAATCAAGCATGTCGGTTTCTCGTTTATCAAAGTTTGGTCAAGGACAGGCCAGCCCAGGTTGCGAGCAGCCCGCCGAATACGCTGAGGGCCGCATAGCCCAATGCCAGTGGCACCTGCCCGCTTTCCAGCAGGCGCACCGTATCCAGTGAAAAGGATGAAAAAGTGGTCAAGCCACCCAGGAAACCGACCATCAGCCCGGCGCGGACTTCAATCGGTACTTCCGGGCGTATCAGAAAAAGTCCGTACAGGACGCCAATCAGCAGGCAGCCCACGATATTAACGGCCAATGTCGCGGTATAAAAGTGCCGCGGCCAATTGGCGTTGATCCAGTTACCCGTAGCGAAGCGCAACAATGTACCTGCAATGCCACCCACCGAGACCGCTGCAATCAATGGAATCACGGTTTTCTCCGCTGTTTGGGGCTGGCCCGGTCCAGTGCGGCGAGGTATTTCAACTTTTCGCCGATTTTGAGCTCAAGGCCCCGTGGCACCGGCTGATACAGGTTCAAGGGTTCAAGTTCGTCCGGGTAATAGTCTTCCCCGGCCGCGTACGCGTCAGGCTCGTCATGGGCATAGCGATACTCGTCGCCATAACCCAGTTGCTTCATCAGCTTGGTCGGCGCATTGCGTAAATGCAGCGGCACTTCCAGCGAGCCGTGTTCTGCCGCGCTGCGCAGTGCGGCCTTGAAACCCATGTACACCGCGTTGCTTTTCGGTGCGCAGGCCAGGTAAGTGATGGCCTGGGCCACTGCCAGTTCGCCTTCCGGGCTGCCGAGCCGCTCTTGCACATCCCAGGCCGACAGGCACAGGCTCAGAGCTCGCGGGTCGGCGTTGCCGATATCCTCACTGGCCATGCGTACCACGCGCCGGGCGATGTAAAGCGGATCGCAGCCGCCGTCGATCATGCGTGCAAACCAGTACAGGGCACCGTCAGGATTCGAGCCGCGCACCGACTTGTGCAAGGCAGAGATCTGGTCATAAAAGGCTTCGCCGCCTTTGTCGAAACGACGCTGGGTATCACCCAGCAGGTTGTGCAGCAGCTCGGTGCCGATTTCGCTGTGGTCTTCGGCGAGGTCCGAAGCGTTTTCCAGCAGATTGAGCATGCGCCGGCCATCGCCGTCAGTCGCCCGCAGCAAAATCTGAAAGCTTTCTTCGCCAAGGGTCAGGCCGCGCTTGCCCAGGCCCTTGTCTTCGGTCAGCGCACGCTGCACCAGCTTGCGTAGCGCCGCTTCGTCCAGGCTTTTGAGCACATAGACCCGCGCCCGCGAGAGCAAGGCGTTGTTCAGTTCGAACGAGGGGTTTTCCGTGGTGGCACCGATAAAGATCAGGGTGCCATCTTCGACGTAGGGCAAAAAGGCATCTTGCTGCGACTTGTTGAAGCGATGCACTTCGTCGACAAACAGGATGGTGCGGCGCCCATACTGGCCCGCCTGCTGCTTGGCGATTTCGACGGCCTGGCGAATCTCCTTGACCCCGGCCAGGACCGCCGAGACCGTTTCAAAGTGGGCATCCGAGACTTCCGCCAGCAGCCGCGCCAGGGTGGTCTTGCCCACGCCCGGCGGGCCCCAGAAGATCATGGAGTGCAGTGCACCCTGCTCCAGCGCTTCACGCAAGGGCTTGCCGCGGGCGAGCAGGTGCTGCTGACCGACGTATTCGTCCAGGTTGGCCGCCCGCAATCGGGCAGCCAGTGGCTGGGCTATCGGGGCACTTCGAAACAGATCCATGGGCAGCGTTTGAAACCTCTTCCAGGGCTTATTCCTGGATGACATCAGCCCCTTTCGGGATATCGAACTTGAACTTGGAAGCCGGGATCGGCTCGTTGACCTTTACCCCGGTGAACAGGATGTTGGTGCGCTGACCCACGCTGTCGATCAACTGCATGTCGTTGATCTTGCCGCCGCGAAACGACAGGCGCAGGGAGTCGAACAAGGTGTCCTTGGTCTTGGGCTTGAGGGTGAAGTCCATTACATCACCGGCCTGCTTGGAGGTGATGTCAAAACTTTCGCTGATTTTTGATACATCACCGGACAGCAACAAGGCCGGGGTCTGGGTCAGGCGCTGATCGAGTTTCTTGATCGTAACCTGCTCCAGGTCCGGGTCCCACAGCGAGACTTTCTGGCCATCGGAGACCATCAGTTGCTCCTGGGGAGCATCGGTGTGCCAGTAGAACAGCCCAGGACGCTTTACCGACATTTCGCCGGCAGTTTCCTGCAACTGGGTGCCACTGCCGTCGAGGGTCAGCTGGGAAAAACGGGCCGTGATGGTATCAGAGCCCAACAGTTGGCCAAGACGCTTCACACTCTCGGCGTCGGCATGGGCCGACAGCGAGGAAAAGGCCAGTACCGGTAGCAACAGCATGCTGACAAAACGCATGGACATCCTCATTGATTAGTTAGAAGCCCTGGGGCTGATCAATCGCGCATCGGGGCCGGCGCCAGTACTTCGCGCGAGCCATTAGTGTTCATAGAGGTTACGACCCCGGCCATTTCCATGGATTCAATCATTCGCGCAGCGCGGTTGTAACCGATCTTCAATTTGCGTTGTACAGCAGAAATGGAGGCACGACGGCTTTCCAGTACAAACTGTACGGCTTCGTCATACAAGGCATCCGTTTCAGGGTCGTCCCCGCCTTCGCTGCCACCGCCTTCAAAGCCGCTGCCCGCCTCTTCAACACCGTTGAGGATATCTTCGTTGTAGTCCGGAGCGCCGCGCAGCTTCCAGGCTTCAACCACGCGGTGAACTTCATCGTCGGACACAAACGCGCCATGAACCCGGATCGGCAAGCTGGTACCTGGCGGCATATAGAGCATGTCACCGTGACCCAGCAGTTGCTCGGCGCCACCCTGATCGATGATGGTACGCGAGTCGATCTTGCTCGATACCTGGAACGCCATGCGGGTCGGGATGTTGGCCTTGATCAGGCCGGTAATCACGTCCACCGACGGGCGCTGGGTCGCGAGGATCAAGTGGATGCCCGCAGCCCGAGCCTTCTGGGCAATACGGGCGATCAATTCTTCAACTTTCTTGCCGACGATCATCATCATGTCGGCAAATTCGTCGACCACTACCACGATGGTCGGCAACTTCACCAGCAGCGGCGCTTCGTCGTGAATGCTTTCGCGCTTGTACAGCGGATCGACAAGTGGCTCGCCGGCATCCTGGGCGTCCTTGACCTTCTGGTTGAAGCCGGCGAGGTTACGCACGCCCATTTTGGCCATCAGCTTATAGCGGCGCTCCATCTCGGCAACGCTCCAGCGCAAGGCGTTGGCGGCGTCCTTCATGTCCGTTACCACCGGGCACAGCAGGTGCGGGATGCCTTCGTAGATCGACAATTCAAGCATTTTCGGGTCGATCATGATCAGCTTGGCGTCTTCCGGGCCAGACTTGAACAGGATCGACAGGATCATGGCGTTAACGCCTACAGACTTACCAGAACCGGTAGTACCGGCTACCAGCAAGTGCGGCATTTTCGCCAGGTCGGTGATCACCGGCCGCCCACCAATGTCATGGCCCAGGGCCAGAGCTACCGGCGACTTGGCGTTATCGTACTCAGGGGTCGACAACACTTCGGAGAAGCGCACGATCTGGCGGTCTTCGTTGGGAATCTCGATACCGACGGTGGTTTTGCCAGGAATGACCTCAACCACCCGCACACTGGTCACGGCCAGCGAGCGCGCGAGGTCCTTGGCCAGGTTGGCAATGCGGCTGACCTTTACGCCAGCAGCAGGTTGAATTTCGTAACGGGTAATCACCGGGCCCGGGTGGATGGAGTCCACCGTCACTTCGACGCCGAATTCCTTGAGCTTGATTTCCAGCAAGTGGCCAACGGCCGCCAGGGATTCGGGGGAATAATTGAGCTGTTTTTTCTCGGCCGGATCCAGAATCGAGATCGGCGGCAAGGTACCTTCAACCGCGCTGTCCACAAACAACGGCGCCTGTTTCTCTTTTTGCACGCGCTTGCTCGGCTCGGGCGCCTTGGGCGGTGCCGGGGCAATCACTGCCGGCACGTGTTTTTCACGCTCGGACATGTGCTTGCTCAACGCCTGCTCGCGCTCGATCAGGCGCTCTTTGGCCTTGGCCTGCTCACGCTTGTCGGAAACGCTTGGCGCGACCACTTCATTGACCCGGGCATCCACTTCGCGCAGCTTGGCCTGCAGTTGCTTGCGCTCGTTACGTTCGGCCCACCAACGGTTGGCCGCGCCCTGGATCAGCTCGAACAGGTCGAGGGTGATCTTGCCCGTCACGTCCATGACCTTGAACCATGACAGGTCGGTAAACACCGTCAGGCCAAACAGGAACAAGGCAATCAATAGCAGGGTACTGCCCTGGATATTCAGTGCATTCCTGGCCAGGTCGCCCAGGCTTTCGCCCAGCGCACCGCCCGCCCCCGCAGGCAGACCCGAGGCAGAGTGAAAATGGATATGGGCCAGCGCCGCACCGGAGAGCACCAGAAAAATCAGGCCGACCAGCCGCCACGAAAACAGCCAGCCGCTCCACTGCCAGGGCTGATGCCGCTCGCGGAAGATCTGGTAGGCCTTGACCGCCAGCAGCAGCGGGAAAATATAGGCAAAGTAACCCAGCACCATAAACAGGATGTCGGCACTGTAGGAGCCGGCTGGCCCGCCGAAGTTCTGTACATCGACAACCCGGCTGTTATGGCTCCAGCCGGGGTCATCCTTGCCATAGGTCAGCAGGGCCATCATCAGGAACAGGCACAGGGCGCCGATAGCGATCAATGCACCTTCCTTGAGCCGGTAGTGCAATTGCTGACGCCAGAGAGGAACTGCTTTGGGTGCTGCTGTGGATTTCTTCAAAACGGGTCTTTTCCTGCGCCTGTGGCGCGCCCAACTATTAATTGACTAATGTGACTGCAAAATACTGCTCATAGCGAGCAGACGACAAGTTCGGACTTGAAATGAGCCCTGCCCTTATTATTGCGTGCTGCAACGTGGAGCAGTTTAGATCAGCTCATACAGGCAGGCCATTGTACGGGTTTGAGCCGCTGATGCCATGCTGGCCATAACTCGCCGGGAAGCGCCAATTTGAGCATGTATTACCTTTTGTGACAAAGACTTATACCACCACCAAAACACAGCTTGTAATTAACTGGCAGATCGACTGAGACCGCACTTGCGTGACAGAGTTGCAGCCGCCCTCCCCTTCTTGTGCAAGACTCAATGCCATGCTGACCTGGTTAAAACGCGACACCCTGACATTTCCGCCACTGGCCAACGCCATGCGCGAACCCAATGGCCTGCTGGCCGCTGGCGGTGACCTGTCCGCCGACCGGCTGATCCAGGCCTATCGCCATGGCTGTTTTCCGTGGTTCAGCGAGGGCCAGCCAATCCTGTGGTGGTCGCCTGATCCGCGCACGGTGCTGTTTCCCGAAGAGCTGCATATCTCCCGCAGTTTGGGCAAACTGCTGCACAAGCAACGCTACCAGGTGAGTTTTGACCGCGACTTCGCAGCCGTGATCCAGGCCTGTGCCGCTCCACGAGACTATGCGGATGGCACCTGGATTACCGACGACATGCAAAACGCCTATATCGAACTGCATGCCCGCGGCCATGCCCATTCGGTGGAAGTCTGGGACAACGGTGAGCTGGTGGGCGGATTGTATGGCCTGGCCATGGGCCAGTTGTTTTTTGGCGAGTCCATGTTCAGCCGTGCCGACAACGCCTCAAAGTTCGGCTTCGCCACGCTGGTCAGACAGCTGCAGGCCTGGGGGTTTGTGCTGATTGACTGCCAGATGCCCACAGATCACCTGCAAAGCCTGGGAGCGCGTTCAATCCCGCGCCAGATATTTGCTGAGTATTTGCAAAAACATCTGGATCTTCCCACAACTGCGCAGTGGGTTTAGTAGGCGACTTTTGCGCGCTGGCTTACACTTAATTTAAAGATTTTCCGAGGGTTCATCATGACCGAGTTGGCGCGCTTGAAGTTTTATGCCACTCAACCTCACGCATGCAGCTACTTGCCTGGCGAACAGGCCACCACGCTGTTCCTCGACCCCAGCCAGCCGATGGATGTGCAGGTTTATGCCGATTTGTCCGAGATGGGTTTCCGGCGCAGTGGCGACCATCTTTATCGCCCGCATTGCCTGAAGTGCGATGCCTGCACCCCGGCGCGCATCCCGGTTGCCCGCTTCCTGCCCAACCGCCAGCAAAAACGCATTTTCAAGCGCAATGCCGACTTGCAGGTAGAGGCGGTAAAACCGGCGTTCAGTGAAGAGAACTTTGATCTTTACCAGCGCTATATCGAGCAGCGCCATGCCGATGGCGATATGTACCCGCCCAGTCGCGATCAATTTTCGACCTTCCTGGTGCGCGACCTGGCGTTTTCCAGATTTTACGAATTCCGCCTTGATGGCCGTTTATTGGCGGTCGCCGTCACGGACGTGCTGCCCAATGGCCTGTCGGCGGTCTACACCTTCTACGATCCCGACGAAGAGCGGCGCAGCCTGGGGCGCTATGCAATCCTCTGGCAAATCGCCGAAGCGCGCCGCCTGGAGCTGGATGCGCTGTATCTGGGGTACTGGATCAAGAACTGCAAGAAGATGAATTACAAGACCGAATATCGGCCCATTGAGCTCTTAATCAATCAGAGATGGAGCTCTCTTGATTGAACCCTTGGCTTAACCCCCATTTTTCGGGCACAATGCACGCCGCTTTTGCCTGGCGCAGTTGCACCGGGCCATTCATTGGACACCGAGGGCTTTACTGCATGTCGAAAGAAGACAGCTTCGAAATGGAAGGCACTGTCGTCGACACCCTGCCCAACACCATGTTTCGTGTGGAGTTGGAAAATGGGCACGTCGTAACCGCGCATATCTCCGGCAAGATGCGCAAGAACTACATTCGTATTCTTACCGGTGACAAAGTGCGCGTCGAGCTGACGCCCTATGACTTGAGCAAAGGGCGCATCACTTACCGCGCTCGCTAAGCAAGTCAATACAAAACGCCCGGCTCTGCCGGGCGTTTTTGTTTGTCTGCGATTTGAGCCTGCCGTGGGAGCAAGCCTGCTCGCGAAGCAAACGACGCAATTTTTCGGGCAAACCGCAGTGATCCCTTCGCGAGCAGGCTCGCTCCCACAATCAGGGCTCAACATATAAAGTTTGAACTCCTGTAACTGTTTTGTCTTATTAGCTATATACCCAAACCTAACTTCCAAACTTCCTGAACCCTGGCTGTACCAGCCACACTTGCCGGGTTTAAACATTGTCTTGCACCCGCGGCCTGAGTAGATTGCACAGGCCGGTCATTCAGGCCGCCTATAAACTTCACAAAAGAAGCCAATGGACACAGTATCTAGTCGCTGTCCGGTCACCGTCACTACGGCGATCCGGGCGCTAAATCCAGACATTGACAGGACTCGCCTGCACGGCGGGGTCAACTGCGCTAGAGCCTGACGCTCCATCGTAACGACCTCACCGGCGACAGTCCGGTCACGAGGTGTGTTATGACCTTTAAAACCCATGTACTACCCGGCGTTCAAGCCTTTGCCTCAAGCATGCGCGTGAAACTTTCACGCGAGCCCACCCTGGCCCGCTCGACCCGCTCACCCTTTTCCACATCCGTTGCCGACGCAAAACCTGCGCACCGCCAGGTGCATTGGCGCGTCAGCCCTGCCACAGGCCAACTGGAGCAGCGCTGGAGCATGGCCGACACCCAGGACCCGCAGAGTCGGTTCTTGCGCTGATTCATAATTAATTAAAACCCTGCCAACCCACTGGAGTTCCTTATGGAAGAAGCCAGTAGTCACCCGCTGCCCGCGTATTAATTACTTCGCAGCAGCGGGACTTTAAAGCGCACTTAACACTTCAATTAAACCGATTGCGAAGTTTGCGACTCGGCATACATTGGCACGCCTGTTAAAAGGCCATTCAATATATGCCCGGTCAAGAGTTGGCGACAGGAGTACTCATCATGAGCGCCGTAAAAAATACTAAAGTTCGGGACAAGAACAGCGCCAGCGACAGCAATAAACTGTCCATGCGTGCCGCTAGGGAAGCACAAAACGGCCTTTCAGCCACCCTGGCCAATGTACGCGCCACTACCGCAGGCCTGACGGAGCAGGAAGCCACTGAACGCCTGCAAAGCGATGGCTACAACGAAGTGGCTCACGACAAGCCGCCTCACGCACTGGTGCAGTTTCTGCTGGCCCTGCATAACCCTTTTATCTATGTGCTGCTGACCCTGGGTGTGATCAGCTTTTTCACTGACTACTGGCTGCCAGAACGCGATGGCGAAGAAGGCGACCTGACCAAAGTCATCATCATTGGCCTGATGGTTGGCCTCAGCAGCCTGCTGCGGTTCTGGCAGGAGCACCGCTCGGCCAAGTCCGCCGAAGCCCTCAAGGCCATGGTCCGCACCACCGCGACCGTGGTGCGGCGCGACAACAGCGGTACCCGCACCTCGGTGCACGAAGTACCGATGCGCGAACTGGTGGCCGGCGATATCGTGCAGCTGTCGGCCGGCGATATGATCCCGGCGGATATTCGCCTGATCGAGTCCCGCGATCTGTTTATCAGCCAGGCCGTGCTCACCGGCGAAGCCTTGCCGGTGGAGAAGTACGACACCCTGGGCGATGTGACACAAAAGTCCGCCTCCAGCACCGCCGCCGACCAGAGCAACCTGCTGGATCTGCCCAATATCTGCTTTATGGGCACCAACGTGGTCAGTGGCACTGCTCGCGCCGTAGTCGTGGCCACCGGCCCGCGCACCTACTTTGGCTCGCTGGCCAAGGCCATCGTCGGCTCGCGCACGCAAACCGCGTTCGATCGCGGAGTCAACAGCGTCAGCTGGCTGTTGATCCGCTTTATGCTGGTTATGGTGCCCATTGTGTTTTTCCTCAATGGTTTCTCCAAGGGCGACTGGGGCGATGCCTTCCTGTTTGCCCTGGCAGTGGCCGTGGGCCTGACCCCGGAAATGCTGCCAATGATTGTCAGCGCCAACCTGGCCAAGGGCGCAACGGCCATGGCCAAACGCAAGGTGGTGGTCAAACGCCTCAATGCCATCCAGAACCTGGGCTCGATGGACGTGCTGTGTACCGACAAGACCGGCACCCTGACCCAGGATCACATCATCCTCGAGCATCACATCGACGCCAGTGGCCAGCGCGATGAGTCGGTACTGGCCCTGGCCTGGCTCAACAGCCATCACCAAAGCGGCATCCGCAACCTGATGGATCAGGCCGTGGTGCAGTTTGCCCTGCAGGACCCAAAATTCAACGCGCCGCACAACTACAGCAAGGTCGATGAACTGCCCTTTGACTTCGTACGGCGGCGCCTGTCGATCATCGTCAAGGACAACCGTGGCGACCACCTGTTGGTGTGCAAGGGCGCAGTCGAAGAAATGCTCGGCATCGCCACCCATGTCATGGAAGGCGACACCCGCGTGGTTCTGGACCCCACACGCCGCGAGCAACTGCTGGCCCTGGCCAACGAGTACAACGAGGACGGCTTCCGCGTACTGCTGGTCGCCACCCGCGAAATCCCCAAGGCACAGGCGCACAAGCAGTACAACACCGCAGACGAGCGCGACCTGGTCATCCGCGGCATGCTCACCTTCCTCGATCCACCAAAGGAAACTGCCGGGCCGGCGATTGCTGCCCTGCAAGAAATCGGCGTAGCGATCAAGGTGCTGACCGGCGACAACGCTGTAGTCACCGGCAAAATCTGCCGGCAGGTGGGCCTGGAGCCAGGCACGCCACTGCTTGGCCCACAGATCGAGGCCATGGACGACGCCGCACTGCAACTGGAGGTTGAGCAGCGCACGGTGTTTGCCAAGCTCACCCCGCTGCAAAAATCCCGGGTGCTGAAAGCGCTGCAAGCCAATGGCCATACCGTCGGTTTTCTCGGTGACGGTATCAATGACGCGCCAGCCCTGCGCGATGCCGACGTAGGCATTTCGGTAGACAGCGGCACGGATATCGCCAAGGAGTCGGCTGATATCATCCTCCTGGAAAAGAGCCTGATGGTGCTCGAAGAAGGCGTGCTCAAGGGGCGCGAGACCTTCGGCAATATCATGAAGTACCTGAACATGACCGCCAGCTCCAACTTCGGCAACGTGTTCTCGGTATTGGTAGCCAGCGCCTTCATCCCTTTTCTGCCAATGCTGTCGATCCACCTGCTACTGCAAAACCTGATGTACGACATCTCCCAGCTGGCCTTGCCGTGGGACAAGATGGACAGGGAATACCTGCAAAAACCGCGCAAGTGGGACGCCAAGAACATCGGCCGCTTCATGATCTGGATCGGGCCAACGTCGTCGATCTTCGACATCACTACCTTCGCCCTGATGTGGTACGTGTTCTCGGCCAACAGCGTGGAAATGCAGACCCTGTTCCAGTCCGGCTGGTTTATTGAGGGACTGCTGTCACAAACCCTGGTGGTGCACATGCTGCGCACGCGCAAGATTCCGTTCTTCCAGAGCACTGCAGCATGGCCGGTGATCATGATGACCCTCATCGTGATCGTGCTGGGTATCTACGTACCGTTCTCGCCCCTGGGCACCATGGTGGGCCTGGAACCACTGCCGTTGTCGTATTTCCCTTGGCTGGTGGCCACCCTGTTCAGCTATTGCTGTGTCGCGCAACTGATGAAAACGATCTACATCCGCCGTTTCAAGCAGTGGTACTGAGTTGAAACAACGCAGGCCGGCGCCACACCGCGCCAGCCCGCGCGCAAAAAATGAATGCGTGTTCTGTGGAGATTCCTCATGTCGGGAACCACTCTGTTACTCAACCTCGCGGGCGCCATCGCACTTTTGCTGTGGGGCACCCATATGATTTCCACGGCCCTGCTGCGCGGGTTTGGCACCCAGCTGCGCAACTGGATGGGGCGCAATCTGAATAACCGCTGGATGGCACTGATCAGCGGCATAGGCATTACCGGCGTACTGCAAAGCAGTACGGCGGTCAGCCTCATGGCCACGTCCTTTACCGCAGCCGGCACCCTGGGCCTGGCGCCCGCCCTGGCCGTGATGCTGGGGGCCAATATCGGCTCGACCCTGGTGGTACAACTGCTGAGTTTTGATACCTCGCTGGCAATGCCGGTGACTTTGCTGACAGGTTATATCGTCTTTCGCCTGCGCGATGATTCGCGGTTTGAAAGCGTCGGCTGCGCACTGATAGGCCTGGGCCTGATGCTGCTGGCCCTGGGCTTGCTCAGCGCCACTCTGGGCCATATGGAAGCCACCTCGGTGTTTCGCGCCATCATGCAAAGCCTGGAAGGCGATGTGATCATCGCGGTGGTCGCTGCCGTGCTGCTGACCTGGATCTGCCACTCCAGCGTCGCGGTGGTGCTGTTGATCGCCTCGCTGGCAGGTGCTGGCCTGATGACGCCCGCCACCGCCATCGCCTTGATGCTCGGCGCCAATATCGGCGGCGCCTTGCCCTCCGTGATGAGCGCCAGTTCGCCAGTGGCGCGACGCCTGCCTATGGGCAACTTGCTGGCGCGCCTGCTGGGCTCCCTGGCGCTGCTGCCCTGCCTGCCGCTGATAGCCAACTTGCTGGCTCGCAGCGATATCGGCCTGGCACATTGGGTGGTTTACCTGCATACCGCGTTCAATCTGCTGCTGGCCGTGGTGTTTATCGGCCTGACCGAACCTTGCGCACGCCTGCTGACTTACCTGTTTCCCCAGCAGGAGCCACCAGCAGACCCCGGCATGCCGCAATACCTGGACGAGGCCGGGCTTGAAGTGGCCAATATCGGTCTGTCCAATGCCGTACGCGAAGCCCTGCGCCTGGCGGACATGACCTCACTGATGCTCAACCAGGTGTTGCAGCTGTTCGAGAAACCCGATCCGGACACAGCGGACAAGGTGCGCCAACTGGATCACTCCATCGACCTGCTAAGTGCCGCGATCCGCGCCTATCTTGCAGACATTGGCCAGGATGGCCTGAGCGATGACGATGCCGATCGCGCCCAGGAAGTGCTGATGTTCGTGATCAACCTTGAGCACGCCGGCGACATCCTCGGCAACCTCGCGCAACTGGCTGTTCGCCGCACACGCCGTGGCGAACGCTTTTCCTCATTCGAACTGATCCAGATCCAGGCCATGCACCTGGCCCTGCTGGACAGCCTGAACCTGGCCATTACCGCGTTTTTGCGTGAGGACGTGAGCGCTGCCAAGGCACTGATCGGCCACAAGGAGACCGTGCGCAAGCTGGAAGCCAGCGCCAGCCGCGAGCACTTTCGCAAGCTGCAGAACGACAAGACGGCCTGGGCCGAATCCGGGGATATCTTCCAGCGGGTGCTGCGCGACTACCGACGCGTCCATCATCATATTGCCGCACTCGGCTATACGGTACTGGAGCGCAATACCGCGTCGGCCCAGGCCGCTTGATCGCAGACAGCAAAAAGGCGCCCAAGCACCCATGCAAACCAGTCATGGGCATTGCGGGAGCGGGCTTGCCCGCGATCCAGACGCGGTTCAACTATCAAACCGCGCTGTTCCAATCGCGAGCAAGCCCGCTCCCACAGGGATTTTGCATCCCGCCCAACTGATCGTCACTGGCCCGAAGGCGCCTTTTATGACTACGGTGTTACATCAAGCCATTTCGACTGCGGTTTCAAACTCGAAGGTCAACTCGCCGTTTTCCAGGTCGATGTGTACCACACCGCCATGATCGGCCAGTTCACCAAAGAGAATCTCCTCAGCCAACGGACGCTTGATCTTGTCCTGGATCAAACGGGCCATCGGCCGTGCCCCCATCAGCGCGTCATAACCACCCGCTGCAAGCCAGCCACGCGCCGCATCCGACACCTCGAGCTGCACGTGCTTGTCTTCCAGCTGCGCCTGCAGTTCGGTAAGGAACTTGTCCACCACATGCTTGATAACCTCATGGCTGAGGCGACCAAACTGGATAATGGTGTCCAGACGGTTACGGAACTCGGGGGTGAAGCTCTTCTTGATCGCTTCCATGGCATCGGAAGCATGATCCTGATGGGCAAAGCCCATCGAAGCCCGAGAGGCGGTTTCGGCACCCGCGTTGGTGGTCATGATGACGATCACGTTGCGGAAGTCCGCCTTGCGCCCGTTGTTGTCGGTCAGCGTGCCGTGGTCCATGACCTGCAGCAGCAGGTTGAAGACTTCAGGGTGCGCCTTCTCGATTTCATCGAGCAGCAGTACGCAGTGAGGTTGCTTGGTGATGGCCTCGGTCAGCAAACCGCCCTGATCGAAACCGACATAGCCCGGAGGCGCACCGATCAGACGCGATACGGTGTGGCGCTCCATGTACTCGGACATGTCGAAGCGAATCAGCTCGATACCCAAAGCTTTGGCCAACTGGCGTGCTGCCTCGGTTTTACCGACACCGGTGGGCCCTGCGAACAGGAACGAACCGACCGGTTTGTCCGGCGACTTGAGCCCCGCACGGGACAACTTGATTGCCGTGGACAACGAATCGATTGCCGCATCCTGGCCGAACACGGTCAGGCGCAGGTCGCGCTCGAGGTTGCGCAACAGCTCCTTGTCCGAGACCGAGACGTGTTTAGGCGGAATACGGGCGATTTTCGCCACGATATCTTCAACCTGCGCGACTTCAATGCGTTTAACCCGGCTTTCAACCGGTTGCAGACGCTGGAAGGCACCCGCCTCGTCGATCACATCAATGGCCTTGTCGGGCATGTGCCGGTCATTGATATAGCGCGAGGCCAGCTCCGCCGCTGCGCGCAGGGCTTCATCGCTGTACTCGATGCCATGGTGCTGCTCGAAACGACCTTTAAGCCCGCGCAGAATGCTGATGGTATCTTCAACCGAAGGTTCGGATACGTCGACTTTCTGGAAACGGCGCGCCAGGGCGCGGTCTTTTTCGAAGATCCCGCGAAATTCCTGGAACGTGGTGGAACCGATGCAGCGAATGTCACCCGAAGACAGCAGCGGCTTGAGCAGGTTGGACGCATCCATCACCCCGCCCGAAGCCGCACCGGCACCGATGATCGTATGGATTTCGTCGATAAACAGGATCGCTTGCGGGCGTTTCTTCAGCTCGCCCAGCAGCGCCTTGAAGCGCTTCTCGAAATCGCCACGGTACTTGGTACCTGCCAGCAAGGCGCCGAGATCCAGGGAGTAGACGATGCTGTTAGCCAGCAGGTCAGGCACCTGGTTATCGACGATGCGCTTGGCCAGACCCTCGGCAATCGCGGTTTTACCCACGCCTGCCTCACCCACCAGCAACGGGTTGTTTTTGCGCCGACGCGCCAGGATCTGGGCGACACGCTCAACTTCCATTTCCCGACCCACCAGCGGATCGATCCGGCCCTGGCGGGCCAGTTCATTCAGGTTACTGGCATAAGCGTCCAGAGGATTGCTGGAAGACGACGATTCGCCGCCCTCTTCATCCTGCATCTCATGATCGCTGTCGCTGTGCTCGCCATGCCCGGGCACCTTGGAGATGCCGTGGGCAATAAAGTTGACCACATCGATGCGCGCCACGCTCTGTTGCTTGAGCAGGAATACGGCCTGGCTTTCCTGTTCGCTGAAGATGGCTACCAGCACATTGGCGCCGGTGACTTCACGCTTGCCAGAGCTCTGCACGTGGAACACGGCACGCTGCAAGACCCGCTGAAAACCCAGGGTTGGCTGCGTTTCGCGGTCTTCGTCATGGACGGGGATCAGGGGGGTTGTGGAATCAATAAACTCTTGCAGGTCATGCTTGAGTTTTTCGAGGTTTGCGCCACAGGCGCGTAGAACGGTTGCGGCCGCCTCATTATCCAGAAGCGCTAAAAGGAGGTGCTCAACCGTCATGAATTCATGACGTTTGGAGCGGGCTTCCTTGAAGGCAAGATTGAGGGTGACTTCGAGCTCGCGATTTAACATGGCTTCACCTCATACCCAAGTGGTCGGCGTTAACCGTCCTTCTCGATTTCACAGAGTAGCGGATGCTGGCTTTCACGTGCGTACTGATTTACCTGCGCTGCCTTGGTCTCGGCAATGTCGCGGGTATAGATGCCGCACACAGCCCGTCCTTCTGTATGGACGGCCAGCATGACCTTGGTCGCCAATTCGCGATTCAAGTTAAAAAACACCTCAAGGATCTCTACAACGAAATCCATTGGCGTGTAGTCATCATTAAACAAAACCACCTTGTACATCGGCGGCGCCTGAAGCGCAGGCTTAGCCTCTTGCACAGCCAAGCCAGCGGAGTCTTCGTCATCAAAATCGGGGTGATCCTGATTAAATGTTAGTCGAGTCTGGCTGATTGCATGCATGGAAAGAAAGGTTCGTCGTTGGTTGTGCAACTACAGTGATGGAGGCAAAGGTGTCAAATTTCAACACCGCCGCCGCGTGACCTTGACTATCGGTAAAACGGTGTTACAACCATATAGTACCCACAGTGGGGAAAAATGGTCCGCGCAGTCAACCACTTTTACTGGTTTCTGTGCGAGTTGACTGGATGATACTCCAGTGATGGAGTTGTTTGCAGCAGAGGGATATGAGTATGCAAGGCAAGGTCAAGTGGTTCAACAACGCCAAAGGCTTCGGCTTCATTAATACGCAGGCCAAGGAAGGCATCGATGAACACGGAAACCCGATCGACTTTTTTGCGCATTTTTCGGCAATCCAGATGGACGGTTACAAGACGCTCAAGGCAGGCCAACCCGTGAGCTTCGAAATAATCCAGGGCCCCAAGGGCCTGCATGCTGTTGCAATCACCAACGCTCAAGTTCCAGCCAGCGCTTCAGCGACCGCGCAAGAGGTGACCAGCCTCCCGGTCTGACCCGCTGCCCAAGAAACCGGCCGATTCGATCATGCGAATCGGCCGGTTTTTTTATGCCCGCGCCATCACGAGGAAAAATTGAGGTTGCCGAAAAACCCCGTAATCACGGGGCAAACCGCGAAAAATCAGGGCATTTTGCCGCAGGGACTTAGACCAATGGATGATTCGTGTTAGGCCGCCCCCCTCGCAGCAACCTTGGTGACCTATGTATACTGCGCCGGTGACCATGGAGTCACCTGCAAACACATGCTGGAATGAGTCTTTCAGGCCTAGAAAGGCTGGGCCGTTACCCCGGCCCGACCGCTTGACGCTCTACTGATGCATTCACATCACCGCGAAGAACCTCGACTTTCGGCTCATTGTTCACTGTGAACGAAAGCGCCTACCCTGCGCATCTCGAGTATCTGAGCACGCTCAGCAAAGAAGAGAGTTAATCCGAAATGCCCAACCGTTCGAAGATCATCTATACCTTCACCGACGAAGCTCCGGCGCTCGCCACCTATTCACTGCTGCCTATCATCGAGGCGTTTACCGCCAGCGCCGATATCGCCGTTGAAACGCGCGACATCTCTCTGGCTGGCCGCATCCTCTCAAGCTTCCCCGAGCAATTGGGTGACAAGGCTGTAGCAGACCACCTCGCCGAACTGGGCGCCCTGGCCGTTACCCCTGAAGCCAACATCATCAAGCTGCCCAATATCAGCGCCTCGGTCCCGCAGTTGCAGGCCGCGATCAAAGAACTGCAAGCGCAGGGCTTCAACATCCCGGACTACCCGGAAACCGTCACCACTGACGCTGAAAAAGAAATCAAGGCGCGTTACAGCAAAGTGATGGGCAGTGCCGTAAACCCGGTACTGCGCGAAGGCAACTCCGACCGCCGCGCACCGCTGTCGGTCAAGAACTACGCGCGCAAGCACCCGCACAAAATGGGCGCCTGGGCTGCAGACTCCAAGTCCCACGTTGCTCACATGAGCGAAGGCGACTTCTACGGCAGCGAAAAAGCCGCCCTGATCGAAGCACCGGGCAGCGTTAAAATCGAACTGATCGCTCAAGACGGCACCACCACCGTACTGAAAGAAAAAACCGCCGTCCAGGCTGGTGAGATCATCGATTGCTCGGTCATGAGCAAAAAAGCCCTGCGCGAGTTCGTAGCGGCCGAAATCGAAGACGCCAAAAAGCAGGGCGTACTGTTCTCGGTTCACCTGAAAGCCACCATGATGAAGGTTTCCGACCCGATCATGTTTGGTCAGATCGTGGCCGAGTTCTACAAGGATGCGCTGGAAAAACACGCTGACGTCCTCAAAGAAATCGGTTTCAACCTGAACAACGGTATCGGCGACCTGTACGCCCGCATCAAGGCGCTGCCAGCCGAGAAGCAGGCTGAAATCGAAGCCGACATCGAAGCCGTGTACGCCAACCGCCCTGCGCTGGCCATGGTCAACTCCGACAAAGGCATCACCAACCTGCACGTGCCGAGCGACGTAATCGTCGACGCCTCGATGCCGGCCATGATTCGTGATTCCGGCAAGATGTGGAACACCGAAGGCCAGCTGCAAGACACCAAGGCCGTGATCCCGGATCGCTGCTACGCCACCATCTACCAGGCCACCATCGAAGACTGCAAGAAACACGGCGCCTTCGATCCGACCACCATGGGCAGCGTGCCAAACGTTGGCCTGATGGCGCAAAAAGCCGAAGAGTACGGTTCCCACGACAAGACTTTCCAGATCAAGACCCCGGGCGTTGTGCGGGTAACTGACAGCAACGGCAACGTGCTGATGGAACAGAACGTCGAGGAAGGCGATATCTGGCGCATGTGCCAGGCCAAAGACGCGCCGATCCGCGACTGGGTCAAGCTGGCCGTCAACCGTGCCCGCGCCAGCAACACTCCGGCCGTGTTCTGGCTCGATCCAAAGCGTAGCCACGACGCCGAAATGATCAAAAAGGTTGAAACCTACCTGAAAGATCACGACACCAGCGGCCTGGACATTCGCATCATGGCGCCGGTAGAGGCCATGAAGTTCACCCTGGAGCGCACCCGCGCTGGCCTGGATACCATCTCGGTAACCGGCAACGTGCTGCGTGACTACCTGACCGACCTGTTCCCGATCATGGAACTGGGCACCAGCGCCAAAATGCTGTCGATCGTACCGCTGATGAATGGCGGCGGCCTGTTCGAAACCGGCGCCGGCGGCTCGGCCCCGAAGCACGTTCAACAGTTGCTGGAAGAAAACTTCCTGCGCTGGGACTCGCTGGGTGAGTTCCTGGCACTGGCGGCTTCCCTGGAGCACCTGGGCACAACCTACAACAACCCGAAAGCGTTGGTGTTGGCCAAGACCCTGGACCAGGCTACCGGTCAGTTCCTCGACAACAACAAATCGCCATCGCGCAAAGTCGGCAACATCGACAACCGCGGTAGCCACTTCTACCTGGCGCTGTACTGGGCACAAGCCCTGGCTGCCCAGACTGAAGACAAAGAGCTGCAAGCCCAATTTGCTCCAGTAGCAAAAGCCATGGCCGAGAACGAGGCAAAAATCGTTGCCGAACTCAACGCCGTGCAGGGCAAGCCGGTCGATATCGGTGGTTACTACCACGCCGATGCCGACAAGGTAAGCAAAGTAATGCGCCCTAGCGCCACACTGAACGCGATCATCGCTTCGGTGTAAGGGCAACAGGCAACACCACAGACCCCGGCCCACGACGCCGGGGTTTGTGTTTTTACGGCCTACACAAACCCGGTGGGAGCGGGCTTGCCCGCGATAGCATCACCGCGTAAAAAGCACAGACCGAAGCGCCTGCATCGCGAGCAAGCCCGCTCCCACAGGGGATATGCATCCACCTATAAACCGAGACCCACCCCATGGAATGGAAACCCCACATCACCGTCGCCACTGTCGTCGAAGACAATGGCCGCTTCCTGATGGTCGAAGAACTCAAGCGCGACCGCGCCGTGCTCAATCAACCGGCCGGTCATCTGGACCCCGACGAAAGCCTGATCGAGGCCGCCATCCGCGAAACCCTCGAAGAAACCGGCTATGACGTCGAACTGACCGGTGTGATCGGCATTTACCTCTACACCGCTCCCAGCAACGGCGTGACCTACCAGCGCATCTGCTTTGCCGGCAAGGCGCTCAAGCACCACCCCGACTACCAGCTGGACACCGGCATCATTGGCCCGCTGTGGCTGACTCGCGACGAACTGCTTGCACAGCGCGAACGCTGGCGCAGCGAGCTGACCCTGCAGTGCATCGATGATTATCTGGGCGGCAAACTGTTCGACCTGACGTTAATCCGCCCTTCGGTTTAGCCTTGAGCGCTCGGGCCTGCTAGAATCGCGTCCTTTTTCAAGACACTCATTGAATCCTTATGCGTGATCCAGCCCTAGTCGCCCCCGAAAAACAGCGCGTCATCGTCGGCATGTCCGGCGGTGTCGACTCTTCCGTTTCCGCCGTTCTGCTTATGGAGCAGGGCTACCAGGTGGAAGGCCTGTTCATGAAGAACTGGGAGGAAGACGACGGAACGGATTACTGCACCGCCATGGATGATCTGGCAGACGCCCAGGCCGTGTGCGACAAAATCGGCATCAAGCTGCACACCGCCAACTTTGCCGCCGAGTACTGGGACAACGTGTTCGAGCACTTCCTGGCCGAATACAAGGCCGGTCGCACGCCGAACCCGGACATCCTGTGCAACCGCGAAATCAAGTTCAAGGCTTTCCTGGACTACGCCCTGATGCTGGGCGCCGACCTGATTGCTACCGGCCACTATGTGCGCCGTCGCGACATTGACGGCCGTACCGAGCTGCTCAAGGGCCTGGACCCGAACAAAGACCAGAGCTACTTCCTGCACGCCGTCGGCGGCGAACAGATCGCCCGCACCCTGTTCCCGGTAGGCGAGCTGGAAAAACCGGAAGTGCGCCGCATTGCGGAAAAACACGATCTGGCCACCGCGAAGAAAAAAGACTCCACCGGGATCTGCTTTATCGGCGAACGCCGCTTCAGCGACTTCCTCAAGCAATACCTGCCGGCACAGCCGGGCGAGATCAAGACCACAGAAGGTGAAGTGATCGGCCGCCATCATGGCCTGATGTACCACACCATCGGTCAGCGCCAGGGCCTGGGCATTGGCGGCCTCAAGGACGCCAGCGACGAGCCGTGGTACGTGCTGGTCAAGGATCTGGAGCACAACGAGCTGATCGTCGGCCAGGGCAACGACCACCCGTGGCTGTTCTCCGGCGCCCTGCTCGCCTCCGAGATCTACTGGGTCAATCCGATCGACCTGAGCACCCCGCTGCGCCTGACGGCCAAGGTTCGCTATCGTCAGAGCGATCAGCCCTGCACCCTGGAAAAAACCGCCAACGGCTACCGCGCCACCTTCGACGACCCGCAACGCGCGGTCACCCCCGGCCAGTCCGTGGTGTTCTACGACGGCGAAGTCTGCCTGGGCGGAGGCGTGATCGAAGTGGCCGAGCCCTGGTCGAGCAAGGGCAAACGCCCATGAACGCCACTCAGGAGCAACTGGTAGCCCTCGGCGGCGTATTTCTGGCCGCGGTGCTGGTGGATAAAATTGCCAAGACCGGCCAGGTCAGCGAAGCCGACCTGAGCTGCATGCTCGGCAGCCTGCTGGTGCGTGACCCCAAGGACACCCTGGAAGTCTTTGGCGGCGACGACATCAACCTGCGCGAAGGCTATCGTGCCCTGATCGGTGCTCTTGAGCGCGATCCCAACACCCTGCAGCGCGAGCCCCTGCGTTACGCACTGTCGATGCTCGGCCTTGAGCGCCAACTGGCCAAGCGGGACGACATGCTGGAGCTGATCGGCAAGCGCCTGCCGCAGATCCAGTCCCAGGTCGAGCATTTCGGCCCGGCCCATGAAAACGTGGTGGCCGCCTGTGGCGCGTTGTACCAGGACACCCTGAGCACCCTGCGCCAGCGTATCCAGGTGCACGGCGACATGCGCAACCTGCAACAACCGAACAACGCGGCAAAAATTCGCGCCCTGCTGCTGGCCGGTATCCGCTGCGCAAGGCTGTGGCGCCAATTGGGCGGCCACCGCTGGCAGCTGGTCATCAGCCGACGCAAGCTGCTCAAAGAGCTTTACCCGATGCTGCGCGGCAACTGAAACACGCCGGCAGGCACAGAATTTAAAATCGATACGCGTATGACGCCGGTCACTTGGCAACGGACCGGCCGTTTTTTCATGTATGATACGCGCCCCATTTCGTTGCCCGACTGTCCGAGAACACCCCATGAAGCTCTCTTCGCTCACTGCGGTTTCCCCTGTTGACGGCCGCTACGCCGGCAAAACCCAGGCCCTGCGCCCAATTTTCAGCGAATACGGCTTGATCCGTGCTCGCGTTCTGGTTGAAGTTCGCTGGCTCCAGCGCCTGGCCGCCCACGCTGCCATCCCTGAAGTCCCGGCCTTCTCTGCCGAAGCCAACGCCGTTCTGAATGAACTGGCCGAGAACTTCTCTCTTGAGCACGCCGAACGCGTCAAAGAGATCGAGCGCACCACCAACCACGACGTGAAGGCCATTGAGTACCTGCTCAAAGAACAGGCCGCCAAGCTGCCTGAACTGGCCAACGTCAGTGAGTTCATCCACTTTGCCTGCACCAGCGAGGACATCAACAACCTGTCCCACGCCCTGATGCTGCGTGAAGGTCGTGATGACGTGATGCTGCCGCTGATGCGTCAAACCGCAGAAGCCATCCGCGAACTGGCGATCAAGTTCGCCGACGTACCCATGCTGTCCCGCACCCACGGTCAACCGGCTTCGCCGACCACCCTGGGCAAAGAGCTGGCCAACGTGGTCTACCGTCTGGAGCGTCAAATCGCTCAAGTCGCTGCTGTACCGTTGCTGGGCAAGATCAACGGCGCCGTGGGCAACTACAACGCCCACCTGTCGGCCTACCCGCAGATCGACTGGGAAGAAAACGCCCGCGCCTTTATCGAAGACGAGCTGGGCCTGGGTTTCAACCCGTACACCACCCAGATCGAGCCGCACGACTACATTGCCGAGCTGTTCGACGCCATCGCCCGCTTCAACACCATCCTGATCGACTTCGATCGCGATATCTGGGGCTACATCTCCCTGGGCTACTTCAAGCAGCGCACCATTGCCGGCGAAATCGGTTCTTCGACCATGCCGCACAAGGTCAACCCGATCGACTTCGAAAACTCCGAAGGCAACCTGGGTATCGCCAACGCCCTGTTCCAGCATCTGGCCAGCAAATTGCCAATCTCCCGCTGGCAGCGCGACCTGACCGACTCCACCGTACTGCGCAACCTCGGCGTGGGCTTTGCTCACAGCGTGATCGCGTACGAAGCCATCCTCAAGGGCATCAGCAAGCTTGAACTGAATGCACAGAAAATCGCTGCTGACCTGGACGCCTGCTGGGAAGTCCTGGCCGAGCCGATCCAGACCGTGATGCGTCGTTACAACATCGAAAACCCGTACGAAAAGCTCAAAGAGCTGACCCGCGGCAAGGGCATCAGCCCTGAAGCACTGCAAACTTTCATCGACGGCCTTGAAATGCCGGAAGCGGCCAAAGCCGAGCTGAAGCTGCTGACTCCGGCCAACTACATTGGCAACGCCGTCGAGCAAGCCAAGCGCATCTGATCGCTGCAACGACCTATTAACGCCCGGCCGTGCCGGGCGTTTTTATTCCCGATTACAAAGTGCAATTTTTCAATAGGTTACACATGAATCCTGACATTCCTCTTCAACTTCTGGGCGGCATCACTGCGCGCGAGTTCATGCGCGACTACTGGCAGAAAAAACCGCTGCTGGTGCGCCAGGCAATTCCTGACTTCGAAAGCCCGATCGACGCCGACGAACTGGCCGGTCTGGCCCTTGAAGAAGAAGTCGAATCGCGCCTGATCATCGAACACGGCGAGCGCCCATGGGAACTGCGCCGCGGTCCGTTCGCCGAAGACGAATTCGGCAAACTGCCAGAGCGCGAGTGGACTCTGCTGGTGCAGGCCGTTGATCAGTTCGTGCCTGAAGTCAATGAACTGCTGGAAAACTTCCGCTTCCTGCCGAGCTGGCGTATCGACGACGTGATGATCAGCTACGCCGCCCCAGGTGGCAGTGTTGGTCCGCACTTCGACAACTACGACGTGTTCCTGCTGCAGGGTCATGGCAAGCGTCACTGGCAGATCGGCCAGATGTGCGACTCCGACAGCAAGCTGCTGGAGCACGCGGACCTGCGTATCCTCGCTGATTTCCAGGCCACCGACGAGTGGACCCTTGAGCCCGGCGACATGCTCTACCTGCCACCGCGCCTGGCCCACTGTGGCGTAGCCGTAGACGACTGCCTGACCTACTCGGTGGGCTTCCGTGCACCGAGCGCCGCTGAAGTACTGACCCACTTCACCGACTTCCTCAGCCAGTACCTGCCGGACGAAGATCGCTACACCGACGCTGACGCGCAACCGGTCAGCGACCCGCACCAGATCCAGCACGACGCCCTTGATCGCCTCAAGAGCCTGCTGACCGAGCACATGAGCGACGAGCGCATGTTGCTGACCTGGTTCGGCCAGTTCATGACCGAGCCACGTTATCCGGAACTCGTGGTCGGCCCTGAACTCGAAGAAGAAGACCTGCTGGGTAGCCTGGAACAGGGCGCAATCCTGATCCGCAACCCGAGCGCACGCCTGGCATGGTCCGAGGTCGATGACGACCTGTTGTTGTTCGCCAGCGGCCAAAGCCGCCTGCTGCCGGGCAAGCTGCGCGAACTGCTGAAAATGATCTGTGCCGCCGACGCGCTGCACAGTGACAACCTCGGCACATGGCTGGCCGATGAAGATGGACGCAACCTGCTCTGCGAGCTGGTTAAACAAGGAAGCCTGGGGTTCGCTGATGAATAGCATTCACGTACGTGTCGCCGACTGGCAAAAGGACAACGCCGAACTTCGACGCATTCGTGAGGCGGTATTTATTGCCGAACAATCTGTACCTCCAGAACTGGAGTGGGATGCAGACGATGCCGATGCCGTGCATTTTCTGGCCTATGAAGGCGACTTCCCGATTGGTACCGCCCGGCTCCTGCCGGACGGCCATATCGGCCGCGTATCGGTTCTCAAGGACTGGCGCGGCCTGAAGGTTGGCGACGCACTGATGCAGGCCACGATTCTTGAAGCCGAAAAACGTGGCCTCAAGCAACAAATGCTCAGTGCCCAAGTGCATGCCACACCCTTCTACGAGCGCCTTGGCTTCAAGATCGTCAGCGATGAATTCCTCGAAGCAGGGATTCCCCACGTTGATATGGTGCGGGTGAGCTAACAGCCACGCCCATCTCTGTGGGAGCGAGCCTGCTCGCGAAGGCTGCTAGCGCGGCACTCTTGAGAACTTCGCGAGCAGGCTTGCTCCCACAGCAGTTTTGCAAAACGCCCTGCCATCCCCGGATCGCAGGGCGTTTTGCTATCTGGCACACTCAGACCCAGCCCTTTCAAGCATTGCGGAGATAATGGACATGTCCCTACGCCCCTTCATCGCTGGCCTGCTGCTGATCGCTAGCTTCAGCGCGATCGCCGACACCCGCGTCATCACCCTGCAAAACCGCACCAGCGCCGATTTGCTGCCCATCGCGCAGAACTTTATCGGCAAAAACGGCAAAGTCAGCGCCTATGGCAACCAACTGATCGTCGAGGCAGGCGCCTCGAAAATCCAGAACCTCGAAGACCTGCTGGCGCAACTCGACACACCCGCCCGGCGCCTGCTGATCACGGTCGATACCAGTGACAACAACCTGGCCACTAATGATCCGGACACCCGGGTGATCAGCACCGCCAGCCGCGACGGCGGCACCCAGCAAATCCAGACCAGCGAAGGCACCCCGGCATTTATCCAGATCGGCCAGAGCGTACCGCTGACCAGCACCCAGACCGACGCCTACGGCCGCTTGCTTACCCAGACCGACTACCGCAACGTCACCCGGGGTTTTTACGTGACCGCCAGCGTCACAGGTGAAACGGTACACCTGGCGATCAGTACGACTCGCGATCGCATGAGCCAGGAGCAACCCGATGTAGTGAACACGCAAAGTACCGACACACAAGTCAGCGGCCCTCTGGGGCAATGGATAACCGTGGCGGGCAACAACGCTCTTAACCAGACTGACAATCCGCCGCAAACCCGCAGCTACTCTACGCAAAGCCGGGATGACATGACCATTCGGGTCAAAGTCGATGTACTCGACCAAAAGGGCCAAAACTGACCGAAGAGTCGTTTTTCGCAAATTATGTAGTGTTATAAAAAAAGCACTACAAAACATTTGACGCCTCAAAAATGCAAAGGCATGATGGCCCCGCTCCCGCTGATCAGAGGCCCCGCAAAGGCCCTGGGGCCTGTACTGCCCGTAGCGAGCCGCCATTCACGCACTTATACAAACAACAGTGTTGTGTGCCTGGTGGAGCAACCATTTTTCAACCCAGACCTATGCGACGAGGTTTATCACCATGGCACTGACACGCGAACAGCAAATTGCAGCCCTTGAGAAAGACTGGGCCGAAAACCCACGCTGGAAAGGCGTGACTCGCGATTACTCCGCTGCTGACGTGGTCCGCCTGCGCGGCTCGGTTCAACCCGAGCACACCTTTGCAAAAATGGGTGCCGACAAGCTGTGGAAACTGGTGACACAGGGCGCACACCCGTCCTTCCGTCCTGAGAAAGACTTCGTCAACTGCATGGGCGCCCTGACCGGGGGCCAAGCGGTACAACAGGTTAAAGCCGGTATCCAGGCTATCTACCTGTCGGGTTGGCAAGTGGCGGCAGACAACAACTCTGCCGAATCCATGTACCCGGATCAGTCGCTGTACCCGGTGGACTCCGTTCCAACCGTGGTCAAGCGCATCAACAACTCATTCCGTCGTGCCGACCAGATTCAGTGGAAAGCCGGTAAAAACCCGGGCGACCAGGGTTATATCGACTACTTCGCACCGATCGTGGCTGACGCTGAAGCCGGTTTCGGCGGCGTACTCAACGCTTACGAGCTGATGAAAAGCATGATCGAAGCGGGCGCTGCAGGCGTTCACTTCGAAGACCAGCTGGCCTCGGTGAAAAAATGCGGTCACATGGGCGGCAAGGTACTGGTTCCGACCCAGGAAGCTGTGCAAAAACTGACAGCAGCACGTCTGGCAGCTGACGTTGCCGGTACGCCGACCATCATTCTGGCTCGTACCGACGCCAACGCGGCTGACCTGCTGACTTCCGATTGCGACCCGTACGACCAGCCATTCGTGACTGGCGAGCGCACCAAGGAAGGCTTCTATAAAGTACGTGCCGGCCTTGATCAAGCCATTGCCCGTGGCCTGGCTTACGCGCCGTATGCCGACCTGATCTGGTGCGAAACCGCCAAGCCGGACCTGGAAGAAGCGCGCCGCTTTGCCGAAGCAATCAAAAAGGAATACCCGGACCAGTTGCTGTCGTACAACTGCTCGCCTTCCTTCAACTGGAAGAAAAACCTGGACGACGCGACCATCGCCAAATTCCAGCGCGAGCTGTCGGCAATGGGCTACAAACACCAGTTCATCACCCTGGCGGGTATCCACAACATGTGGCACAGCATGTTCAACCTGGCGCACGACTACGCCCGCAACGACATGACCGCCTACGTGAAACTGCAAGAGCAGGAATTTGCTGACGCAGCCAAAGGCTACACCTTTGTGGCGCACCAGCAGGAAGTGGGCACTGGCTACTTCGACGACATGACCACCGTGATCCAGGGTGGTTCGTCTTCGGTTACCGCCCTGACCGGCTCTACAGAAGAAGAACAGTTCCACTGATAATGGAACCACGGCCATTGCCCAGCCTGTAAAGAACAAACGCAATGCCATGCCCATGACGCCCCGACTGGTTCGGGGCGTTTTTTTGCCCGGCGACTTGTTCACCCCTCCCCTGTGGGAGCGGGCTTGCTCGCGATGGCATCACCGCGCCTGCCTGGAGGACCGAGTTATCAGCATCGCGAGCAAGCCCGCTCCCACAGAAAGACATCCCGCTGCCCTGCCCATCCGACAAAACACTGACCCAGATCCATGCTTCGATCGCCAGACCGGGTTAAAAAGCCAAGTTCCAAACTTGCTAACAGCGCTTATATAAGCCAAGTTCTACAGGCCTGCGACATAGCGACACAACAAATAACCACTCAAGCGATATTAATTATCATTACGAGTTGCTTTTGTTGAATACATGAACACTGAAAAACAAACACTGAAAAACGCTGTAACGCCCACAGTTCAAGGCCTGCATAGACATTGATGGAGGTTCTACAACTAAAGGACTGAATTAATTCATCTTAGAAAATTTACTTGCTGGGTGTTTAGCCATAAAATCCCGGCAATCAATAGCACTGCGACATAACGTCACTGCTTTATCACCTTTTCTAGCTCAGAGACCTTTGCTCTCTGTTAAGGATTTCCAGCATGCCCGAAGCGACAGGACTCATAGCCCACAACTGGGGCTTTGCCATTTTCCTTCTCGGCGTTGTCGGCCTCTGTGCCTTCATGCTTGGCGTCTCCAGCCTCCTTGGGTCAAAAGCCTGGGGTCGCAGCAAAAATGAACCGTTCGAGTCCGGCATGCTACCTACCGGTGGCGCCCGCTTGCGGCTCTCAGCCAAATTCTATCTGGTCGCGATGCTGTTCGTGATCTTCGATATCGAAGCCCTCTTTCTCTTTGCCTGGTCTGTGTCTGTTCGCGAAAGCGGCTGGACCGGATTCGTCGAAGCTCTCGTTTTCATAGCAATTCTGTTGGCAGGCCTTGTCTACCTATTTCGGGTGGGTGCTCTTGATTGGGCACCGGAAGCTCGTCGTAAGCGGCAGGCCAAGCTGAAACAATGAGGCTTTGGCGATGCAATACGAACTCACCAGGATCGACCCGGATGCTCCTAACGAGCAATATCCGATCGGCACACGGGAAACCGTTGCCGATCCGTTAGAAGATCAAGTCCACAAAAACATTTTCATGGGCAAGCTCGAAGACGTGCTGAACGGCACGGTCAACTGGGGACGTAAAAATTCCCTGTGGCCGTACAACTTCGGCCTGTCGTGCTGCTATGTGGAAATGACCACCGCCTTCACGGCGCCCCACGACATCGCGCGCTTTGGCGCCGAGGTTATCCGGGCTTCGCCGCGTCAGGCGGATTTCATGGTTATTGCCGGGACCTGCTTTATCAAGATGGCGCCGATCATCCAGCGTCTCTACGAGCAAATGCTTGAACCTAAATGGGTCATTTCCATGGGTTCGTGCGCCAACTCCGGTGGCATGTACGACATCTACTCCGTGGTTCAAGGGGTCGACAAGTTCTTGCCTGTGGACGTTTACGTACCCGGCTGCCCGCCCCGCCCTGAGGCTTTTCTGCAAGGCTTGATGCTCTTGCAAGAGTCGATTGGCCAGGAGCGTCGCCCACTTTCCTGGGTCGTTGGCGAACAAGGCGTGTACCGCGCCGAGATGCCATCGCAAAAGGAACAGCGCCGCGAACAGCGTATTCAGGTAACCAACCTGCGCAGCCCCGACGAAGTCTGATCCAGCGCCGTTTCTACTCAATAGAACGAATCACTGGCTTCATTCTTTACGTTGACCGAAAGCGATAAAAAACCATGACTGCAGGCTCCGCTCTGTACATCCCGCCTTACAAGGCTGACGACCAAGATGTGGTTGTCGAACTCAACACCCGTTTTGGCCCTGAGGCGTTCACCGCCCAGGCCACGCGCACCGGCATGCCGGTGCTTTGGGTTAGCCGCGCAAAACTGGTCGAAGTACTGACCTTCCTGCGCAACCTGCCAAAACCCTACGTCATGCTCTATGACCTGCACGGTGTGGACGAACGTCTGCGTACCAAGCGTCAGGGCCTGCCATCGGGTGCAGACTTCACCGTCTTCTACCACCTGATGTCGCTGGAACGTAACAGCGACGTCATGATCAAGGTGGCCCTGTCTGAAAAAGACCTGAGTGTCCCTACCGTGACCGGTATCTGGCCGAACGCCAACTGGTACGAGCGTGAAGTCTGGGACATGTTCGGCATCGATTTCAAAGGCCACCCGCACCTGTCGCGCATCATGATGCCGCCGACCTGGGAAGGTCACCCGCTGCGCAAGGACTTCCCGGCCCGTGCTACCGAGTTCGATCCGTACAGCCTGACCCTGGCCAAGGTGCAGCTGGAAGAGGAAGCCGCGCGCTTCCGCCCGGAAGACTGGGGCATGAAACGCTCCGGTGAAAACGAGGACTACATGTTCCTTAACCTGGGGCCGAACCACCCTTCGGCTCACGGTGCCTTCCGCATCATCCTGCAGCTGGACGGTGAAGAGATCGTCGACTGCGTGCCTGACGTCGGTTACCACCACCGTGGCGCCGAGAAAATGGCCGAACGCCAGTCCTGGCACAGCTTCATCCCGTACACCGACCGTATCGACTACCTCGGCGGCGTGATGAACAACCTGCCGTACGTGCTCTCGGTCGAGAAGCTGGCCGGTATCAAAGTGCCGGACCGGGTCGACACCATCCGCATCATGATGGCCGAATTCTTCCGTATCACCAGCCACCTGCTGTTCCTGGGTACCTATATCCAGGACGTGGGCGCCATGACCCCGGTGTTCTTCACGTTCACCGACCGTCAGCGCGCTTACAAGGTGATCGAGGCCATCACCGGTTTCCGTCTGCACCCGGCCTGGTACCGCATCGGCGGCGTTGCCCACGACCTGCCGAACGGCTGGGATCGCCTGGTCAAGGAGTTCATCGACTGGATGCCCAAGCGTCTGGACGAGTACCAGAAAGCCGCTCTGGACAACAGCATCCTGCGTGGTCGTACCATCGGCGTTGCCGCCTACAACACCAAAGAGGCCCTGGAATGGGGCGTCACCGGTGCCGGCCTGCGCTCCACCGGTTGTGACTTCGATATCCGCAAGGCGCGCCCGTATTCCGGCTACGAGAACTTCGAATTCGAAGTCCCGCTGGCAGCCAACGGCGATGCCTACGATCGTTGCATCGTGCGCGTCGAAGAAATGCGCCAGAGCCTGAAAATCATCGAGCAGTGCATGCGCAACATGCCGGCCGGCCCGTACAAGGCGGATCACCCGCTGACCACGCCGCCGCCTAAAGAACGCACGCTGCAGCATATCGAGACCTTGATCACGCACTTCCTGCAAGTTTCGTGGGGCCCGGTGATGCCGGCCAACGAATCCTTCCAGATGATCGAAGCGACCAAGGGCATCAACAGTTATTACCTGACGAGCGATGGCGGCACCATGAGCTACCGCACCCGGATTCGCACCCCAAGCTTCCCGCACCTGCAACAGATCCCTTCGGTGATCAAAGGTGAAATGGTCGCGGACTTGATTGCGTACCTGGGTAGTATCGATTTCGTTATGGCCGACGTGGACCGCTAAGCATGAACAGCACGCTTATCCAGACAGACCGTTTCGCCCTGAGCGAAACCGAGCGCTCGGCCATCGAGCATGAGATGCATCACTACGAAGACCCGCGTGCGGCGTCGATCGAAGCCCTGAAGATCGTTCAGAAGGAACGCGGCTGGGTGCCGGACGGCGCGATTTACGCCATCGGCGAACTGCTGGGCATCCCTGCCAGCGACGTTGAAGGCGTGGCTACGTTCTACAGCCAGATCTTCCGTCAGCCGGTCGGCCGCCACATCATCCGCGTGTGCGACAGCATGGTCTGCTACATCGGTGGCCACGAATCCGTGGTCGGCGAAATCCAGAACAAGCTGGGCATCGGCCTCGGTCAGACTACCCCGGACGGCCGCTTTACGCTGCTGCCGGTGTGCTGCCTGGGCAACTGCGACAAGGCGCCGGCGTTGATGATCGACGACGACACATTCGGTGACGTGCAGCCTGCTGGCGTCGCCACGTTGTTGGAGGCCTACCCATGAGCCTGACTTCTTTCGGTCCTGCCAACCTGATCAAGCGTTCGGCAGAAACCCACCCGCTGACCTGGCGCCTGCGTGACGACGGCGAGCCCGTGTGGCTCGACGAGTACCAGGCCAAGGACGGCTACGCCGCTGCGCGCAAGGCCTTCGCCGACATGGCCCAGGACGATATCGTCCAGACCGTGAAAGACGCAGGCCTCAAGGGTCGCGGCGGTGCCGGCTTCCCGACGGGCGTGAAGTGGGGGCTGATGCCCAAAGACGAATCCATGAACATCCGTTACCTGTTGTGTAACGCCGATGAAATGGAACCCAACACCTGGAAAGACCGCATGCTGATGGAGCAACTGCCCCATCTGCTGATCGAAGGCATGCTGATCAGTGCCCGCGCACTGAAAACCTATCGTGGCTATATCTTCCTGCGTGGCGAATACACCACTGCAGCGGTGCATCTGCGCCGTGCCGTCGAAGAAGCCAAGGCAGCAGGCCTGCTGGGCAAGAATATCCTCGGTTCGGGTTTCGACTTCGAACTGTTCGTGCACACCGGCGCCGGGCGTTACATCTGCGGTGAAGAAACCGCACTGATCAACTCACTCGAAGGCCGTCGCGCCAACCCGCGCTCCAAGCCGCCGTTCCCGGCCGCTGTGGGCGTATGGGGCAAGCCGACCTGCGTGAACAACGTGGAAACCCTGTGCAACGTACCGGCCATCATCGGCAACGGCGTTGACTGGTACAAATCCCTCGCCCGCGAAGGCAGCGAAGACCACGGCACCAAGCTGATGGGCTTCTCCGGCAAAGTGAAGAACCCTGGCCTGTGGGAACTGCCATTCGGCGTGACCGCTCGCGAGCTGTTCGAAGACTACGCCGGCGGCATGCGCGACGGCTTCAAGCTCAAGTGCTGGCAGCCAGGCGGCGCCGGTACCGGCTTCCTGTTGCCCGAGCACCTGGACGCACAAATGTATGCCGGCGGCATCGCCAAGGTTGGCACCCGTATGGGTACTGGCCTGGCCATGGCCGTGGACGACAGCGTCAACATGGTCTCCTTGCTGCGCAACATGGAACAGTTCTTTGCCCGTGAGTCGTGCGGTTTCTGCACCCCTTGCCGTGATGGTCTGCCGTGGAGCGTCAAGCTGCTGATGGCGATCGAACACGGCGAAGGTCAGCCTGGCGATATCGAGACCCTGCTGGGTCTGGTCGGTTTCCTCGGCCCTGGCAAGACGTTCTGTGCTCACGCACCGGGCGCCGTGGAACCGTTGGGCAGCGCGATCAAGTACTTCCGTCCAGAGTTCGAAGCCGGTATTGCGCAAGCAAAACCCGGTGTTCCACCTCTGGCACGCCCGATTGTTATCGGCGCGTAACGCTCTGAATGAAGGGGGTCCGTGCCCCCTTCTGATCGTTCGATAACGCCGTAAGGCTGGGTTGCTTCGAACGCATAACAAGATTCCATTAGCCACGCCCGCTGACACCGGGCCAACGAAGACCTTTGAACCATGGCCACTATCCACGTAGACGGCAAAGATCTCGAAGTCGATGGGGCAGACAACCTGTTACAGGCATGTCTGTCGCTGGGCCTCGATATCCCGTATTTCTGCTGGCACCCTGCCCTGGGCAGTGTTGGCGCCTGCCGCCAATGCGCCGTCAAGCAGTACACCGACGAGAACGACAAGCGTGGTCGTATCGTCATGTCATGCATGACTCCGGCCACCGACGGTAGCTGGATTTCCATCGACGACGAAGAAGCGAAAGTGTTTCGCGCCAGCGTTGTTGAATGGCTGATGACCAACCACCCGCACGACTGTCCTGTGTGCGAAGAGGGCGGCCACTGCCATCTGCAAGACATGACCGTGATGACCGGCCACAACGAGCGCCGTTATCGCTTCACCAAGCGTACTCACCAGAACCAGGAACTCGGCCCGTTCATTTCCCACGAAATGAACCGCTGCATCGCCTGCTATCGCTGTGTGCGTTTCTATAAAGACTACGCGGGCGGCACTGACCTCGGTGTATTCGGCGCCCACGACAACGTGTACTTCGGTCGCGTTGAAGACGGCGTGCTCGAAAGCGAGTTCTCGGGCAACCTCACAGAAGTCTGCCCGACCGGTGTGTTCACCGACAAAACTCACTCCGAGCGTTACAACCGCAAATGGGACATGCAGTTTGCACCAAGCATCTGCCACGGTTGTTCCAGCGGCTGCAACATCAGCCCGGGCGAGCGTTACGGTGAACTGCGTCGCATCGAAAACCGTTTCAACGGTTCGGTTAACCAGTACTTCCTGTGTGACCGTGGCCGTTTTGGCTATGGCTACGTCAACCGCACCGACCGCCCACGTCAGCCATTGTTGGCCGACGGCAGCAAACTGAGCGTTGACGCTGCACTGGATAAAGCCGCCGATCTGTTGCGCGGTCGTAACATCGTCGGTATCGGATCGCCGCGCGCCAGCCTCGAAAGCAACTACGCGTTGCGCGAGCTGGTCAGTGCCGAGCACTTCTACTCGGGTATCGAAGCCGGTGAGCTGGAGCGCATCCGCCTGGTGCTGCAAGTCTTGAAAGACAGCCCGCTGCCCGTCCCGAACATGCGCGAGATCGAAGATCACGACGCCATCTTCGTACTGGGTGAAGACCTGACCCAGACCGCCGCCCGTATGGCGCTGTCGCTGCGTCAGTCGGTCAAGGGCAAAGCTGAAGAAATGGCCGACGCCATGCGCGTTCAGCCGTGGCTCGACGCTGCGGTGAAAAACATCGGTCAGCACGCGCTGAACCCGCTGTTTATTGCCAGCCTGGCTGAAACCAAGCTCGACGACGTGGCTGAAGAATGCGTACACGCTGCGCCGGATGACCTGGCCCGTATCGGTTTCGCCGTGGCTCACGCCATCGACGCCAGCGCCCCTGCCGTTGCCGGCCTGGACGCTGAAGCCCTGGAGCTGGCCAAACGCATCGCCGACGCCCTGCTTGCAGCCAAACGCCCATTGATCATTGCCGGTACCTCGCTGGGCTCCAAGGCCCTGATCGAAGCCGCAGGTAACATCGCCAAGGCGCTGCACCTGCGTGAGAAAGCCGGCTCCATCAGCCTGGTCGTGCCGGAAGCCAACAGCCTCGGTCTGGCCATGCTCGGCGGCGAATCGGTAGACGCTGCATTGCAAGCAGTGATCGACGGTAAAGCAGACGCCATCGTGGTACTGGAAAACGATCTGTTTACCCGTGTCGATGCGGTCAAGGTCAACGCAGCACTGGACGCGGCCAAAGTGGTGATCGTTGCCGATCATCAGAAGACCGCAACCACCGACCGTGCCGATCTGGTTCTGCCAGCGGCAAGCTTTGCTGAAGGCGACGGTACGCTGGTGAGTCAGGAAGGTCGTGCCCAACGCTTCTTCCAGGTGTTCGAGCCGCGCTACCTCGATTCGAGCAACTTGATCCACGAAGGCTGGCGCTGGTTGCACGCCCTGCGCAGCACCCTGCTGAACAAGGCGGTTGACTGGACCCTGCTCGATCACGTGACACAGCAAACAGCGGCAAGCACGCCAGAACTGGCCGGCATCGTTGATGCGGCACCGTCGGCAGCATTCCGTATCAAAGGCATGAAGCTGGCGCGCGAACCTTTGCGCTACAGCGGCCGTACTGCCATGCGCGCCAATATCAGCGTGCACGAACCGCGCACCCCGCAAGACCCGGACACCGCATTCGCCTTCTCCATGGAAGGTTACTCGGGCTCCGTCGAACCGCGCCAACAAGTGCCGTTCGCCTGGTCGCCGGGCTGGAACTCGCCACAAGCCTGGAACAAGTTCCAGGACGAAGTGGGTGGTCATATCCGTGCGGGCGACCCGGGCATCCGCCTGATCGAAAGCAAGGGCGACTCGCTGAATTGGTTCGCCAGCATTCCGGGCGCGTTCAACCCGGCTCGCGGCACCTGGCAAGTCGTGCCGTTCTACCATCTGCTGGGCAGCGAAGAGAACTCTTCGAAAGCCGCACCGGTGCAAGAACGCATTCCAGCCGCTTATATCGCACTGGCCAAATCCGAAGCCGACCGCCTGGGTGTCAACGATGGCGCCCTGCTCAGCCTCAACGTTGCCGGTGTGACCCTGCGTCTGCCACTGCGTATCAATGAAGAGCTGGGTGCAGGCCTGGTAGCACTGCCAGCAGGCCTGGCCGGTATCCCGCCAGCGATCTTTGGCCTTACCGTTGACGGTTTGCAGGAGGCAGCCCAATGACCTGGTTTACGCCTGAAGTGATCGACGTGATTATCTCGGTGGTCAAAGCCGTGGTAATCCTGCTCGCCGTAGTGGTGTGCGGCGCGCTGCTGAGCTGGGTTGAACGTCGCCTGCTGGCCCTGTGGCAGGACCGTTACGGTCCGAACCGCGTGGGCCCGTTCGGTGCGTTCCAGATCGCAGCCGACATGATCAAGATGTTCTTCAAGGAAGACTGGACCCCACCGTTTGCCGACAAGGCGATTTTCACCCTGGCGCCGGTTGTGGCCATGAGTGCCTTGCTGATCGCCTTTGCGATTATCCCGATCACCCCGACCTGGGGCGTGGCGGATCTGAACGTCGGTATCCTGTTCTTCTTCGCCATGGCCGGTCTGTCGGTCTATGCGGTGCTGTTCGCCGGCTGGTCGAGCAACAACAAGTTCGCCCTGCTGGGTGCCTTGCGTGCCTCGGCGCAAACCGTGTCCTACGAAGTGTTCATGGGCCTGGCGCTGATGGGCATCGTGGTGCAGGTTGGCTCGTTCAACATGCGCGACATCGTTGAATATCAAGCGCAGAACCTGTGGTTCATCATCCCGCAGATCTTCGGTTTCCTGACCTTCTTTATCGCTGGCGTGGCCGTGACTCACCGTCACCCCTTCGACCAGCCGGAAGCGGAACAGGAACTGGCCGATGGTTACCACATTGAATACGCCGGCATGAAATGGGGCATGTTCTTCGTGGGTGAGTACATCGGGATCGTGTTGATCTCGGCGTTGCTGGTGACTTTGTTCTTCGGTGGCTGGCACGGACCTTTCGGTCTGCTGCCCCAGATTCCGTTTATCTGGTTCGCTCTGAAGACCGCGTTTTTCATCATGATCTTCATCCTGCTGCGCGCTTCCATTCCGCGCCCACGGTATGACCAAGTGATGGACTTCAGCTGGAAGTTCTGCCTGCCGCTGACCCTGATCAATCTGCTGGTGACCGCCGCAGTCGTGTTGTTGAACACGCCTGCCGGCGCGGTTCAGTGAGGATAGAGACCCATGTTCAAGTATCTGTTTGACATCGTGCATGGCACCTACACCCAGCTTCGCAGCTTGGTGATGGTGTTTGGCCATGCCTTCCGCAAGCGTGACACGCTGCAGTATCCGGAAGAACCGGTGTACTTGCCGCCGCGCTACCGTGGCCGGATTGTCCTGACCCGCGACCCGGACGGCGAAGAGCGCTGTGTAGCCTGCAACCTGTGCGCCGTGGCGTGCCCGGTCGGCTGCATCTCGCTGCAAAAAGCCGAAACCGAAGATGGCCGTTGGTACCCGGAATTCTTCCGCATCAACTTCTCACGCTGCATTTTTTGCGGCCTGTGTGAGGAAGCCTGCCCGACCACCGCGATCCAGCTGACACCGGATTTCGAGATGGCCGAGTTCAAACGTCAGGATCTGGTGTACGAGAAAGAAGATCTGCTGATCTCCGGTCCCGGTAAGAACCCTGATTACAACTTCTATCGTGTTGCGGGTATGGCCGTGGAAGGCAAGCCGAAAGGCGCTGCCCAGAACGAAGCCGAGCCGATCAACGTGAAGAGCTTGCTGCCTTAAGGAAGAACGATGGAATTCGCTTTCTATTTCGCATCGGGTGTCGCTGTCGTGTCCACGCTACGCGTGATCACCAACACCAACCCTGTGCACGCCCTGCTCTACCTGATTATTTCGCTGATTGCCGTGGCGATGACGTTCTTTAGCCTGGGCGCACCCTTTGCCGGTGTGCTCGAAGTGATCGCCTACGCCGGTGCCATCATGGTGCTGTTTGTGTTCGTGGTGATGATGCTCAACCAGGGCCCCGCCTCGGTGACGCAAGAACGCCACTGGCTCAAGCCGGGCATCTGGATCGGGCCGAGCATTCTGTCCGCCATCCTGCTGGCCGAATTGCTCTACGTGCTGTTCGCTCACCCGAGCGGTGCGGCAATCGGTCAAACCACCATTGATGCAAAAGCCGTGGGCATCAGCCTGTTCGGCCCGTATCTGCTGGTGGTCGAACTCGCCTCGATGCTGCTGCTTGCTGCAGCTGTGACGGCGTTCCACTTGGGCCGTACTGAGGCGAAGGAGCAATAACATGCCAGGAATACCTCTCGAACATGGTTTGGCCGTTGCCGGCATCCTGTTCTGCCTCGGTCTGGTTGGCCTGATGGTACGTCGCAACATTCTCTTCGTATTGATGAGTCTGGAAATCATGATGAACGCCGCTGCTCTGGCCTTCATCGTTGCCGGTGCACGCTGGGCGCAGCCGGATGGACAGGTCATGTTCATCCTGGTGATCACCCTGGCAGCCGCCGAGGCCAGTATCGGCCTGGCGATCCTGCTGCAGCTGTATCGCCGCTTCCATACGCTTGATATCGATGCTGCCAGTGAGATGCGCGGATGAACCTTCTCTTTCTGACTTTCGTATTCCCCCTGATCGGCTTTTTGCTGCTGTCGTTCTCCCGTGGACGCTTCAGCGAAAACCTCTCGGCGCTGATCGGCGTCGGCTCCATTGGCCTTTCGGCCATCGTGGCCGCGTTTGTGATCTGGCAATTCAATGTCGCGCCGCCACCCGGCGGCGAGTACACACAAGTACTGTGGCAGTGGATCTCGGTAGAAGGCTTCAAGCCCAACTTCGCCCTGCACCTGGACGGCCTGTCGGTCACCATGCTCGGTGTCGTGGTCGGCGTGGGCTTTCTGATCCATGTCTTCGCCTCGTGGTACATGCGCGGTGAAGACGGCTACTCGCGTTTCTTTGCCTACACCAACCTGTTTATCGCCAGCATGCTGTTCCTGATCCTGGCCGATAACCTGCTGTTCGTGTACTTCGGCTGGGAAGGCGTGGGCCTGTGCTCGTACCTGTTGATCGGTTTCTACTACAGCAACCGCAACAACGGCAACGCGGCACTCAAAGCCTTTATCGTGACCCGTGTCGGCGACGTGTTCCTGGCCATCGGCCTGTTTATCCTGTTCCAGCAACTGGGCACGCTGAACATCAAGGAACTGCTGGTGCTGGCACCGCAGAAGTTCCAGGCCGGTGATTTCTGGATCGTGCTGGCAACCCTGATGCTGCTGGGTGGTGCTGTCGGTAAATCCGCGCAACTGCCGCTGCAAACCTGGCTGGCAGACGCGATGGCCGGCCCTACCCCGGTTTCGGCACTGATCCACGCCGCAACCATGGTAACCGCCGGTGTGTACCTGATTGCCCGTACCCACGGCCTGTTCACCCTGGCACCTGAAGTGCTGCACCTGGTGGGCATCGTCGGCGGTGTGACCCTGGTACTGGCCGGTTTCGCCGCACTGGTACAAACCGACATCAAACGTATCCTTGCCTACTCGACCATGAGCCAGATCGGCTACATGTTCCTGGCATTGGGCGTGGGTGCCTGGGACGGCGCGATCTTCCACCTGATGACCCACGCCTTCTTCAAGGCGCTGCTGTTCCTTGCCTCCGGTGCGGTCATCGTTGCCTGCCATCACGAGCAGAACATCTTCAAGATGGGCGGCCTGTGGAAAAAACTACCATTGGCCTACGCCAGCTTTATCGTCGGTGGCGCGGCGCTGTCTGCCTTGCCATTGCTGACGGCCGGTTTCTACTCCAAGGACGAAATCCTCTGGGAAGCCTTCGCCAGCGGTAACAACGAACTGTTGTATGCCGGTCTGGTCGGTGCGTTCATGACCTCGCTGTACACCTTCCGCCTGATCTTCGTCACGTTCCACGGTGAAGCCAAGACTGAAGCCCATGCAGGCCACGGCGTGACCTACTGGCTGCCACTGAGCGTGCTGATCGTACTGTCGACTTTTATCGGCGCCATGATCACCCCGCCACTGGCCGGTGTACTGCCACAAAGCGTTGGCCATGCTGGCGGTGAAGCCAAGCACAGCCTGGAAATCGCCTCGGGTGCCATCGCCCTGGCCGGTATCCTGCTGGCTGCCCTGCTGTACCTGGGCAAGCGTCGCTTTGTAAGCGCCGTCGCCAACAGCGGCATCGGTCGCTTCCTGTCAGCCTGGTGGTTCGCTGCCTGGGGCTTCGACTGGCTGTACGACAAACTGTTCGTCAAACCGTACCTGTTGATCTGCCGCTTGCTGGCCAAAGATCCTCTGGACCAGACCATTGGTTTGATCCCGAAGATGGCCAAGGCCGGGCATAACGCCCTGAGCCGCAGCGAAACCGGTCAACTGCGTTGGTACGCTGCATCCATGGCCGCCGGTGCTGTACTGGTCATGGGCGCCATCGTGCTGGTAGCGGTCTGATATGAACCTTCGACTTTGCGAAAGGAATTGAGCCCGTCATGATTCTGCCTTGGCTAATCCTGATCCCCTTTATCGGCGGCCTGCTGTGCTGGCTGGGTGAGCGCTTCGGCTCTACCCTGCCACGCTGGATTGCGTTGCTGACCATGTCCCTTGAGCTTGCCCTCGGCCTTTGGCTGTGGTCCCAGGGGAACTACTCATTTGCACCGGCGCCTGGCGCCGATCCGACCTGGGCCCTTGAGTTCCAGCACACCTGGATTGCCCGCTTCGGTATCAGCGTGCACCTGGCGCTGGACGGCCTGTCGCTGCTGATGATCCTGCTCACCGGCTTGCTCGGTGTGCTGTCGGTGCTGTGTTCGTGGAAAGAAATTCAGCGTCACGTGGGCTTCTTCCACCTGAACCTGATGTGGATCCTGGGCGGTGTGGTTGGCGTGTTCCTCGCCATCGACCTGTTCATGTTCTTCTTCTTCTGGGAAATGATGCTGGTGCCGATGTATTTCCTCATCGCGCTCTGGGGTCATAGCTCGTCGGACGGCAAGAAAACCCGTATCTACGCCGCCACCAAGTTCTTCATCTTCACTCAAGCTTCCGGCCTGATCATGCTGGTGGCGATCCTGGGTCTGGTGCTGGTCAACTTCAACAACACCGGCGTGATTACCTTCAGCTACGCCGAGTTGCTGAAAACCAAGATGTCGCTCACCACCGAGTACATCCTGATGCTGGGCTTCTTCATTGCTTTCGCCGTGAAGCTGCCGGTCGTACCGTTCCACTCCTGGCTGCCGGATGCTCACGCACAGGCACCTACCGCAGGTTCTGTGGACCTGGCCGGTATCCTGTTGAAGACCGCTGCGTATGGCTTGCTGCGTTTCGCCTTGCCGCTGTTCCCGAATGCCTCGGCCGAGTTTGCGCCGATCGCCATGACCCTGGGTCTGATCGGGATTTTCTACGGTGCTTTCCTGGCGTTCGCACAAACCGATATCAAGCGTCTGATCGCGTTCTCCAGCGTTTCCCATATGGGTTTCGTGCTGATCGGTATCTACTCCGGCAGCCAGCTGGCCCTGCAAGGCGCCGTGATCCAGATGCTGGCCCACGGTGTTTCGGCAGCTGCGCTGTTTATCCTCAGCGGCCAGTTGTATGAGCGTCTGCATACCCGTGACATGCGTGAAATGGGTGGTTTGTGGTCGAAGATCGCTTACCTGCCAGCCATTAGCCTGTTCTTCGCGGCGGCGTCCCTGGGCTTGCCGGGCACCGGCAACTTTGTCGGCGAGTTCCTGATCCTGATTGGCTCGTTTGCCAGCTTCCCTTGGGTCACCGCGATCGCCACAACCGGCCTGGTGTTTGGTTCGGTCTACTCGCTGATCATGATTCACCGTGCCTACTTCGGCCCATCCAAATCCGACGATGTACTGGCCGGTATGGATGCACGTGAACTGATCATGGTGCTCGGTCTGGCGGTATTGCTGGTGTTTATCGGCGTGTACCCACAACCGTTCCTCGATACCTCCGCTGCGACCATGCATGGCGTGCAGCAATGGCTCGGCACCGCCTTCACTCAACTCGCTTCGGCCCGGTAAGAGCGCTATGGAATTCACGATCCAACACTTTATCGCGCTTGCTCCACTGCTGATTACCAGCCTCACCGTTGTTGTGGTGATGCTGGCAATCGCGTGGCGCCGCAACCATTCACAGACCTTCCTGCTTTCGGTGGCGGGTCTTAACCTGGCCCTGTTGTCGATCTTCCCGGCGTTGAAAGTTGTTCCACTGGCTGTCACCCCGCTGTTGATGATGGACAACTTCGCCTATCTGTATATCGGCCTGATCCTGGTCGCGACCCTGGCCTGCGTCACCCTGGCGCACGCTTACCTGGGTGAAGGCGGCACGGGCTACCCGGGCAACCGCGAAGAGCTGTACCTGCTGATGCTGCTGGCAGCGACCGGCGGTATTGTGCTGGTCAGCGCGCAACACCTGGCCGGTTTGTTTATCGGTCTGGAACTGCTCTCGGTACCGGTTTACGGCCTGGTGGCCTATGCCTTCTTCAACAAGCGCTCCCTGGAAGCCGGCATCAAGTACATGGTGCTGTCGGCAGCCGGTTCCGCGTTCCTGTTGTTCGGCATGGCCTTGCTGTACGCCGAAGCCGGCAGCTTGAGCTTCAGCGGTATCGGTCACGCCCTGGCGGCCACTGGCGCTCCTAGCGCCATTGCCCAACTGGGCCTGGGCATGATGCTGGTGGGCCTGGCCTTCAAACTGTCGCTGGTGCCTTTCCACCTGTGGACGCCGGACGTATACGAAGGTGCTCCGGCGCCGGTGGCCGCGTTCCTGGCTACCGCGTCTAAAGTTGCCGTGTTTGCCGTGATGGTGCGTCTGTTCCAGATCACCCCATCGGCAACCACCGGTGTGATGAGCGATGTCCTGACCGTGATCGCGATTGCCTCGATCCTGTTCGGTAACCTGCTGGCACTGACCCAGAACAACCTCAAGCGTCTGCTGGGTTACTCGTCCATCGCTCACTTTGGCTACCTGCTGATCGCCCTGGTGGCGAGCAAAGGCATGGCCATGGAAGCCATCGGCGTGTACCTGATCACCTATGTGCTGACCAGCCTGGGTGCATTCGGTGTGATCACGTTGATGTCCTCGCCGTACAAAGGTCGTGACGCCGACGCACTGTACGAGTACCGCGGCCTGTTCTGGCGTCGTCCGTACCTGACTGCGGTGATGACCGTGATGATGCTGTCGCTGGCGGGTATCCCGCTGACCGCCGGCTTTATCGGCAAGTTCTACATCATTGCCACCGGTGTTGAAGCTCACCAATGGTGGCTGGTGGGTTCCCTGATCCTGGGTAGCGCCATTGGCGTGTTCTACTACCTGCGTGTGATGGTGACCCTGTACCTGGTCGAGCCGAAACTGCATCGCCACGATGCACCGCTGAACTGGGAACAGAAAGCGGGCGGCGTGATGCTGCTGGCGGTCTCGGTACTGGTGTTCTTCCTGGGTGTCTACCCGCAGCCGATGCTGCAGCTGGTGCAACAGGCAACCCTGGGCCTGGTTGGCTAAGCGTTAGCGGCTGTACCCAAAACCCCGTGGAGGCCTGGCCTTCACGGGGTTTTTTGTTGCACCACAAATCATGTGGAAGTTGTAAATACTCAGGATTTCTATGCGACGCTAAACCTGTGGGAGCTGGCTTGCCTGCGATGCAGACGGCATGGTCTGGCAGGCTAAGCGCGCCGATGCCATCGCGAGCAAGCCCGCTCCCACAGAGGGGATGTGCGGGGCTCGCAGACCTCGCCGCCAAACAGGCCGGCCGGTCGGCCGCCTCGCGGTGCAGTGCTTTTGATCTGCCAGCCCTCCCGGGAGGCCGAGAGGAGGTTCTGTGGAGTGGGTCTCCCGGCATGGATGCCGGGAGAGCCGCGATGGGCCATGGATGGCCCGTGGCGGCGTGCCCACGGAGCAGAGCCAGAGCGAGGGAACCTGAGCGAAGCGAAGGCCGTACGATGGGGCGAGGACTTTTTGGTTCCTTTTTGGTCCTTCAAAAAGGGACTCGCCGTAAGGGCGAAACCACTATTTCAGTTAGACACAAATGCCGGATATGTACTCAACGTATCAGTTAAACAAACACGATCAAGCGGGCCGCAAGCGCCAGCCCAGCACATCGAGCAGGTCACAACCATCGCGCAGCAATTGCGCCGAAACCGTGGCCAGATGTTTGAGATCAACCGAATCGGCCTGCTGCACTTCGCGGCTGGAGAACGATTCCATCAGTTGAGTTACAGCCAGAACGCGGGCGACTGCGTTGGCATGGAGCACATCGAGGGGGACGTTGCGATCGATCAGCAAGGCGGGGATGGTGCAGTCAATGGCTGTTAACGGGATATACGGTGAATTCGTCATAAGAAAGTCTCTTAAAGTTGGATTTAGCCATCCATTTTTGTCGCCAAACAAAAAAGGTGGCCGCTGTACGTGGGTTGGCGAACCGGTAACTTTAAGAAAACCCGGCAGACCCGAAGATCTCCCACGTACAACTGCCATAAAACATTTCGAGCAAATTACACGCTCAACCGTAAATAGCAATTATGTACTTATTTAAAGTTACTGCGGATCGCCAAACCCGGTCGCCTTATCGGCGAGCACCCACTATAGGCCCCGCATCAGACCTCCAGCAATTGCCAAACCTGTGCGATAAATCCCGAAAAAGCGTGAGCTTGCAGCTTCGCGAGCAGGCTCGCTCCCACAACTGGATTGCAACCGTGACAGTTGCGAGTGATTCCGGGCTTGTATAGGCTGGCGCGCCGCCCGCCCATCGATCTGGAAGCTCCATTAATGCGATCCGTGTTCTCCTCGCTTTTACCTTTGGCACTCCTCAGTGCCACCCCCGCCTACGGCAGTGCCCTGGAACTGGGTGAGGTGCAGGTACGCAGCGAAGAAAGCAGCGAACTGGAAGCCGCCCAGAACGCACTCAATGAAGTGCCCGGCGCCAGCAACCTGATCGATATGGCCCGCGTCGAAAACGGTCGCACCGCCAGCAATGCCGATGTGCTGGCCTACCAGCCAGGGGTCTACGCGCAATCGGCGGGCAATGACGGGACCAAGGTCTCGGTGCGTGGCTCGGGTATCAACCGCGCCCCCAGCGCCCACGGCTCGGGGCTGTATGTCATGTTCGACGGCCTGCCCCTGACCGGCCCCGGCGGTACGCCCTACGAACTGTTCGAGCCGCTATGGTTGAGCCGCGCCGAAGTGCTGCGCGGCGCCAATGGCTTCGACACCGGCTCGCTGGCCCTGGGCGGCTCGATCAACTACGTCACCCACACCGGCTACGACGCCGCGCCATTGCAGGTGCGTTACGAAACGGGCAGCTATGGCTATCAGAAACGCCAGATCAGCTCCGGGCAGGTGCTGGGAGATCTGGACTACTATGTCGCCCTGACCGACTCAGACACCGACGGCTATCAACACCATACCGCTGGCAGCAGCAAAGGCATCGCAGCCAATGTCGGTTATCGCTTCAGTCCACAACTGGAAACCCGCTTCTACCTGCGCTATCGCGAAACCGATAACGAACTGGCCGGGCGCGTGACCAAAGACAATATCAAGCATCACCCCCGCGCAGCCAACCCGGCCTATGTGGCAGGGGACTACAGCCGCCCGCAACCCGGCAGTACCTGGCTGGGCAACAAGACCACGATGTACCTGGATGACGATTCGCAGCTGGAAGTGGGCCTGGTCTATCACGACTACCCGATGGATCTGCGAGAAGGCCCTAACCGTTTGAAAGTTGCCTACACCGATGTCAGCGGCACGCTCAACTACAAGCGCCGCGACACTCTGTTCGGCCTTGAAAGCAACACCACCGTGGGCCTGCGCAACACCAAGCATTTGCCTAACAGCGGTGCATCGGAATATGTGCGTATCCCTGTGGGCAACACTGCAGGCTATGCCCCGGGCACCAAGATTCGCGACTTCAGTTACCAGGGTTCCGACACCGTGCTGCACGCCAGCAATGATCTGGAACTGATCCCCGACCTGTGGCTGACCACCGGCATGGCGCTGATCTACACCCGCCGCGAGAGCGACGTGAGCTACCCCGACAGCGGTGGCAAGGTCAGCCAGCATGACTGGGACTACGCGCCCCGTGTTGGCCTGCGTTACGAGTTCAATCCGCACTTGCAGGTATACGCCAACCTGAGCCGTTCGGTTGAGCCGCCGCACCCGTGGTCGATGATCTGGGGCTCGCCGTTTACCTTCCCGGTCAACAGTGGCCCGGCTACCGGTCGCCAGAGCACCCCCGTGTCGCTGGACAATCAAACTGCTACTACTCTGGAACTGGGCACCCGTGGCGATTCGTGGCTCGGGCAGTGGGATCTGGCCTGGTATTACTCGGCCGTGCGCCATGAACTGCTGAGCGTCGAAACCCAGGCCGCCACTCTCACCCAAAGCCCGATTGTCGGCGAGTCCAACGCCAGCCCCACCGTGCACCAAGGCATCGAAGCAGGACTCAACAGCCTGCTGTGGGAAAGACAAGCAGTGGGCAAGGTATCCCTGCGCCAGGCCTACACCTTCAGCGACTTCCATTACCGTGACGACGAGCGCTTTGGCGACAACAAGTTGCCGGGGATCCCGCAACACTACTACCAGGCCGAAGTACGCTATGACCATCCGCAGGGCTTCTATGCCGGGGTGAACACCCAGGTTGCCTCACGCATGGCGGTGGATTACGCCAACTCGTATTACACCTCGTCCTATATGCTTTGGGGCGCAACCCTGGGCTACAACGCCCCCAAGCAGGACTGGCAAGCCTGGCTCGACCTGCGCAACCTGAGTGGCGAGCGCTATGCCGCTACGGTTACGCCAGGGTATGACGACAAGGGACTGGACGCCGCGCGCTCCACCCCCGGTGAAGGCAGGGGCGCCTACGTGGGGGTTTCCTACAGCTTCCGTTAATCGCCGGACGGGATATCGGCTGGCAACCGCACCTTGCGCCGGGTGCCACTGAACAGGCCCCAGCTGGACAGGAACAGGGCGGCAATCAATGGCCCGATCACAAAGCCATTGAGGCCGAAGATCGCCATGCCGCCCAGGGTCGAGATCAAAATCAGGAAGTCCAGCATTTTCGTGTCCTTGCCCACCAGGATGGGGCGCAGCACGTTGTCCACCATGCCGATCACAAAGACCCCATACAGCGCCAGCACCACACCCTGCCAGACCGAGCCGGTCACTACGAAGTAAACCGCGACCGGTGCCCAGACGATGCCGGCACCCACGGCGGGCAACAGCGACAGGAACATCATCAGCACCGCCCAGAACAGCGCGCTGTGGATGCCCAACACCCAGAAAATCACCCCGCCCAATGCCCCCTGGGTAATGGCCACCGCCAGGTTGCCCTTGACCGAGGCCCGGACCACACGGCGCAATTTGAGCTGCAACAGGCGTTTTTGCTGTTCTGCAAGCGGTACCGCGTTGCGGATGGTGCGCACCATTTGCTGGCCATCACGAATAAAGAAGTACAGCAGGTACAGCATGATGAAAAAGCTCACCACCAGATCAAAGGTGCTCTGACCAAAGCTGAACACCTGGGTGGCAAAAAACTGGCTGCCTTCGAGTGCACCCTTGGATACTTTCTCGCTCAGCCCGTCGATATTGCCCATGCCGAAACGGTCAAGCCAGTCCTGGGCGGTGGCCGGCAGGATATCCTTGAACTGCATGACATAGCTGGCGACGTTGATTCTGCCGCTTTCAACATCCTTGTAGAGCGTTGCCACTTCCTGCACCAGCAAGGTCGTGGTGATGATGACCGGAATGATCGCGATCACCGTACAGGCCCCCAGCGTGGTAAAAGTTGCCAGGTTGCGTCGGCCTTTTAGCTTGAGTAGCAGCTTGCGTTGCAGGGGTGCAAACAGAATCCCCAGGGCAACAGCCCAAAAAATCGCGCCATAAAACGGCAATAAAATCCAGATGAATGCAATTGTGACCAAGGCCAGCAACAGGAGCAGGGTTTTACGTTGCAGACTTGTTTCGTTCATGAGCCATCCATGTCAGTGATGCGAGTAGGAATCTGGTGCACGCAGTGTAGCCGCTGACATTGACAACTCCCTAGACAGTCTGTAAATAATCTGCCTGGTTGTACGACGACAGATAACAAAAATAATAATACTCAGGAGCTCTACGGATGATCACACCTACCTGTGCCCCCTCCCTGTTCACTTGCTCAAGAACCTCCCGTGGTACCCGCTCGCTGGTGTTGCTGGGCCTTGGCAGCATGGGTCTGACGCTGCCCGTCAGCGGTATGGCCGAAGGCTTTATCGATGACACCAAGGCTACATTGAACCTGCGCAACGCCTACATCAACCGCAACTATACCAACCCTGACTACCCGCAAAGCAAGGCCGAAGAGTGGACGCAAAACTTCATTCTCGACGTCAAGTCCGGCTTTACCCAGGGCACTGTCGGTTTCGGAGTGGATGTACTGGGGCTTTACTCGCAAAAACTCGACGGCGGCAAGGGCACGGTCGGTACTCAACTGTTACCGACCCACAGCGATGGTGAGCCCGCCGATAACTTTGGTCGTTTGGGTGTTGCGGCCAAGGCCAAAATCTCCAATACGGAACTGAAAATCGGCGAGTGGATGCCGGTACTGCCGATCCTGCGCTCGGACGATGGCCGCTCCTTGCCGCAAACCTTCCGTGGCGGCCAGATCACTTCAAAAGAAATCGCCGGGCTGAACCTCTACGGTGGCCAGTTCCGCGCCAACAGCCCGCGTAACGACGCAAGCATGGAAGACATGTCGCTCAACGGCAAAGGTGCCTTTACCTCCGATCGCTTCAACTTTGCCGGCGGTGATTACAGCTTCAATGAAAAGCGTACCCAGGTCGGCCTGTGGTATGCCCAGCTGGAAGACATCTACCAGCAGCAATTTTTAAACGTGTTGCACAGCCAACCTGTTGGCGATGTGACGCTGGGCGCAAACCTCGGTTATTTCTGGGGCAAGGAAGACGGTAACAAACTGGCGGGGGACCTGGACAATAGAACCGCCTACGCCCTGCTGTCGGCCAAATACAAGGGCAACACTCTGTATGTGGGCCTGCAGAAAATCAGTGGCGACGATGGCTGGTTCAGGGTCAATGGCACCAGCGGCGGAACCCTGGCCAACGACAGCTACAACTCCAGCTATGACCTGGCCAAGGAGCGCTCCTGGCAAGTGCGTCATGACCTGGATTTCGCGGTGCTCGGCGTCCCCGGCCTGACCATGATGAACCGCTATATCAGTGGCGATAACATCCACACCGGCAGCATCACCGATGGCAAGGAATGGGGCCGCGAATCGGAACTGGCTTACACCGTACAGGCCGGTACGTTCAAGGACCTTAACCTGCGCTGGCGCAATGCGAGTATCCGACGCGACTACAGCACCCACGAATTCGACGAAAACCGCATCTTTATCAGCTATCCGTTGTCGTTGCTGTAAGTCATGTCTGTGCCATCGGGGGGCGCTTGCGACCCTCACCCCTGCCCTCTCCCAAAGGGAGAGGGGGCTGATGCGTGGTGTTACGCAGAACTGCTTTTGCCTTTAGTCCCCTCTCCCTTTGGGAGAGGGTGCTTTTGGTGAATAATCCAGATCACTTGTGCATTGACAACCACCGCAATGACTGTGAATAATCCAACCCAAGTCATACGACAACTGACAATAACAAGTACGACAGGGCCCTTTGATGACAACCACACACACTGTCCAAACCCCCTTCAATCGCCTTCTCCTCACCGGTGCTGCTGGCGGTCTGGGGAAGGTGCTACGCGAAACCCTCAAGCCCTACGCCAGGGTGCTGCGACTTTCAGATATCGCCGCAATGGCTCCCGCTGCCGACAGCCGCGAGGAAGTGCTCATGTGCGACCTTGCCGACAAACAGGCCGTCCACCAGCTGGTTGAAGGGGTAGACGCCATCCTGCACTTTGGCGGTGTCTCGGTGGAGCGCCCGTTCGAAGAGATCCTCGGCCCCAATATCAGCGGCATTTTCCATATCTACGAAGCGGCACGCCGGCATGGCGTCAAACGGGTGATTTTCGCCAGTTCCAACCATGTCATCGGGTTCTACAAACAGGACCAGACCCTGGATACCCACTCCCCGCGCCGGCCTGACAGTTACTACGGGCTGTCCAAGTCTTATGGCGAAGACATGGCCACCTTCTACTTCGATCGCTATGGCATCGAAACCGTCAGCATCCGCATCGGTTCCTCGTTCCCCGAGCCGCAAAACCGCCGGATGATGAGCACCTGGCTGAGCTTTGCTGACCTTACACAGCTGCTCGAGCGCTCGCTGTACACGCCGGATGTCGGCCACACCGTGGTCTATGGCGCCTCCAACAACCTCAATGTGTGGTGGGACAACCGCTATGCCGCCCACCTGGGTTTTGAGCCCAGGGACACCTCTGAAGTGTTTCGCGACAAGATCGAAGCTCAGCCGATACCTGCGGCCAATGACCCGAGCATGGTTTACCAGGGCGGTGCCTTCGTGGCTGCCGGCCCGTTTGGCGACGAATAAATACGCCCCTGCCACCAAAACAAGATCACAGAGGTCGAGGCATCATGACAGCTGAACTGATTCTCGATGCACGTAATGCCACCGGCGAAAGCCCGGTCTGGAGCATCGCGGAGCAGGCACTTTACTGGGTGGATATCCCGGCAAAACGCTTGCATCGCTGGAGCCCCGCCGATGGTAAAGAGCACAGTTGGCAAGCCTCGCAAATGCTCGCCTGCATTGCTCAGACAGGTCATGGCAGTTGGATCGCCGCGATGGAAAACGGTCTGTTCGCTATCACCCCTCACGCCGATGGCAGCCTCGACAGTCGTTTGCTGGCCAGCGTGACCCATGCCCTGCCAGGCATGCGCTTCAATGATGGCCGCTGCGACCGCCAGGGCCGCTTCTGGGCGGGCACCATGGTGATGGACATGGCCGCCGGCGCCCCGGTGGGCGCCATGTACCGCTACAACGCAGGCCAGACCGAGCCGCTCAAGGCGCAACTGCAGGGCTTGATCGTGCCCAACGGCCTGGCGTTCAGCCCCGATGGCAAAACCCTGTACCTGTCGGACTCACACCCGGACGTGCAAAAAATCTGGGCTTTTGACTACGACACCGACACGGGTACCCCTCACAACCGTCGCCTGTTTGTGGACATGGGCGAGCACCCGGGTCGCCCCGATGGCGCCGCCGTGGATGCCGAGGGCTGCTACTGGATTTGCGGCAACGATGCCGGGCTGATCCATCGCTTTACCCCGCAAGGCAAGCTCGACCGCTCCCTGACCGTACCCGTGAAAAAACCGGCGATGTGCGCTTTTGGCGGCGCTGATCTGGACACCCTGTTTGTGACCTCGATCCGCCCTGCAGGCGATCTCGCCGACCAGCCGTTGGCAGGAGGCGTGTTTGCCCTCCGCCCCGGGGTCAAGGGCTTGCCGGAGCCACTACTGAATAACTGACAACCGATCCAACACCTTGAAATAACAAAAACAATATTTGGAGTGACCCATGGATTTCAAACGCACCCTGCTGATTGCTGCTCTCCCCCTGGCCTTCTGCCTCTCAGGCGTGGCCCAGGCCGAAATCAAGATCAAGTTCGCCGAGGTTCATCCCACTGGCTATCCGCCGGTGCTGGCCGAACAGGAAATGGGCAAAAAGCTTCAGGAACAGAGCAACGGCGATATTTCTTTCAAGATGTTTGCTGGTGGCGTACTGGGTTCAGAGAAAGAAGTGGTCGAACAATTGCAGTCCGGCGCGGTGCAGATGACCCGGGTCAGCCTCGGCATCCTTGGTCCGGTAGTACCGGAAACCAATGCCTTCAACCTGCCGTTCGTGTTCCGCGACCAGGCCCATATGCGCAAGATCATCGACGGCGAAATCGGCCAGGAGATGCTGGATAAAATCACCAACTCCGACTTCAATATGGTCGCGCTGGCCTGGATGGATGGCGGCACACGCAACCTGTACACAAAAAAACCGGTACGTGAGATTGCCGACCTCAAAGGCATGAAAATCCGCGTACAAGGCAACCCGGTGTTTATCGACACCATCAACGACATGGGCGGTAATGGCATCGCCATGGCCACCGGCGAGATTTTCAGCGCCCTGCAGACCGGCGTGATCGATGGCGCAGAGAACAACCCGCCGACCTTCCTTGAGCACAACCACTACCAGAACGCCAAGTACTTCACCTGGACCGACCACCTGATCCTCCCCGAGCCGATCGTGATCGCCAAGACCACCTGGGCCAAACTCAGCCCCGAGCAACAAGCCCTGGTGCAAAAACTGGCCCGTGAAGCGCAAATGGAAGAGCGAGTGATCTGGGACAAAAAATCCGCGGAGAGCGAAACCAAGCTCAAGACCGCAGGCGTGGAATTCATCACCCTCACCCCGGAGCAGAAAAAAGCCTTCTACGACGCCACCCAGCCGGTTCGCGACAAGTACGGTGCCAACTACAAAGATCTGATCTCGCGCATCGAAGCCGTCCAATAAGCCAGTCCGATAACGCCGCCGCAACGGGCGCAAGCCCGTTTGCCGCGTAGTGGTGAGCCCCATGAAAAATACCGTACTGCGCTTTAATGACTTGCTGTACAGGGCCTGCATCGGGATCGCCGGTTTGTCGGTGCTGACCATGACCTTGATCATCCCCTGGGGCATTTTTGCCCGCTACGTGCTGGGAAGCGGCTCCAGCTGGCCCGAGCCCACCGCCATTCTGCTGATGGTGGTGTTTACCTTCTTTGGCGCTGCCGCCAGCTACCGTGCCGGTGCCCATATGGCAGTGGCGATGGCGGTCGAGCGCATGCCGGCCCATGTCCGCAAACTGGCCGCGGTGCTGGTGCAAATCCTGATGGTCATCGTCTGCCTGTTCATGACGGTCAAGGGCTTCAAACTGTGCGCGACCACCTGGAACCAGTTTCTTGGCGAAATGCCGGGTTTGCGCGTAGGCATCTCCTATCTGCCTATCCCGCTGGGCGGCATCGTGACCCTGATCTTCGTCCTGGAAAAACTCTTCCTGGGTGACCAAAGCCACCGCCGTGCCGTGCGGTTCGACATTGTAGAAGCCAGCGAAGAGGCCGTATAAATGGACGCTTTCGTACTGTTGGGCAGTTTTATCGCCCTGATCCTTATCGGCATGCCGGTCGCCTACGCGCTGGGTCTGTCGGCACTGGTCGGCGCCTGGTGGATCGATATCCCGTTCGATGCCCTGATGATTCAAGTCGCTGGCGGGGTTAACAAGTTCTCGCTGCTGGCCATCCCGTTTTTTGTCCTGGCCGGGGCGATCATGGCCGAAGGCGGCATGTCACGTCGGCTGGTGGCCTTTGCCGGGGTACTGGTAGGGTTTGTGCGCGGCGGTCTGTCGCTGGTCAATATCGTCGCCTCGACCTTCTTTGGCGCGATTTCCGGCTCTTCCGTCGCCGACACCGCTTCCGTGGGCTCGGTACTGATTCCGGAAATGGAGCGCGCCGGTTACCCCCGTGAGTTCTCCACGGCGGTAACGGTCAGCGGCTCGGTACAGGCTTTGCTCACCCCGCCCAGCCACAACTCGGTGCTGTACTCGCTGGCAGCGGGCGGCACGGTATCGATCGCTTCGCTGTTTATGGCCGGGATCATGCCGGGGTTGTTGCTCAGCGCAGTGATGATGGGCCTGTGCATGATCTTTGCGCGCAGACGCAACTACCCCAAGGGTGAAGTGATCCCGCTGCGCACCGCGCTGAAAATCGCCGGTGAAGCGATGTGGGGCCTGATGGCCATGGTCATCATCCTTGGCGGCATCCTCACTGGCGTCTTCACTGCCACCGAATCGGCGGCGGTCGCGGTGGTGTGGTCGTTCTTCGTCACCATGTTCATTTACCGCGACTACAAGTGGCGTGATCTGCCCAAGCTGATGCATCGGGCGGTGCGTACCATTTCCATCGTAATGATCCTGATCGGCTTTGCTGCCAGCTTCGGTTACATTCTGACGCTGATGGAAATCCCGATGAAGATCACCACCGCGTTCCTGACCCTGTCGGATAACCGCTACGTGATCCTGATGTGCATCAACGTCATGTTGTTGTTGCTGGGCACGGTGATGGACATGGCGCCGCTGATCCTGATCCTCACCCCGATCCTGCTGCCGGTGATCATCGGTATCGGTGTCGACCCGGTACATTTTGGCATGATCATGCTGGTCAACCTGGGCATCGGCCTGATCACACCGCCGGTGGGCGCGGTGCTGTTCGTGGGTGCAGCCGTGGGCAAGGTCACCATCGAAAACACCGTTAAAGCGCTGCTGCCATTCTACCTAGCACTGTTTATGGTGCTGATGCTGGTGACCTACGTTCCGGCCATCTCGCTGTGGTTGCCAAACCTGGTGCTGTAACCCCGCCTTACCCCTGTGGGAGCTCGCTCCCACAGGGATATTGAAGCGGCTCTATTTCCAGCCAAGGAGGCTGGTTGCTTATGTCTGCTCCTGCGTTGTTCCCCCGCCATATCGCAGTATTGATTCTGGTACTGCTGGCCTGCGCTTTTGCGGGCAATCATATCGCCGCCCGGATTGCCTTCGACCACGACACCGGTTTGCTGCTGGCGATTCTATGTCGTGCTGGCGTGACCTTGCTGGTATTGACCGGCCTGGTGCTATGGCAACGCGAGCGCCCTCGGCTAACCCCCGCCAACTGGCGTTGGCAATTGCTGTTGGGATTGCTGATCGCAGCACAAAGCTTCTGCATTTATTCAGCCGTGGCCCGTATCCCCGTGGCCCTGGCATTGTTGATCGGCAATATGGCACCGATCCTGCTGGTACTGCTGACCTGGGCCCTGGGCGGTGCGGCACCCACCCTGCGGGCGGCACTGCTGATGGGGTTGATCATGTGCGGCCTGGTGTTTGCCCTCGACGTGCCCGAACGACTGTCCAGCCAGGCCTCCACCGAGGCACAGTGGCTCGAAGGCATCCTTTTCGGCTTTGCTGCCGCTTGCGTGTTTGCCTGTGCGCTATGGATCACCGATCACAAACTCTCGAGCCTGCGCGGTACGGTGCGTAGCATGCTGACCATGCTTATCGTATTTTGTGCGGCAGCCCTGGCCGGGGTCAGCGGGGTGCTGCCGGGCGGGGTGTCGCTGCCCTCCTCGTCTACCGGCTGGACAGCCCTGGCCTTTCTGGTTGCGCTTTACGGGCTGGGCTTCTGCCTGTTGTTTATCTGCATGACGCGGCTGAACATGGCCCGCAACGCACCGGTAATGAACGTCGAACCGGTGGCGAGCCTGCTGTTTGGCTGGCTGATTCTTGACCAGTTGCTCAGCAGCGGCCAGATCATCGGCGGCCTGATTGTGGTCGCGGGCATTGTGATGCTGACCTGGCCGCGCAAAGCATAGATCCAGATCAATAGCCGGGAGCAAGGGCTCGACTACCATCGCGCCTTTTTTGCGAACGAACTGACTATGCGCCTTGCTCCGCCCGAACTCCTCGCCCCTGCCGGCACCCTGAAAAATATGCGCTATGCCTTCGCGTATGGCGCCGACGCGGTGTATGCGGGCCAACCACGCTACAGCTTGCGCGTGCGCAACAACGAATTCGACCACACCAACCTGGCCATTGGCATCGCCGAAGCCCAGGCTCAGGGCAAGCGTTTTTACGTGGTGGTCAATATCGCCCCGCACAACGCCAAGCTGCGTACCTTTCTCAAGGATCTGGAGCCGGTGATTGCCATGGCACCGGATGCGCTGATCATGTCCGACCCGGGGCTGATCATGCTGGTGCGCAAAAACTTCCCCCATGTGCCGATTCATTTGTCGGTGCAGGCCAATACCGTGAACTGGGCCAGTGTTGAATTCTGGCGCCAGCAAGGCCTGAGCCGCATCATCCTGTCCCGGGAGTTGTCGCTGGAAGAGATCGAAGAAATCCGTCAGCAAGTACCCGATATGGAGCTGGAGATTTTCGTACATGGCGCGCTATGCATGGCCTACTCCGGGCGCTGCCTGTTATCTGGCTACATGAACAAGCGTGATGCCAACCAGGGCAGCTGCACCAATGCCTGCCGCTGGAAATACGACGCCAAACCGGCCACGGAAAACGAACTGGGCAATATCGTCAATGTGGTCGAGCCAACCCTGGGCGTGGGTGCGCCGACTGACGAAGTGTTTGTGCTGAACGAAGCCAACCGTGCCGATGAACCGATGACCGCGTTCGAGGACGAACACGGTACTTACATCATGAACTCCAAGGATCTGCGTGCTGTACAGCATGTGGCGCGGCTGGCGGAAATGGGCGTGCATTCGCTGAAGATCGAGGGCCGCACCAAGTCGCACTTTTACTGCGCGCGCGCCACTCAGGTATATCGCAAGGCGATTGATGATGCAGTGGCGGGTCGTGAATTTGATCGCAGCCTGATGACCGATCTGGAGTCACTGGCCCAGCGTGGTTATACCGAAGGGTTCTTGCGCCGCCATGTACACGATGAATACCAGAACTACCTGCATGGCAGCTCACTGTCCCATCGTCAGCAGTTTGTCGGGGAATTGACCGGCGAACGACGCAATGGCCTGGCCGAAGTCAAAGTGAAAAACCGATTTGCTTTGGGCGATCATCTGGAGCTGATGACACCCCATGGCAACTATCACTTTGATCTGGAGCGGCTGCTTAACAGTGCAGGCTTGCCGACCCAGGTGGCGCCGGGTGATGGCCACACCGTGTACCTGCCGATCCCCGAGCAGGTGGACTTGAACTACGGGTTGTTGATGCGGGATTTGACGGTGAGCGAGGTGATGGAACGTTCGGCGTGACCACTGTGGGAGCGGGCTTGCTCGCGATAGCATCGCCCGGTGTTGTCTGACAGACCGAGCCGTCAGCATCGCGAGCAAGCCCGCTCCCACAGACTGTCTGTGATTGCGATTAATCGCGAAACACTTCATCCAGCAAGTTATGCATGGCGGTGAACGCCCGACCCGCAGTTTTGGCGTCGTACATCATCTTGCCCGGCACATTGGCGTGGGGGTCAGTGAACGAATGCACTGCGCCGCCATAGCTGGTCAGTTGCCAGTCCACACCCGCCGCGTTCATCTCCGCCTCAAACGCTGGTAGCTGCTCGCTTGGCACCAACGGGTCAGACGCGCCGTGCAACACCAGCACCGAGCCCTTGATGCTCTGGGCATCGATCGGGTTAGGTGTGTCCAGCGTGCCGTGGAATGACACCGCAGCTTGCAACGGTGCACCACTGCGTGCCAGTTCCAGTGAACAGCACCCGCCAAAACAGAAACCAAAGGTTGCCAGCTTGTTGCTGTCGACCTGGGCCAGGCCCTGATTTTTCAGCATGTCATACGCTGCCCACATACGCTTGCGCAGCAAGGCACGGTCATTCTTGAGCGGCATCATCGCCGCACCGGCCTCGTCGGCGTTGCCGGGCCGGGTGCCCTGGCCATACAAATCGGCGATCAGTACCACATAACCCTGTTCTGCCACCGACTTGGCAATCTCTTCGGCGCCTGCGCTGATGCCCATCCAGTTGGGCGCCATCAGCAAACCCGGCAACGGGTCTTCACGGCTCGGATCAAAGGCCAAACGGCCTTCGTAAGGTTGGCCGTCGATTTGATAAGCCACAGAGCTGACCGAAATGGATTTCATCAAAAACTCCTGAATTTGAAACAAAAAAAACCCGCCGAAGCGGGTTTTTATAGCGCGGTTAGACCGACAACTCTACTAACAATTTGTTTAGCCGACGGACATAAGCCGCAGGGTCTTTCAAACTGTCACCGGCTGCCAGGGCTGCCTGATCGAAGAGGATGTGCGACAGGTCGCCAAAACGCTCTTCACTCTGCTCTGCATCGAGTTTCTCGATCAGCGGGTGAGCCGGGTTGAACTCGAAGATAGGCTTGGACTCAGGCACTTTTTGACCGCTGGCTTCGAGGATCTGACGCATTTGCATGCCCAGATCCTGCTCACCAATGGCAAGAATCGCCGGGGAATCAGTCAGACGATGCGACACGCGCACTTCGCTGACGCTCTCACCCAAGGCAGCCTTGATGCGCTCCACCAGACCTTCTTTGGCCTTGGCCACTTCTTCTGCCGCTTTCTTGTCCTCTTCCGAGTCCAGATTGCCCAGGTCGAGGTCACCACGGGCCACGTCGACAAAGCTCTTGCCGTCGAAGTCGCTGAGGTAGCTCATCAGCCACTCGTCGATGCGGTCGGTCAGCAGCAGGACTTCGATGCCTTTTTTGCGGAAGACTTCGAGGTGCGGGCTGTTTTTAACCTGCGCGTAGGTTTCGCCGGTCAGGTAGTAAATCTTGTCCTGACCTTCCTTGGCGCGGGCCAGGTAGTCGGTCAAGGAAACATTCTGTTCGCCGTCGTCGCCGTGGGTCGAAGCAAAACGCAGCAGACCGGCGATTTTTTCCTTGTTGGCGAAATCTTCGGCCGGACCTTCTTTCATCACCTGGCCGAAGTTTTTCCAGAAGCCCTGATATTTCTCAGGCTCGTTCTTCGCCAGTTTTTCCAGCATGTCGAGTACACGCTTGGTCAGCGCCGTCTTCATCGAGTCGATGATCGGGTCTTTTTGCAGGATTTCCCGCGACACGTTCAGCGACAGGTCGTTGGAGTCGATCACGCCCTTGATAAAGCGCAGGTACAGCGGCAGGAACGACTCGGCCTGATCCATCACGAAGACACGCTGCACATACAGCTTCAGGCCTTTAGGCGCTTCACGCTGGTACAGATCAAACGGTGCACGGGCCGGAACGTAGAGCAGCGAGCTGTATTCAAGCTTGCCCTCAACCTTGTTGTGGCTCCAGGCCAGCGGGTTCTCGTAGTCATGGGCAATGTGCTTGTAGAACTCCTGATATTCCTCGTCCTTTACTTCAGTACGAGGACGGGTCCACAGAGCACTTGCCCGGTTGACGGTTTCCCATTCCAGTGCAGGCGCTTCTTCGCCTTCGGCAACGGTCTGCTCTTTAGGCAGTTCGATAGGCAGGGCGATATGGTCGGAGTACTTCTTGATGATGTTGCGCAGGCGCCAGCCGTCAGCGAATTCGGATTCGCCAGGCTTGAGGTGCAGCACGATTTTGGTGCCGCGGTCGGCCTTCTCGACGGTGGCCACTTCAAACTCGCCTTCGCCCTTCGAAGACCAGTGCACGCCCTCGCTTGCCGGGGTACCGGCACGGCGGCTGTACACGTCAACCTTGTCGGCAACGATAAAGGCCGAGTAGAAACCCACGCCGAACTGACCGATCAGGTGCGAATCTTTTTTCTGGTCGCCGGTGAGGTTTTTCATGAAGTCGGCAGTGCCGGACTTGGCGATCGTACCCAGGTGGGTGATCACGTCATCGCGGTTCATGCCGATACCGTTGTCTTCGAGGGTGACGGTGTTGGCGTCTTTGTCGAAGCTCACACGGATTTTAAGCTCGGCACCGCCCTCCAGCAGATCTGGCTTGGACAGTGCTTCAAAACGTAATTTGTCGACAGCATCAGAGGCGTTCGAGATCAGTTCGCGAAGGAAGATTTCCTTGTTGGAGTACAGCGAATGGATCATGAGGTGCAGCAGTTGCTTGACCTCGGTCTGGAAGCCCAGGGTTTCTTTTTGAGTTTCCACGCTCATTGTTATCAAACTCCGATTGGATGGCAGTGGCCACGCCCGTAAGGGTTAGCGGCGGGATGTGATGAAAGTTGGGGCCAATGATGCAAATTTCAAGGGCCGAACCAGTGGCTCAAGTTTTTTACCAATAGTTTCCGCCCGCGCTGCTTTACTTATATATGTGTTCGAGCATGGAACTTAAGCCATCAGCCCATGCTCAAACGCCCCGTAGATCTACTCATAAGGAGAAACACCCCATGCGTAATACTTTTGCTGTTGCCTTGATGCTGGCTGCTTCGCTTGGCCTGGCTGCCTGCGACAAAAAATCCGAAGACAAAGCCCAGGACGCTGCCCAGCACTCTGAGCAAGCGCAAGAAAAAATGTCTGAAGCACAAGACAAAGTAAACGACGCGGCCAAAGAGAACGCCGAAGCTGCAAAAGCACAAGCCGAGTCCAATAAAGCCGCTGCTGAAGAAGCCGGCCAGACTGCTCCGGTTGCACCTGCGGCAACTCCAGAAAGCAAGTAACACGACTTTCTGCGATATAAAACCAAGCCCGCCAAGTGCGGGCTTTGTTGTATCTGAACGTTAATGGCTAGTGTTTGCATGCTTGAACACACGCCCATTAAAAAAGCCCTGCATCCATTAAGATGCAGGGCTTTTTTATTGACTCGGCAACGCTTTTGGCGAACCGGGTAATTACGTCATTGCTTCAACTCGTTTGCCCAGCAGACGGTCGCAGATTACTGCGCCCAGCAGGGTCACAAGACTAGGCACCAGCCACGCCAGGCCCTGCTCGCTAAATGGCATATTGGCCAATTGGGCCGGAATCCACTCACCGAGGCCAGCACCTTTAAGCGCGTCGATCGAGCCAAAGAAGAACGACACCAGCATGACCGGACCAACGATCCGGCTCTGGGCATTCCACAGGCCTTTGCAGAAACTCAGCGCCACCAACACGATGCAAGGCGGGTAGATCGCCGTCAGCAACGGGATGGAAAACGCAATCAACTGGGTCAAGCCAAGGTTCGACACGGCCAGCGAAAACAGCGCAAGGATGATCACCAGCGTCTTGTAAGACAGTGGCAGCACAGTACTGAAGTATTCAGCGCAGGCACAGGTCAGGCCAACGGCCGTTACCAGGCAAGCCAGTGCAATCAGTACGGCAAGGAAACCGCTGCCCAGCGAACCGAAGGTGTGTTGTACATAGGCATGCAGTACCGCCGCACCATTGGTTGCACCCGCCGCCACTTCATGGCTGCCCGCACCCAGGCGGAACAGGCTGATGTAGACCAGCGCCAGGCCGACACCGGCGATCAGGCCAGCAATGATGGCGTAGCGGGTAATCAGCTTGGGTGATTCAACACCACGGGAACGGATGGCATTCACGATCACGATACCGAACACCAGCGCACCCAGGGTATCCATGGTCAAGTAGCCATTGATAAAACCCTGGGAGAACGGTGCGGCCACGTACTCGGGGGTCGCGACGCCAACATCACCTGCAGGCAAGGCAACGGCAGCAATGCCGAGAATGGCCAGGGCGATGATCTTCAACGGAGCAAGGAAGCGCCCTACCGTGTCCAGCAGGCGACCCGGGTACAACGACACGAAAAACACGATCAGGAAGTACACCGAGCTGTACAGAAACAGCGCCAGTGGGCTTTCACCGGTCAAAGGTGCCAGGCCGACTTCAAAGGATACGGTGGCGGTACGCGGGGTCGCGAACAACGGGCCAACAGCCAGATAGGCCACGGCTGCCAACAAGCCCCCGGCGATCTTGCCGATCGGGCTGCTCAGCGCGTCCATGCCGCCACCGACCTTGGCCAGGGCAATAACGGTGACTACCGGCAGACCGACTGCGGTGATCAGGAAGCCCAATGCAGCCATCCAGACGTTAGGTCCGGCCTGCAGGCCAACGATTGGCGGGAAAATGATGTTGCCTGCCCCAACGAACAGGGCAAAAGTCATAAACCCAAGTGCCAGGATGTCCTGGCCTTTCAATACTTTCATTACGGAAATACCACACTACTGAATCGGGATTTAGAGGGGAATTTCCCGTGCGGATGTGGGAAATGCTGTCGATCCGTATAAGACCAACCCTTCTAGCGCGTGGCTTCCTTTTGGGATGCACACGCAGAACTGCGGAATGCTGGCAAGATTACCGAGTTTTTTCCTACAGCGCACTGTTAGAGGGCGGACTGTCCGATGAACGAACGCAGTTGTCGCCTGGACGACATCGAAAAATGCTTTGGTGTGGTTTTGCCTGCCCTGGATAGCTCAAAACCGCACGTTGTGGGAGCGGGCTTGCCCGCGATGGTAACGACGCGATTTATCTGAATGACCGCGGCGCCTGCATCGCGAGCAAGCCCGCTCCCACAAGGGTTTTGCTTGACCCCAAACGCACAAAGGCCACCCGAAGGTGGCCTTTGCCTGGTAGAGCAGTCAGTTAAGCGCGAGGCTTACTTCATTGCCCAGCCAGTCAGCTCGGACAGAGCCTTGCCGATGTCTGCCAGCGAACGCACGGTTTTTACGCCTGCGTCTTCCAGGGCAGCAAACTTCTCGTCTGCAGTACCCTTGCCGCCAGAGATGATTGCGCCTGCGTGGCCCATGCGCTTGCCTGGAGGGGCAGTCACACCAGCGATGTAGGAAACAACCGGCTTGGTCACGTTTGCCTTGATGTAGGCAGCCGCTTCTTCTTCAGCCGAACCGCCGATCTCACCGATCATAACGATCGCTTCGGTCTTCGGGTCTTCCTGGAACAGCTTCAGGATGTCGATGAAGTTGGAACCAGGGATCGGGTCACCACCGATGCCTACGCAAGTCGACTGGCCGAAACCGGCGTCAGTGGTTTGCTTTACAGCTTCGTAAGTCAGGGTGCCGGAACGCGACACGATGCCTACTTTGCCTGGCAAGTGAATGTGACCTGGCATGATGCCGATCTTGCATTCGCCTGGCGTGATAACGCCCGGGCAGTTAGGGCCGATCAGGGTAACACCCAGTTCGTCGCACTTAACTTTGCAGTCCAGCATGTCCAGGGTAGGAATGCCTTCAGTGATGCACACGATCAGCTTGATGCCGCCGAACGCTGCTTCAAGGATCGAGTCCTTGCAGAAAGGAGCCGGTACGTAGATAACGCTGGCGGTTGCGCCAGTTGCTTCTACGGCTTCTTTCACGGTGTTGAAAACAGGCAGGTCCAGGTGAGTGGTGCCGCCTTTGCCCGGAGTAACGCCACCAACCATCTTGGTGCCGTATTCGATGGCTTGCTGGGTGTGGAAGCTGCCCTGCGAACCGGTGATGCCCTGGCAGATAACTTTGGTGTCTTTATTGATCAGGACGCTCATTACTTGCCCTCCGCAGCTTTAACAACTTGTTGAGCAGCGTCGGTCAAGCTGGTAGCAGCGATGATGTTCAAACCGCTTTCTGCCAGTACTTTAGCGCCCAGATCAGCGTTGTTGCCTTCAAGGCGCACAACTACCGGGATTTTCACGCCGACTTCTTTCACTGCACCGATGATGCCTTCGGCAATCATGTCGCAACGAACGATGCCGCCGAAGATGTTAACCAGCACTGCTGCGACATTGCTGTCGGACAGGATGATTTTGAACGCTTCGGTAACGCGTTCTTTGGTAGCACCACCGCCAACGTCGAGGAAGTTGGCTGGCTTGCCGCCATGCAGGTTAACGATGTCCATGGTGCCCATGGCCAGACCAGCGCCGTTAACCATGCAGCCGATGTTGCCTTCCAGCGCTACGTAGTTCAGTTCGAACTTGGCAGCGTGCGCTTCGCGCGGATCGTCTTGCGACGGATCGTGGAAAGTTTTCAGCTTAGGCTGACGGTACATGGCGTTTGCGTCGATGTTGATTTTGGCATCGAGGCAGTGCAGATCGCCGTCAGTCTTGATAACCAGCGGGTTCACTTCCAGCAGGGCCAGATCGTGATCCTTGAACAGTTTGGCCAGACCTACGAAGATCTTGGCGAACTGAGCAACTTGCTTGCCTTCCAGACCCAGCTGGAAAGCCAACTCGCGACCCTGGAATGGCTGTGCGCCAACCAGTGGATCGATCGTTGCTTTCAGAATTTTTTCTGGAGTGTCGTGAGCGATTTTCTCGATGTCCACGCCACCTTCGGTGGAAGCCATGAACACGATACGACGGCTCGAACGGTCAACGACAGCGCCCAGGTACAGCTCTTTAGCGATATCAGTGCACGACTCAACCAGGATCTTGGTGACCGGCTGACCATTGGCGTCAGTCTGGTAAGTCACCAGACGCTTGCCCAACCACTGTTGTGCGAATGCTTTAGCGTCTTCTTTGCTGCGAACCAGCTTAACGCCGCCCGCTTTACCGCGACCACCTGCGTGAACCTGGGCTTTTACAACCCATTCGGTCCCACCGATTTTGTCGCAAGCTTCTGCGGCTGCTTCCGGGGTGTCTACTGCATAACCCTTGGATACTGGCAGGCCGTATTCAGCGAACAGCTGCTTACCCTGATACTCGTGAAGATTCATGCTTTTTACCGTCTTCGTTAGGTACTGCGCATTCGGCGCTGCACTACTATTAGTGCCGCACCACCTGTGACTGCTGCTTGTGCTGTTTCAACAAACCCGACATCCGCTTGAGCGGAGCCGGGCCCGGTTAAAACAAGACAAGACTGCGTCCGGCGGAAGTTCCGCGGTGAGGCTTGCTAGCAAGGCTCACGACGGGCAAACCGCCGTGGTTTCTTATTGTCTGGTCTTAACGTTTCTTACGGTTGGCAATGTGGATGGCGCCGCCATTCACAGCCAGTGCTGCTTCGTGCAAGGCTTCGGACAGGGTCGGATGGGAGAAAACCATCATGCCCAGATCTTCAGCGCTGGTGCCGAATTCCATACCGATCGCGCCCTGCTGTACCAGCTCTGCAGCGCTCGGGCCAATCACGTGGACGCCCAGTACGCGGTCAGTTTTGGCATCAGCAATGACTTTGACAAAGCCACCGGTGTCGTTTGCTGCCATGGCACGGCCACTGGCGGCGAACGGGAAGGTGCCGACGTTAACCTCAACGCCTTCAGCTTTCAAGGCCTGCTCGGTTTTACCAACCCACGCGATCTCCGGGTGAGTGTAAATAACCGATGGAATCAGGTCGTAGTTCATCTCGGTCTTGTGACCTTTGATGCGCTCGACAACCATGATGCCTTCTTCGGAAGCCTTGTGTGCCAGCATCATGCCGCGAACCACGTCACCAATGGCGAATACGCCCGGTACGCTGGTTGCGCAATGATCGTCAACAAACACGAAACCGCGCTCGTCGATGGTCACGCCGCTGTCAGCTGCCAGCAACTCGGTAGTCACCGGACGGCGACCCACGGCTACGATCAGCTTGTCGAAGGTGATGGTCTGTTCGCCGTTGGCGTCGGTGTAGGTCACAACGACTTCTTCGCCGTTGACCTTGGAACCGGTGACGCGAGCGCCCAGCTTGATGTCCAGACCTTGTTTGGTCAGGGTTTTGTAGGCTTCTTTCGAAACGGCAGCGTCAGCAGCCATCAAGAAGGTGTCCAGGGCTTCCAGAACAGTCACTTCAGCGCCCAGACGGGACCATACCGAACCCAGTTCCAGACCGATCACGCCAGCGCCGATAACGCCCAGACGTTTTGGCACGGACTGGAATTCCAGGGCGCCGGTCGAATCAACGATCACGTTGTTGTCGACTGGAGCAGGTGGAATGTCGATCGGACGCGAGCCCGAAGCCAGAATCACGTTCTCGGCTTCGATTATTTCAACGCTACCGTCTGGCTTGGTCAGCTCAACACGCTTGCCGGCCAGCAGTTTGCCGTGGCCTTGCAGGGAAGTAACGCCGTTGGCCTTGAACAGGGTCGCAACGCCGGAAGTCAGACCTTTAACGATGTTGGCTTTACGGCCAACCATCGCAGCAACGTCCATCTTCACTTCACCGGTGGTGATGCCGTGGATGGCGAATGCATCCTTGGCCTCGTGGTACTTCCAGGAGCTGTCCAGCAGCGCCTTGGATGGAATGCAGCCAACGTTCAGGCAAGTACCGCCCAGCGCCAGTTTGCCTTCCTTGTCGGTGTATTTTTCGATGCAAGCAGTCGAAAGGCCCAGTTGCGCGGCCTTGATGGCTGCAACATAGCCGCCAGGGCCCGCACCAATCACTACAACGTCAAATTTCTGAGACATGAAAATAGATCCTCTATTAGCTACAAGCTGTCAGCAGCAAGCTGCAAGCCAAAGCCAGACTGCTTTTTCCCGCAGCCTGGCACCTGAAACTTGCAGCAGCTTCTATTAGATATCCAGCAGCAGACGAGCCGGGTCTTCCAGCAGGTTTTTGATTGCTACCAGGAAACTTACAGCTTCTTTGCCATCGATCAAGCGGTGATCGTAAGACAGAGCCAAATACATCATCGGACGGATAACTACCTGACCGTTGACTGCCATTGGACGCTGAAGGATGTTGTGCATGCCCAGGATCGCGGCTTGCGGCGGGTTAACGATCGGGGTCGACATCATCGAACCGAAAGTACCACCGTTGGTGATAGTGAAAGTACCACCGGTCATTTCGTCGATCGACAGTTTGCCGTCACGGGCTTTTTTACCGTAGGCAGCGATGCCGCCTTCGATTTCAGCCAGGCTCATCAGTTCGGCGTTACGCAGAACCGGAACCACCAGACCACGGTCGCTGGAAACAGCTACACCGATGTCGGCGAAGCCGTGGTAAACGATGTCGGAACCGTCGATCGAGGCGTTAACGGCCGGGAAGCGTTTCAGTGCTTCGGTAGCTGCTTTCACGAAGAACGACATGAAGCCCAGGCGTACGCCGTTGTGGGACTTCTCGAACAGATCCTTGTACTTCGAACGCAGTGCCATGATTTCAGTCATGTCCACTTCGTTGAAAGTGGTCAGCATCGCCATGTTCGACTGAGCTTCAACAAGACGCTTGGCCACGGTGGCACGAACGCGGGTCATCGGAACGCGTTTTTCTACGCGGTCGCCAGCAGCGAATACCGGAGCGGCAGCGGCAGGTGCAGCGGCCTTGGCCGGCGCAGCAGCAGGAGCGGCTTTTTTGGCAGCTACCGCAGCAACTACGTCTTCCTTGGTCACACGACCGCCTTTGCCAGTACCGGCAACGGAAGCGATGTTGATACCGTTTTCTTCAGCGATCTTGCGTGCAGCCGGAGCAGCAACAGGATCGTCTTCGCCATCGGCAGCAGGAGCAGCAGCCTGGGCGGCCGGTGCAGCGGCAGCAGCAGGAGCGGCAGCAGCAGCGCCGCCTTCAACGATGGAGCCCAGCACTTCGTCGGACAGAACGGTGTCGCCTTCGTTCTTGACGATAGCGCCCAGCACGCCGTCAGCAGTGGCCAGTACTTCCAGCACTACCTTGTCGGTTTCGATGTCGACAATCAGGTCGTCGCGCTTTACAGCGTCGCCCGGTTGCTTGTGCCAGGTGGCAACGGTGCCATCGGCAACCGATTCCGGAAATGTTGGGGCTTTGATCTCGATAGCCATGTTCTTTGGTTCCTTAAATTCGGTTTCAGTGCGCGAAGGCGTTAAACAGTGAACGCGTCTTGCAACAGTTTTGCCTGTTGCTCAGCGTGCATCGATGCGTAACCACAAGCAGGTGCAGCAGAAGCGTCACGGCCCGCGTACTCGAGTACGAGCGACTTGTCGTGACCGCTGATGATGCGGCGCATGTGATGCTGGCTGCAGTACCAGGCACCCTGGTTCATCGGCTCTTCCTGACACCAGACAATATGCTTGGCGTTTTTGTACGGAGCCAGGACTTCAATCAAGTCGTCCTCAGGGAACGGGTACAGCTGCTCAAGACGCACGATAGCGATGTCATCACGACCTTCGGCACGGCGTTTTTCCAACAGGTCGTAGTAGACCTTGCCGCTACACAGCACGATGCGACCGACGTTCGCCGGATCCTGCGCATCGATTTCCGGAATAACGGTCTGGAACGAACCTTCGGCCAGATCTTCCAGGGTCGAGATTGCCAGTTTGTGACGCAGCAACGACTTCGGTGTCAGGACGATCAGCGGCTTGCGCAGCGGACGGATAACCTGACGGCGCAACAGATGGTAGATCTGTGCCGGAGTGGTCGGTACGCACACCTGAATGTTGTGCTCGGCACACAATTGCAGGTAACGCTCAAGACGTGCAGAGGAGTGCTCCGGGCCCTGACCTTCATAACCGTGTGGCAGCAGCATGGTCAGACCGCACAGACGGCCCCACTTGTGCTCACCGCTGGTGATGAACTGGTCGATTACAACCTGGGCGCCGTTGGCGAAGTCGCCGAACTGGGCTTCCCAGATCACCAGCGCGTTAGGCGTGGTGGTGGAATAGCCGTATTCGAACGCCAGGACCGCTTCCTCGGACAGCAGCGAGTCGTACAGGTCAAAGCGAGGCTGACCTTCGAACAGGTGCTTCAGGGGAATATAGGTGCCAGCATCTTTCTGGTTGTGCAACACGGCGTGACGGTGCGAGAACGTACCGCGACCAATGTCCTGACCGGTCATGCGAATCGGGTGACCTTCGAACTGCAGGGTTGCATATGCCATGGTTTCGGCATAACCCCAGTTGATCGGCAGGCCGCCGGCTTGCATTTTTTGACGATCTTCGTAGATCTTCGCAACCTGGCGCTGAACCACAAAGCCTTCTGGAATTTCCAGCAGCTTGGCAGACAGTTCTTGCAGGGTTTTCAGATCGAAACGGGTGTCGTGACGCGCAGTCCAGGCGTGGCCCAGATACGGACGCCAGTCCACGAACAACTCTTTGTTCGGTTCCTTGACCAGACTTTTCACAACATGCAGGCCGTTGTCCAGCGCGTTGCGGTATTCGTCGATCTTGGCCTGAACGCGTTCTGCGTCCACCACTTTCTCTTGTGTCAGGCGCTCGGCATACAGCTCACGGGTGGTGCGCTGCTTGGCGATCTGCTGATACATCAGCGGCTGGGTACCGTTTGGTTCATCGGCCTCGTTGTGACCGCGACGGCGGTAGCAGAACAGGTCGATCACGACGTCACGCTTGAACTGCATGCGGTAGTCGATAGCCAGCTGAGTCACGAACAATACGGCTTCCGGATCATCACCATTGACATGGAGGATCGGCGCCTGAATCATTTTCGCGACGTCAGTGCAGTACTCGGTAGAACGGGAGTCTTCCGGATTGCTGATGGTGAAGCCGACCTGGTTGTTGATCACCAAGTGAACCGTACCGCCAGTCTTGAAGCCGCGAGTCTGCGACATCTGGAAGGTTTCCATGACCACGCCCTGACCTGCGAAGGCAGCATCACCGTGGATGGAAATTGGCAGTACCTTTTCGCCGGTGCTGTCGTTACGACGGTCCTGGCGAGCGCGTACAGACCCTTCAACCACTGGAGAAACGATTTCCAGGTGGGAGGGGTTAAACGCCATTGCCAGGTGAACTTCACCACCGGCAGTCATGACGTTGGAGGAGAAGCCCTGGTGGTATTTAACGTCACCGGAACCCAACTCGATCTTTTTCTTGCCTTCGAACTCGTCGAACAGCTCGCGCGGGTTTTTGCCGAAGGTGTTCACCAATACGTTCAGGCGACCACGGTGGGCCATGCCGATAACGATTTCCTTGGTGCCGTAGTTGCCCGAACGCTGGATCAGCTCGTCCAGCAAAGGAATCAGGCTTTCGCCGCCTTCCAGGCCGAAACGCTTGGTGCCCGGGTATTTGGTCCCCAGGTACTTTTCCAGACCTTCAGCAGCAGTCACGCGCTCAAGCAGATGGCTTTTGACTTCAGCCGAGTAAGTCGGGCGGCCGCGTACGCTTTCGAGGCGCTGTTCAAACCAGTGGCGCTGCTCGGAATCGACGATGTGCGTGAACTCTGCGCCAATGGTGCGGCAATATGTCTGCTGCAACGCTTCGAGAATTTCGCGTAGGCTCGCTTCCTCTTTGCCGATATACAGGTCGCCGGCACGGAAGGTCGTATCAAGATCGGCATTGGTCAAGCCGTAATGATTGATCGACAGGTCTGCAGGTGCAGGACGCTGCCACAGCCCCAGCGGATCAAGCTGGGCTGCCTGGTGGCCGCGCATCCGATAGGCCTGGATCAATCGCAGCACTTCAACCTGCTTCTTCTCGTGCTCACTGCTCACGCTCCCGGCAGAAACCGGTTGAGCGCGGCGCTGGTTCTTTGCCAGCAGCACGAAATGGTCGCGGATTGTGGAGTGCGAAACATCGTTGGCAGAGTTGCCTTCAACAGGCAACGTCTGAAATTTGGTGCGCCATTCTTCTGGCACAGCGTTAGGGTCGTGCAGGTAGAGCTCATAGAGCTCTTCCACATAGGCAGCGTTACCACCTGAAAGATAGCCGCTGTTCCACATGCGCTGCATCACGCTTTCTTGCATGCTTGGTCACCCTCGGTTAGGGGACACCATCGACGAGAACACCAGAGCATGCTTGAGAAAGTCCGAATACAGCGACTAAAACAAGCCACTTAGGATCACGCTGATAGTCCGGGTACCAGCCCGGATGCCCCTGCTGGTCTCATTTCTTCAAAATAAGAGCCGCAGCTTTATGAGCTGTTGCTCAGGTTAAAACTACGGCGCCGGTTGAAGCCTGCGCCGTAGCATCTACGGTTACAGCGGTGCTGCGGTACTGCTTTGGATCACACGCCGCTTTGCAGCAGCATGCTACGCACGTGACCGATGGCCTTAGTCGGGTTCAGGCCCTTCGGACACACGTTTACGCAGTTCATGATCCCGCGGCAGCGGAATACGCTGAACGGGTCATCCAGCGAAGCCAGGCGCTCACTGGTCTTGGTGTCACGGCTGTCAGCCAGGAAACGATAGGCTTGCAGCAGTGCAGCAGGGCCCAGGAACTTGTCCGGGTTCCACCAGAAGGACGGGCACGAGGTCGAGCAGCAAGCGCACAGGATGCACTCGTACAGACCGTCGAGCTTTTCACGCTCTTCTGGTGATTGCAGACGTTCGATGGCCGGAGCCGGCGTGTCGTTCTGCAGGAACGGCTTAACTTTCTCGTATTGCTTGTAGAAGATGCTCATATCGACGACCAGGTCACGGATAACCGGCAAACCTGGCAGTGGACGAACGATCAGCTTGTTGCCTTTAACGACAGCGGACAGCGGCGTTACACACGCCAGGCCGTTCTTGCCGTTGATGTTCATGCCGTCGGAGCCGCAAACGCCCTCACGGCAAGAGCGACGATAGGAGAAACCCTCGTCCTGCTCTTTGATCAGGGCCAGTACGTCCAGCACCATCAGGTCTTTACCGTTGGTATTGACCTCGAATTCCTGCATGAACGGAGCGGCGTCCTGATCAGGGTTGTAACGATAAACACTGACTTTCAACATATCGGCCACCCTTAGTAAGTACGAACCATTGGCTCGAAGGTCGGAACGGTTTTCGGCGAGAAGTTCACCGCACGCTTGGCTACGCGCTTGTCACCCGGGAAGTACAGGGTGTGGCACAGCCAGTTAACGTCGTCACGATCTTCGAAGTCTTCACGGGCGTGAGCACCGCGCGATTCCTTACGAACTTCAGCAGCGATTGCAGTCGCTTCAGCCACTTCGAGCAGGTTTTGCAGCTCAAGGGCTTCGATACGGGCCGTGTTGAACGCCTGGCTCTTATCGTTGATTTTCACGTTGGCGATGCGCTTGCGCAGATCAGCCAGCTGGGCAATACCCTTCTGCATGTATTCGCCGGTACGGAATACACCGAAGTAGTTCTGCATGCAGCTTTGCAGCTCTTTACGCAGGGTTGCCACGTCTTCGCCGTCGGTACGCGAGTTCAGGCCGTCCAGACGTGCCAGGGCAGCGTCGATGTCGGACTGGCGTGGACGAGCGTAATCAACGCCTTCTTTAAGGGTCTGCTCAAGGAACAGGCCGGCAGCACGACCGAATACCACCAGGTCGAGCAGCGAGTTGCCGCCCAGACGGTTGGCACCGTGTACGGATACGCAAGCCACTTCACCTACTGCAAACAGGCCAGGGATGATCTGGTCGTTGCCGTCGGCGTCCTGAGTGATCGCCTGACCATGAATGTTGGTGGCAACGCCGCCCATCATATAGTGGCAAGTCGGAACCACTGGAACCGGAGCCAATACCGGGTCAACGTGTGCGAACGTTTTCGACAGTTCGCAGATACCTGGCAGACGGCTGTGCAGCACTTCCTCACCGAGGTGATCGAGCTTCAGCATTACGTGGTCGCCATCAGGACCGCAACCGTTGCCCGCGATGATTTCCTTAACCATCGAGCGAGCAACAACGTCACGACCAGCAAGGTCTTTGGCGTTCGGAGCATAACGCTCCATGAAACGCTCGCCATGCTTGTTGATCAGGTAGCCACCTTCACCACGGCAACCTTCGGTAACCAGTACACCGGCGCCGGCAATACCGGTCGGGTGGAACTGCCACATTTCGATGTCCTGTACCGGCACGCCAGCACGCAGCGCCATGCCAATACCGTCGCCGGTGTTGATCAGGGCGTTGGTGGTGGACGAGTAGATACGGCCTGCACCGCCAGTCGCCAGTACGGTCGCGTTAGCGCGAACGTAAGAGGTTTCACCGGTTTCGATGCAGATAACGATCATGCCGACGAAATCGCCAGCCTCGTTCTTAACCAGATCGACACCGTAGTATTCGTTCAGGAATACAGTGCCGGCCTTGAGGTTGGCCTGGTACAGGGTGTGCAACAGCGCGTGACCGGTACGGTCGGCTGCAGCGCAAGTACGGGCAGCCTGGCCGCCTTTGCCGAAGTCCTTGGACTGACCGCCGAAAGGACGCTGGTAGATACGACCCTGTTCGGTACGGGAGAACGGCAGACCCATGTGCTCGAGCTCGAACACGGCTTCCGGACCTACGGAACACATGTATTCGATAGCGTCCTGGTCACCGATATAGTCGGAACCCTTGACGGTATCGTACATGTGCCAGCGCCAGTCATCGTTTGGATCTGCAGACGCGATCGCGCAGGTGATGCCACCCTGGGCCGATACGGTGTGCGAACGAGTCGGGAAAACCTTGGTGATTACAGCAGTCTTGTGACCGCCTTGAGCCAGCTGCAGAGCAGCGCGCATGCCGGCACCGCCGCCGCCAATGATGATGGCGTCGAACGAAAGTGTATTAACTGTGTTAGCCATGAATCAGATACCCCAAAGAATCTGCACACCCCAGACGAAGTAAGCGAACATTGCAACGCCGCAGACTGCCTGGAAGAGGAAACGTACTGCTGTGGCGGACTTGCCCAGCGCCATTGGCGTCAGGTAGTCGGTCGCGATGGTCCACATGCCGACCCAGGCGTGTGCGCCCAGAGCAACAAGGGCCAGCAGGCTGAAAATACGCATCCAGTTGCTTGCGAACAGCTCATGCCATTGGGCGTAGCCAATGCCAGGGTTCGCAACGAGGTACCCGATCAGGAAGATGAAATAAGCCGCTAGAACAACCGCAGACACACGTTGTGCCATCCAGTCATAGAGGCCCGAACGCGACAGGTTCGTAACGCTGGTTACCATATCCAAACTCCCGCCAGAACAATCATCACCACGGAAATGACGATTACGATTTTCGAGCCCAGTCGGCCGCCTTCAAGCGTCTCACCGATGCCCATGTCCATGATCAAGTGGCGCACACCGGCAACCAGGTGATACAGCAAGGCAGAGAGCAGGCCCCACGCAACGAATTTGGCCAGCGGACTGGTCAAGCATGCCTTCACCTCGGCATAACCTTCTTCGGAACCCAGGGATTTGCTCAATGCATAAAGCATGATGCCCAGGCCGAGAAAAAGAATGATGCCCGATACACGGTGCAGAAATGACGTAACGCCGGTGATGGGGAGTTTGATGGTCCTTAGGTCTAGGTTTACAGGTCGTTGGCTATTCACGGCTTTTTTCACACTGAAGAGCCCCTAACAATCAGGGCAAGTTTGTTGGGATGCGCACTGGTCAGGTACCCACCACCCGGGAGTGACGACCCCCATCTAAACAGGCCCAAAAGCCTCTGGCGGTCGGCTGCCGAGTATAGACAGTTAGGTTACTAATGACAACGCAAACACCCACCCCCTAATAGCGCATTGCGCTATTGGCATAAAAGGCGTAAACGGCTGGGATATTCGCGAAAAAACGCTTCTCAAAGCCTTGTACAGCAAGACTTTAGGCAAATTGACATTCGAATTTATCTCACTATAGTGGTGCGGGCCCTGCGTGGGGGGTCTGTCTGATGATTTCAAGCATAAATAGGAGGCCACATGGCTGACAAAAAAGCGCAGTTGATCATCGAGGGCGCAGCCCCCGTCGAGCTGCCCATTTTAACTGGCACCGTGGGTCCCGATGTAATCGATGTGCGAGGCCTGACGGCCACGGGCCGATTCACATTTGACCCTGGCTTCATGTCGACCGCATCTTGCGAGTCGAAGATCACCTATATTGATGGTGACAACGGTATCCTGCTGCACCGCGGCTACCCGATCGAACAGCTGGCTGAACACTCTGACTACCTTGAGACCGCTTACCTGCTGCTGAACGGCGAACTGCCGACCGCAGAGCAGAAGGCTCAATTTGTCAGCACCGTGAAGAACCACACCATGGTTCACGAGCAGTTGAAGACTTTCTTCAACGGCTTCCGTCGTGACGCCCACCCGATGGCGGTCATGTGCGGTGTAGTCGGCGCCCTCTCGGCCTTCTACCACGACTCCCTGGACATCAATAACCCGCAGCATCGCGAAATTTCCGCGATCCGCCTGGTTGCCAAGATGCCGACGCTTGCAGCGATGGTTTACAAGTACTCCATGGGTCAACCCATGATGTACCCGCGTAACGACCTGACCTACGCCGAAAACTTCCTGCACATGATGTTCAACACGCCGTGCGAGATCAAACCGATCAGCCCGGTACTGGCCAAGGCAATGGACAAGATCTTTATCCTGCATGCCGACCACGAACAGAATGCGTCGACCTCTACCGTGCGCCTGGCGGGTTCTTCGGGTGCCAACCCGTTCGCCTGTATTGCTGCCGGTATCGCTGCACTGTGGGGCCCTGCCCACGGCGGCGCCAACGAAGCCGTGCTGACCATGCTCGACGAAATTGGCGATGTGTCCAACATCGACAAGTTCATCGCCAAGGCCAAGGACAAAAACGATCCGTTCAAGCTGATGGGCTTCGGTCACCGGGTTTACAAAAACCGTGACCCACGCGCCACTGTCATGAAAAAGACCTGCGACGAAGTTCTCAAGGAACTGGGCATCACCAACGATCCGCAACTCGAACTGGCCATGCGCCTGGAAGAGATCGCCCTGACCGACCCGTACTTCATCGAACGTTCGCTGTACCCGAACGTCGACTTCTACTCGGGGATCATCCTCAAGGCGATCGGCATTCCGACCAGCATGTTCACCGTGATCTTCGCCCTGTCCCGTACAGTGGGCTGGATCTCGCACTGGAAAGAAATGCTCTCCAGCCCGTACAAGATTGGCCGTCCGCGCCAGCTGTACACCGGCTACGAGCAGCGTGACATCACCAAGCTGGAAGACCGCAAGTAAGGCATATCCCACGATAGTGCCCTGATTGCAGACAATACGGCCTCTATTTATAGAGGCCGTATTTTTTTGTGTGTGCGTCTTGTAGCAGCTGCTACGGAACTTCGCACTTGCACAGCGAGAATAGGCACAAAAAAATCCCCCTGCCTTGCGACAGGGGGATTCGGTTAAACATACTGTCTATTACGGATTAATGATCCACCGCACCGCTCGCCCCCAACCCCGTCTGCGAACGCACAAACTGCGGGAAGAACAACGCACGCTCCTTCTCTGCCGATTTGGACTTGTCCGTAATGGAGAAGAACCAGATACCCGCAAACGCGATGATCATGGAGAACAGCGCCGGGTACTCGTAAGGGAAGATGGCCTTTTCATGATGCAGGATCTGCACCCAGATGGTCGGGCCCAGGATCATCAGGCCAACCGCGCTTACCAGCCCCATCCAGCCGCCTATCATGGCGCCACGGGTGGTCAGGTTTTTCCAGTACATGGATAGCAGCAAGACCGGGAAGTTGCAGCTCGCAGCAATGGAGAACGCCAGGCCCACCATAAACGCGATGTTCTGGCTTTCAAACAAGATACCCAAGCCAATTGCCAGTACCGCCAATGCAATAGTGGTGATCTTCGAGACCCGAATCTCTTCCTTGTCGTTGGCCTTGCCCTTTTTGATCACGCTGGCATACAGGTCATGGGACACCGCAGAAGCGCCCGCCAGGGTCAGCCCCGCAACAACCGCCAGAATGGTGGCGAAAGCCACTGCCGAAATAAAGCCCAGGAACATGCTGCCGCCAACCGCGTCCGCAAGGTGCACAGCCGCCATGTTGTTACCGCCCAGCAAGGCGCCAGCCGCGTCCTTGAAGTCCGGGTTGGTACTGACCAGGATGATTGCGCCAAAACCGATGATAAAGGTCAGGATATAGAAGTAGCCAATAAAGCCCGTTGCGTAGAACACGCTCTTGCGCGCTTCCTTGGCATCGCTCACGGTAAAGAAGCGCATCAGGATATGTGGCAGGCCAGCAGTACCGAACATCAGGGCCAAACCGAGGGAGAATGCAGAGATAGGATCTTTGACCAACCCGCCCGGGCTCATGATTGCTTCACCTTTAGGGTGAATCTTCACTGCTTCGGCGAACAGTGCGTTGAAGTCAAAGTTCACATGCTTCATGACCATCACGGCCATGAACGTGGCACCCGACAGCAACATGACCGCCTTGATGATCTGCACCCAGGTAGTTGCCAGCATGCCGCCGAACAACACATACATGCACATCAGGATACCTACCAGGATCACCGCAACGTGGTAATCCAGTCCAAACAACAACTGGATCAGCTTGCCGGCACCGACCATTTGCGCAATCAGGTAGAACGCTACCACCACCAGCGAACCACAGGCTGACAACGAGCGAATCTGGGTTTGCCCCAAACGGTACGAGGCCACGTCGGCAAAGGTGTATTTGCCCAGGTTGCGCAGACGCTCTGCAATCAGGAACAGAATGATGGGCCAGCCCACCAGAAAGCCGATCGAATAGATCAGGCCGTCATAGCCGGACGTGTACACCAGCGCGGAAATCCCCAGAAAGGAGGCTGCCGACATATAGTCGCCGGCAATCGCCAGACCGTTCTGGAAACCGGTAATCTTGCCGCCAGCTGCATAGTAGTCGGCTGCCGACTTGTTGCGTTTCGATGCCCAGTAAGTAATGCACAGGGTCGCACCCACAAAGACGACGAACATGATGATCGCCGAAATATTGAGCGGTTGTTTTTGCACTTCTCCAGTCAGGGCCTCCCCCGCCCAAACTGCCGGTGCAAGGGCTGTAGCGCCCAGCGTTGCCAATAAGCGCCCGATCATTGCCCAGCCTCCTTGAGAATTGCATTGTTCAGCTCATCAAACTCGCCATTGGCCCTGCGTACATAGATACCGGTCAGGATAAAGGCCGAAACAATCAGCCCCACACCAATCGGAATACCCCAGGTAATGGACGAATCGGGACTCAGTTTGGTCCCCATGATGTGCGACCCATAAGCAATTAACAGGATAAAAGCGGCATATAACCCGAGCATGATTGCCGAAAGAAGCCAGGCAAAACGCTCTCTCTTTTTTACCAGCTCCTTGAAGCGCGGGCTGTTTTGAATCGAGATATAAATGCTGTCGTTCATTATTTTTGTCCTCGCAGCACAGATGAGATGGAACGTTTTCACTATTAGGGCGGCGCAAATTCTATTCCAGACGACTTTAGTAGTAGAGCCTCTGATTTGCTGCAGCCCCCGGTTTACCTAGTCTGCAAGGACGATGACAACCATTGCCCCGCCCGAAAATGCAAAAACCGCCTGGCGAAAACACCAGGCGGTCTTGTGTACTGCGAGCTAGACGCTTCGCGATTATTTATCGGTCCACTGGGCAACACGCTCCGGGTGTTTGGCAACCCACTCTTTGGCCGCCACTTCAGGCTTGGCACCTTCTTGAATGGCCAGCATCACCTCACCAATTTCGTCTTTTGAATTCCAGGAAAACTTCTCCAGAAATGCCGCAACTTCCGGCGCTTTTTTATTCAGCTCCTTGCTGCCGATGCTGTTAACGGTTTCTGCGGCACCATAAACGCCTTTGGGATCTTCAAGAAAACGCAGTTTCCACTTGGCAAACATCCAGTGCGGCACCCAGCCGGTGACGGCAATCGGTTCGTTCTTGGCATAGGCACGCCCAAGCTCCGAGGTCATGGCCGCCCCGGAACTTGCCTGCAACTTGTAACCCTTGAGGTCGTAATCCTTGATGGCCTCATCGGTTTTAAGCATGACACCCGACCCGGCATCGATACCGACAATTTTGTTTTTAAACTCATCGCTGCCCTTCAAGTCAGCAATCGACTGTGCCTTTACATATTCAGGCACGATCAGGCCAATTTTTGCATCTTTGAAGTTGGGCCCGTAATCGACCACCTTGTCCTTGTTCTTGGTCCAATATTCGCCGTGGGTCACCGGCAACCAGGCGGACAACATGGCATCGAGTTTGCCCGTGGCCACCCCCTGCCACATGATGCCGGTGGCTACCGGCATCAATTTCACGTCATAACCCAGCTTCTGTTTAATCACCTCTGCTGCGACATGGGTGGTGGCCACGCTGTCGGACCAGCCATCCACATAACCTATATTCAGGGTCGGTTTGTTCTGCGCGCTCGCCAAACCCGCACTCATCGCCAGCACCAAGACTGCTCCTGCGCTCAAAATTCGTCGCATCTTCATCTTTGATTCCCCACAGTGCCGGGCCCGACGAGTGCCGGGCCACTTCAAGATTCCTGCAAGGCTTTACAGCCTCGTATCACTTGCTCCGGATAATCAACCGCGCCTGTTTAGCGTCCTGCTCTGACGACGACCCCCATACAACCAGCAGCGACATGGCGATCACAGCCAAATTGATGCGTGCGGACGCTGGACGGCCTGACTGACAAACATTAGATGTCAAAATCATACACAGGCGCTGCGCCTGCTCAATTGCAGGTAAGATGCGCGGCTTTGCTCCCATACGGCCCGACCATGTCTGCGACTGTCCGCTTCCCCGTGCTGCCTTATCTCCTTGCCTGCCTGCTGGGCGCATTTGCCATTGCCGGCTTCTGGTACGGCCTGGGCCAACCGGTGATATTGCCCGATGCAGCAACACCGACCCATAAACTGCAATGTGCATCCTATACGCCGTTCGATAAGGACCAGTCGCCGTTCGACCAGCCTTTTGTGCCACGGGCAGAGCGTCTGGATGCCGATCTGGCGTTGCTGGCCACGCGCTTTCAATGCATCCGCACCTATTCCCAGGCGGGCCTTGAAACTCTGCCCGAGCTGGCACGCAAACACGGGCTCAAGCTGATGGCAGGCGCCTGGGTCAGCCGCGACCCCGTGGCCACGGAGCAGGAAGTGCAAGCCCTGATCGCTTCAGCCAATGCCAACCCGGATGTGGTCAGCGCAGTGATAGTCGGTAACGAAGCCTTGCTGCGCAAGGAGGTCACTGCCCCGCAGCTGGTCCGGCTGATCGACAAGGTGAAAAGCCAGGTCAAGCAACCGGTGACGTATGCAGACGTTTGGGAGTTCTGGCTGCAACACCCGGAAATTGCCCCGGCCGTGGACTTTCTGACCATCCACCTGCTGCCTTACTGGGAAGATGACCCTGCCGGCATTGACCAGGCGGTACAACATGTAGCGCAGGTTCGCCAGGTATTCGGCAACAAGTTCGCCCCCAAAGATATCCTGATCGGCGAGACCGGCTGGCCGAGCGAAGGTCGCCAGCGGGAAACTGCCCAGCCAAGCCGGGTGAACGAAGCAAAATTCATTCGTGGATTTGTCACTATGGCCGAACAAAACGGCTGGAAGTACAACCTGATCGAAGCCTTCGACCAACCCTGGAAGCGTGGCAGCGAGGGGGCGGTAGGCGGTTACTGGGGTTTGTTTGATGCCGATCGCCAGGACAAGGGTATCCTCGCCGGCCCGGTATCCAACCTGCCGCACTGGCCGGTCTGGCTGGGCTTTGGCGCCGTCCTGTTTGCGGGCACACTGCTGATTGGCGGCCGGATCCGTACAAAACGCGCCGCTCTGACACTGCCAGCACTGGGTGCGGTGGCGGGATGCAGCATCGTGGCATGGGCCGAGCTGGCGTCAGTCACCAGCCGCTTTGCTGGCGAGTGGCTATGGGCTGGCTTGCTGGTTGGCCTGAACCTGATCGTACTGACCCATGGTGCATTGGCCCTGGGCCAGAAAGACGGCTGGCGAGAACGCCTGTTCAACGCACTGGAGCGCCGTGCGGGCTGGTGGCTGGCAGCCGCCGGGTTTGCCGCAGCGGTGATGATGCTTGGGCTGGTGTTTGAACCGCGCTATCGAAGTTTCCCGAGTGCCGCCCTGCTCCTGCCTGCACTGGTTTATCTGCTACGCCCGGTGGGCGGCCCGCGCCGTGAGTTCGGCCTGCTGGCCTTGATCATCGGGGCAGGCATACCGGTGCAGCTGTACCGCGAAGGCCTGCACAATGAACAGGCCTGGATGTGGGCGCTGGTCAGCGTACTGATGGTGATGGCGCTGTGGCGCAGTGTGCGCAAGCGCGCATGACACCTTTCTAGTGCAATCCCCCTGTGGGAGCGAGCCTGCTCGCGAAGGCCTCAAAGACCTTTCGCGAGCAGGCTCGCTCCCACAAATGTTTCAAACTCTTACTTCGCGGCCCGCACCAGGCGCAACCCGGCGATCACCACGGCAAACACTGCGAGGCTGGCGTTATACAACGCCAGTGCGGGCAGGCCGAACAGCAGGGCCAGCACCGCCAGTGCGCAGCCGACACGACCACGCACGCAAAAAGCAATAATCGACAGCACCAGCGCGACCCAGCCCAATACCCGGAAATGAATCAACAAGCCCAGGTTTGCCCGCAACTGGCATTCCCAGCGCGCAGCCTCTGCCACACAGGTCCCCACCCACTGCGAGTCCTCCATCAAGCCGTATCGCAGCCCATAACTGGCGAGCAACCATACAGGCAGAGCGATAAGCAGCAAGATCCACGGCAAACGAGGTCGCATAACAAACTCCGATAGGCAAAAACGGCGCCCAGCTTAATCCCCATCTACAGCTATACAAGCCTTGCAATCAGATATCTGTTAACTAAAGTCATTCAGCGTGTATCTTGAGTGACTTTTTGCCTGTTCGGGACTGTTTGGGGAATTATTTAGTGCCATTGAATGGCACTTCAGTACGAGCCCTGTGGTCATAGCCTGCGAAACTTTTGCGCATCTTATTTAGGGATAGCCTCCATGCTCCGTTCTCTGCCCTTCGCTGCCTTACTGGGCGGCCTTATCTTGAGTGCGTCCGCGCAGGCGGTCGATGTCGACCCCGCAACGTATGGCTACCCGATAACCAATCCGTTTGAAGCTACGATCGCCACCACTCCGCCGCAAATGCGCCCGCTGCTGCCCGACGAAGATGATATCAACCAGTCGGACTACACCCTCAACCTGCGCCCTGAACGTGAGCACATACTGCCGGCCAATTTCTGGGCGGTGAAAAAGCTCACTTACCGCATGGCCAAACAGGATCACCCGGCGCCCTTGATGTTCCTGATTGCCGGCACCGGTGCTGCGTACGACAGCAGCCTCAACGAATACCTTAAAAAGCTCTTCTATCAGGAAGGCTATCACGTCGTTCAGCTGTCATCGCCCACCAGCTATGACTTCATGAGTTCGGCCTCGCGCCTGGCCACGCCCGGCATCAGCCAGTACGACGCCGAGGATTTGCATCATGTGATGCAGGCTGTACGCGCCCAACAGGCCAAATTGCCCGTTACCGACTACTACCTCGCGGGTTATAGCCTGGGTGCGCTGGATGCTGCCTTTGTCAGCCACCTGGATGAAACACGCAAAAGCTTCAACTTCAAAAAAGTGTTGATGCTCAACCCGCCGGTCAATCTCTTCACCTCCATCAGCAACCTCGACAAGCTGGTGCAGACCGAGGTCAAAGGCATCAACAACTCCACCACGTTCTACGAACTGGTGCTGGGCAAGCTGACCCGCTACTTCCAGGATAAAGGCCGGGTCGACCTCAATGCGGCACTGGTGTATGACCTGCAAAACTCCAAGGAGCGCCTGACCAACGAGCAAATGGCCATGCTGATCGGCACGGTGTTTCGTTTCTCGTCAGCCGATATCGTGTTCACCTCGGACCTGATCAACCGCCGTGGCCTGATCACCCCGCCGAACTACCCGATCACCGAAGGCACCAGCCTGACACCTTTCCTCAAGCGTTCGCTGCAGTGTGACTTTGACTGCTACCTGACCGAGCAAGTAATCCCCATGTGGCGCGCCAAGACCGATGGCGGCAGCCTGCTGCAGTTGATCGATCAGGTCAGCCTGTACGCCCTGCAGGATTACCTGAAAAACAGCCCGAAGATTGCCGTCATGCATAACGCCGACGACATCATCCTGGGCCCTGGCGACCTCGGATTCCTGCGTAAAACCTTCGGTAATCGCCTGACGGTTTACCCCTATGGCGGCCATTGCGGCAACATCAATTACCGAGTCAACGCTGACGATATGCTGGAGTTCTTCCGTGGCTAAACAATTATTGCTTCTCGCCGCCCTGCTCGGCGCCGGCTTCGCCCAAGCCGACAACAGCAAAGCTCACACGGAACTGACCCCCGATGTCGACGGGTTTACCCAGCCGTTGAAACTGTTGAAGTTCAATCCGGGCCTGGATCAGCGTGAGTTCGAGCGCGCCACCATGAACGCTCTGAGCATCTATGACCCGCTGGAGCCGATCAACCGCAGGATCTACCATTTCAACTACCGCTTCGACCAGTGGGTGTTCCTCCCGGTGGTCAATGGCTATCGCTATGTCACGCCCAGTTTTTTGCGCACGGGTGTGAGCAACTTCTTCAACAACCTGGGGGATGTCCCCAACCTGTTCAACAGCCTGCTGCAGCTCAAGGGCCATCGCTCGATGGAAACCACAGGGCGCTTGTTGCTGAATACGACCATCGGCATCGGCGGGCTGTGGGATCCGGCCACAGCCATGGGCCTGCCCCGTCAAAGTGAAGACTTCGGCCAGACCCTGGGCTTTTATGGCGTACCCGGCGGTGCATACCTGATGCTGCCGATCCTTGGCCCGTCGAACCTGCGCGACACCACGGGCCTGGTGGTCGACTATGGCGTCAACCAGGAGATCAACTTCCTGAACGTGCCGCACGAGAGCACTCGCCATCCCGAGATCTGGGTGCTGGGCGCTGTCGACAAACGCTATACCACCAGCTTCCGTTATGGTCAGTTCGACTCGCCATTCGAATACGACAAGCTGCGTTACATCTACACTGAAGCGCGCAAATTGCAGATTGCCGAGTAAACCTGTAGCCGCTGCAACAGATTGCGATGGGTTGCGCAGCGACCCCGAGGAAGGGCCGGCGGCCCTTATCGCAGCCTGCGGCAGCGGCTACAAAAGCGAGTAGTTCAAACCCGCAAAAACTGGCACAGCGCATCGCGCTTGGCCATCGCATCGCGTCGCCCCAACTCGATCAACTCCCGACAATAACCCGCCTCGAACAGCAGGTAGCTGAGCACCCCTGCACCACTGGTTTTGGTCGCACCGGGGCCACGCAGGAACATGCGCAGCGCGGCCGGCAGCTCATGCCGATGGCGGGCCGCGATTTCGTCTATAGGCTGGCTCGGCGCAATCACCAGCACCTCCACGGGGGACAAACCGAGGTTGTCGGATTGCCTGGGCAGCAGGCGACTGAAGTGATTGAGCCGCTCAAGCAGCTCGATATCGCTTTCCAGGCTGTCGATAAACGTACTGTTGAGCATATGCCCGCCAATTTGCGCCAGCGTCGGTTGTTGAGCGTTGTAGTAGTGCGACTGGCCGGCCTGAAGGTCCGGCCCGCGCGGGTTGCCGCTCACCCCCACCACCAGCACCCGGTTGGCTCCCAGATGCAGCGCAGGACTGATTGGCGCCGACTGCCGCACTGCGCCATCGCCAAAATACTCTTCGCCGATTTTGACCGGAGCAAACAGAAGAGGGATGGCCGAACTGGCCAGCAGATGTTCAACCGTCAAAGCGGTGGGCATGCCGATGCGCCGATGGCGCAACCAGCCATTGATGGTGCCCTTGCCTTGATAAAAGGTCACCGCCTGACTGGAAGAATAGCCAAATGCAGTAACCGCGACAGCCCGTAGGTGATGCCCGGCAATCGCCTGTTCAACACCGGGGAAGTTGATCCGGTCCTGGAGCAGATCGCGCAAGGGCGAACTGTCGAGCAGCGCCACCGGCACATGCGAGCCTAGCCCGAGCAGACTGTGAGCAATAAAACGCGTGGCCTGGTGCAAAACCCCCGACCAGTCGCTGCGTAGCACGCGCCTGCTTTCAAAGCCCTGCCAGAACAGGGTCAGGTGCTCGACCGCGCGGGTGAAATCCATCGCCCCGCTAGCCAGGCTGACCGCATTGATCGCGCCCGCTGACGTCCCGACAATCACCGGGAACGGGTTGATGGCACCGGCAGGCAGCAACTCGGCAATCGCCGCCAGCACGCCGACTTGATAGGCCGCCCGCGCACCACCACCAGACAGTATCAGGCCCGTCACCGGCGCAACCGCAGTCACGCCAGTGCGGCCGCCTCAGCCGCGTTTGTCGTACAGTTTCGGCTCGCCGGGCGGGCGGGTCTTGAAGCGGCGATGGGCCCACAGATACTGCTCGGGGCATTCACGCACCGCCCGCTCAACCCATTGATTGATTCGCAGGCAATCAGCCTCATCGCTTTCTCCGGGGAAATCCCTCAGTGGCGGATGAATGACCAGCTTGTAACCACTGCCGTTGGCCAGTCTTTGTTGAGTAAAGGGCACAACCTGCGCTTTGCCCAGTTTGGCGAACTTGCTGGTGGCGGTAACGGTGGCCGCCTGGATGCCGAACAAAGGCACAAAGATGCTCTGCTTGGCGCCGTAGTCCTGGTCGGGCGCATACCAGATCGCCCGCCCTGAGCGCAGCAGCTTGAGCATGCCGCGCACGTCATCACGTTCGACAGCCAGCGAATCTACATTGTGCCGCTCACGGCCACGACGCTGGATAAAGTCGAACAGCGGGTTTTTATGTTCGCGGTACATGCCGTCGATGGTGTGTTGCTGACCCAGCAAGGCAGCGCCGATTTCCAGGGTGGTAAAGTGAAATGCCATCAGGATTACCCCCTTGCCTTCAAGCTGAGCCTGCTTCAGGTGCTCCAGCCCTTCGACGTGGGCCAGCTTGGCCAGACGCGGTTTTGACCACCACCAGCTCATGGCCATTTCAAAGAAGGCGATACCGGTCGAGGCGAAGTTGTCCTTGAGCAACTGCTTGCGCTCGGCGCGGGTCTTTTCAGGGAAACACAATTCAAGGTTGCGCGTGGCAATACGTCGGCGATCACCGGCCACCCGATACATCAGGGCGCCGAGACCACGGCCGATACACAGTTGTACTTTATAAGGCAGTTGCACGACCAGCCACAGCACGCCGAGACCCAGCCATAGCAGCCAGAAACGCGGATGAAAAAAAGCGGCACGAAAACGCGGGCGATCCATTAATGATTCCGGACAGACACAAGGGTCGGCCATTCTACATCGTTAGACCCGGCTTGCGGCCTGCCGGCGTTCTCGTTATAAGTCTCAGCACTTTAAGTGACAAGTCGCGTTAAGCAACCATGAGCCAAACCGAATCGCTAGACCAAGCCCCCGTGTTCCAGCTTAAGGGCAGTATGCTCGCCATCACGGTGCTGGAACTTGCGCACAACAACCTTGAAGCCCTGGACCGCCAACTGGCCGCCAAAGTGGCCCAGGCCCCGAATTTTTTCAGCAATACCCCGCTGGTACTGGCGCTGGACAAGCTGCCCGCCAGTGAAGGCGCCATCGATTTGCCGGGGCTGATGCGCGTCTGCCGCCAACATGGCCTGCGCACCCTGGCCATTCGCGCCAACCGCATCGAGGACATCGCTGCTGCCATTGCCATCGACCTGCCTGTACTGCCACCCTCCGGCGCCCGTGAGCGGCCGATTGATCCGGTTGAAGTGGTGGTCGAGGCAAAAAAACCGGAAAAACCGCCAGAGCCGGCGATCAAGCCGACCAGGATCATCACCAGCCCGGTACGCGGCGGCCAGACGGTGTATGCCGAAGGCTGTGACCTGGTGGTGATCGCTTCAGTCAGCCCCGGTGCGGAACTTATGGCCGATGGCAACATCCATGTGTACGGGCCTATGCGGGGCCGCGCACTGGCCGGGCACAAGGGCAACACCAAGGCACGGATTTTTTGCCAGCAGCTGAGCGCCGAGCTAGTGTCAATTGCGGGCAAGTACAAGGTATCCGAAGACCTGCGTCGGGATCCTCTGTGGGGAACAGGTGTTCAGATCAGTCTGTCAAGTGACATGTTGAACATCACCCGGCTTTAACGGATACTCTCGCCATTTTCCAAGCATCTCAAAATCGTAGTGAAAACAGACTTTTCCTTGTAGGGACAAGCAATCAGGCAGCGTTTACACAGCGTAAACGCGACTTGAACAATGACCCGCCAAGGCTGTTCACCTGCAGTCGTTCATAGAGATGTTATTCAGGGGCTAAAAAGTCCTTTTTCCTTAGGGGTGAAACACCTTGGCCAAGATTCTAGTGGTTACATCCGGCAAGGGTGGTGTGGGTAAGACCACCACCAGCGCCGCTATCGGTACCGGCCTCGCTCTGCGCGGCCACAAAACAGTGATCGTCGACTTTGACGTCGGTTTGCGTAACCTCGACCTGATCATGGGTTGCGAGCGCCGCGTGGTGTATGACTTCGTCAACGTGGTCAACGGTGAAGCCAACCTGCAGCAGGCGCTGATCAAAGACAAGCGCCTGGAAAACCTCTACGTGCTGGCCGCCAGCCAGACCCGTGACAAGGACGCGCTGACCAAGGAAGGCGTCGAAAAAGTTCTTATGGAGCTTAAGGAAACCTTCGAATACGTGGTCTGCGACTCCCCGGCCGGTATCGAAACCGGTGCCCACCTGGCCATGTACTTCGCTGACGAAGCGGTAGTCGTGACCAACCCGGAAGTGTCCTCGGTACGTGACTCGGACCGCATGCTGGGCCTGCTGGCCAGCAAGTCGCGCCGCGCCGAACTGGGCCAGGATCCGATCAAGGAGCACCTGCTGCTGACCCGCTACAACCCTGATCGCGTTTCCAAAGGCGAAATGCTCGGCGTTGAAGACGTCAAAGAGATTCTGGCCGTGGCCCTGCTGGGCGTGATCCCGGAGTCCCAGGCTGTTCTCAAGGCATCCAACCAGGGCGTGCCAGTGATCCTTGACGATCAAAGCGACGCCGGTCAGGCCTACAGCGATGCCGTTGATCGCCTGCTGGGCAAAACCGTGGAGCACCGGTTCCTTGATGTACAGAAGAAGGGATTCTTCGAGCGCCTGTTTGGAGGCAACTAAACAATGAACATTTTTGACTTCTTTCGTACCCGCAAAACGCCAACAACCGCGTCGGTGGCGAAAGAGCGTCTACAGATCATCGTGGCGCACGAGCGTGGCCAACGCAGCACCCCGGACTACCTGCCTGCCCTGCAAAAAGAGCTGGTCGAGGTGATCCGCAAATACGTCAACATCGGCGACGATTCTGTACAGATCGCCCTTGAAAACGAAGGTAGCTGCTCGATTCTGGAACTCAACATCACACTGCCAGATCGTTAATCGATCCGGCGGGCACCACGGCGACTTCGGTGCCTTCCCTGCAGGGGAGGCTCCTTTGTCGCCGTTGGCGTTTTTCAAGAGGCTGTTTTAATGCCGTTGTCCAATATTCACATTATCCATGAGGACGCTGGCGTTCTGGTGGTCAACAAGCCGACCTTGCTGCTTTCGGTGCCGGGCCGGGCCGATGACAACAAGGACTGTTTGATTACCCGCCTGCAAGAAAACGGCTACCCCGAGGCGCGCATTGTCCACCGTCTGGATTGGGAAACGTCCGGTATTATTTTGCTGGCGCGGGACGCTGACACTCACCGTGAGCTTTCCCGCCAGTTTCACGACCGCGAAACCGAAAAGGCCTACACCGCACTAGCCTGGGGCCAGCCCGAGCTGGACAGCGGCAGCATCGATCTGCCCCTGCGCTACGACCCGCCGACCAAACCCCGGCACGTGGTTGACCATGAATTTGGTAAAAACGCACTGACCTTCTGGAAGATCCTGGAGCGGTGTGGCGATTACTGCCGCGTTGAGCTGACACCGATTACCGGCCGTTCGCACCAGTTGCGCGTGCACATGCTGTCAATCGGCCACCCGCTGCTCGGTGATGGCCTTTATGCGCACCCGCAAGCCCTGGCCGCATGGCCGCGTTTGTGCCTGCACGCGAGCATGCTGAGCTTTACCCACCCGCAAACCGGTGAACGCCTGCGCTTTGAGTGCCCGGCACCGTTCTAAATACCTACCACCCCTTGTGGGAGCGGGCTTGCTCGCGATACAGGCGACGCGGTTTTGCAGGAACATCGCACTGATGCCATCGCGAGCAAGCCCGCTCCCACAAGAGCTGCATTAGAGGGCCAAATCTTGCGATCAATGCGCTAAACTCGCGGCCTTGCTGTCTGGAGTAACTTATGCGCGAAGAGTTGAACCAAGGCCTGATCGACTTCCTCAAGGCCTCCCCTACCCCCTTTCATGCCACTGCCAGTCTTGTTCAGCGCCTTGAGGCCGCCGGCTACCAGCGCCTCGACGAGCGCGAAACCTGGTTCACCGAAGCCAATGGCCGCTATTACGTCACCCGTAATGACTCTTCCATCGTCGCCTTCAAGCTGGGTCGCCATTCGCCCCTGTACGGCGGTATCCGCATGGTTGGCGCCCACACAGACAGCCCCTGCCTGCGGGTTAAGCCACAACCCGAACTGCAACGCCAGGGCTTCTGGCAATTGGGCGTCGAGGTCTACGGCGGTGCATTGCTCGCGCCCTGGTTCGACCGTGACCTGTCCCTGGCCGGGCGCGTCACTTTCCGCCGCGATGGCCAGGTCGAAAGCCAGCTGATCGATTTCAAGGCGCCGATTGCGACTATCCCCAACCTGGCGATCCACCTCAACCGTACTGCCAACGAAGGTTGGGCGATCAACCCGCAGACCGAACTGCCGCCGATCCTGGCCCAGGTGGCCGGTGATGAGCGCGTTGACTTCCGCGCGTTGCTCACCGACCAGTTGGCCCGCGAGCACGGCCTCAATGCCGACGTGGTGCTGGACTACGAGCTGAGTTTCTACGACACCCAAAGCGCTGCGGTGATCGGCCTCAACGGCGACTTTATCGCCGGTGCGCGCCTGGATAACCTGCTGTCCTGCTACGCAGGCCTGCAAGCCCTGCTCACCACCGAGACCGAAGAAACCTGTCTGTTCGTGGCCAACGACCACGAAGAAGTCGGCTCGTGCTCGGCCTGCGGCGCCGATGGCCCGATGCTGGAGCAAATCCTGCAGCGCCTGTTGCCTGAGGGCGACGAGTACGTACGCACGATCCAGAAATCTCTGCTGGTCTCGGCAGACAACGCCCACGGCGTTCACCCCAACTATGCTGACAAGCACGATGCCAATCACGGGCCCAAGCTCAATGCCGGGCCGGTGATCAAGGTCAACAGCAACCAGCGCTACGCCACCAACAGCGAAACCGCCGGATTCTTCCGCCACCTGTGCATGGCCGTGGAAGTCCCGGTGCAAAGTTTTGTGGTGCGCAGCGACATGGGTTGCGGTTCGACCATTGGCCCGATCACTGCCAGCCACCTGGGCGTGCGCACCGTGGATATCGGCCTGCCGACCTTCGCCATGCACTCGATCCGCGAACTGGCCGGCAGCCATGACCTGGCTCACCTGGTCAAAGTGCTGAGCGCGTTCTACGCCAGCAACCAGTTGCCGTAAGGCATATTCCTTGAAGCCGCTGCCGCAGGCTGCGATAAGGGCCGCAGGACCTTCGATAAAGCAGGGTCGCTGCGCAACCCGTCGCAGACTGCGGCAGCGGCTTCAAGGTTCTGCGTCTGGCTGATTCATTTTTGATACACATCACCACACATCTGCGCAAACCGACCTAGACTTGGGGCACTCACTTGCACAGGTCCCTCTCACCATGTTTGAAACCACTGCCTTCCACTCCATGATGATTCCAATTATCTGCGGCATGCTGCTGCTGACCATTGGCTTCAACTTCCGCGAACGCAGTAGTGGCATCGGCGTGCTGATGATCTGGGCTGGCATGCTGCTGATATTCGGCACCATCATCTTCAAAATCCTCGCCAAACTGAATGAGTAGCCCCGACATTTTCCCGCCCCGGGCCCGCGATCATTTATTTATGTGACAAGAAATGAATGATCACGGGGCCTAGCGTACACTCGGCCAATTCGCTCCCCCTCGAGGTTGATCGCCCAGTGTTTTCCCGTCTTGTCGCCCTGCCCTGTTTCCTGCTGGTTTGCCTGCTGACGCTCTTGCCCATGACCTCTGCGCAGGCCGTCGGTTTGCCGGGCATGCTGGGCAGTTCGGACAAAACCCAGGCACAACCTACCGAGCCACTGGGCCAATCGCTGGACGAGGTGATCAAGAACCTCGAAAACGATCAGCAGCGCAGCAAGCTGTTGGCCGACCTGAAAAAACTTCGCGATGCCACCAAAAAAGCCCAGCCCGAAGCCGAGATAGGCGTTCTGGGGTTGATCGGCAGCACCCTGGCTGATCTCGAAAAGCAGTTTTCCGGCGATGACAGTCCAACCTATCGCTGGACCAAGGAAATCTCCCAGGCCAAGGAAGAACTTTCTGCATTGATGCTGCCAGCCAATGAATGGCTGCCGATCATTTTTGGCTTTGCCCTGGTCATCATGATCTGGAGCCTGCTGGCCGCCCTGCTGATCTGGGTCAGCCACCGGGTGCGATTGCGATTTGGCCTGAGCGAGGAATTGCCGCAACACCCCAAGGCCGTCGACATGCTGCGCTTTGCCTTGCGCAAGCTGGGGCCGTGGATGGTCGCGCTGATGATCACGGTGTACATGAGTTACTCCCTGCCGTCTTCGCTGGGCAAGGACCTGGCAATGGTGCTGGCGTACGCGCTGGTTATTGGCACCTGTTTCTCGGCCATCTGCGTGATCCTTTTCTCGCTGCTCGATGGCCCCCACCGGCACCGCGCCTTGCATATCCTGCGGCACCAGGCATTTCGCCCGCTGTGGTGGATCGGCAGCTTCGCAGCCTTTGGCGAAGCCCTGAGCGATCCGCGACTGGTGGCCACCCTGGGCGTGCACTTGGCGCATACCGCGGCGACCTTTGCCAATGTGATGGCGGCGCTGTCCACCGGCCTGTTTATCATCCGTTTCCGCCGCCCTATCGCCCACTTGATCCGCAATCAACCCCTGTCGCGCCGCCTGACCCGTCGCGCCCTGAGCGACAGCATCGAGATCCTCGGCACTTACTGGTATGTCGCGGCGCTGATTCTGGTGGGCATCTCGCTGGCGGCCACGTTTATCTCGGCAGGCGACACCAGCACCGCGCTGCGCCAGTCGCTGATCTGTACCGTGCTGGTGGTGTTGTGCATGGTGATCAACGGGCTGGTGCGCCGTCATGCGCAAAAGCCGCAACGTGGCCACAAGCGCCATGCGCTGTATTCCGAGCGCCTGAAAAGTTTCGTCTACACCCTGGCCCACCTGATTGTGTGGCTGGTGTTTATCGAGCTGGGGCTGCGGGTGTGGGGTATGTCGCTGATCGGCTTTACCGAGGGTGAGGGTCACGAGATCAGCGTCAAGCTGTTCGGCCTTGGCGGTACGCTGCTGTTTGCCTGGCTGATCTGGATTCTCGCCGACACCGCCATCCACCATGCCCTGACCCGCTCGCGCAAGGGGCTGGCCAATGCCCGCGCGCAAACCATGATGCCGCTGATTCGCAACATCCTGTTTGCCGCGATCTTCATCATTGCGCTGATCGTCGCCCTGGCCAATATGGGCATGAACGTCACCCCCCTGCTTGCGGGTGCCGGCGTAATCGGTCTGGCCATCGGTTTTGGTGCTCAGTCACTGGTTGCCGACCTGATCACGGGCCTGTTTATCATTATCGAAGATTCCCTGGCCATCGACGACTACGTCGATGTCGGCGGGCATCTGGGCACGGTTGAAGGGCTGACCATTCGTACCGTGCGCCTGCGCGATATCGACGGCATCGTGCATACCATCCCGTTCAGTGAAATCAAAAGCATCAAAAACTACTCCCGGGAATTTGGCTACGCCATCTTCCGCGTCGCCATCCCCTACAACATGGAAATCGACGACGCCATCAAGCTGATGCGTGAAGTCGGGCAAAAGATGCGTACCGACCCGCTGCAGCGGCGCAATATCTGGTCGCCGCTGGAGATTCAGGGGGTCGAGAGTTTCGAGTCCGGCAGCGCCATTTTGCGTGCCCGTTTCAAGACGGCACCGATCAAGCAATGGGAAGTGTCGCGGGCGTTCAACCTGTCGCTCAAGCGTCACCTGGATGAGGCCGGGCTGGACCTGGCCACCCCGCGCTTGAGTGTGCAGGTGGTGACGGGGGGCAGCGGTATCCTGCAAAAGGATTGAGCCAATAACTTGTGGGAGCGAGCCTGCTCGCGATGATATCGGCCAGGTTCTCCTGACAGACCGCGCAGTATGCATCGCGAGCAGGCTCGCTCCCACAAAAGCAGGTTTGTTCAACGCTCCTGCACATCCACCCCGACATGAATCGCATCATGTCGCCAATACTCCAGATCACAGTCGATCAGCCGTTCGTGCTGGTCGTAATTGACCCGCGCAATGCGCAAACCCGGGCTGCCGGTTGATACCTTGAGCGTCGCTGCAGCCTCTACCGGCAGCGCCGTAGGCACAATCTCAAAACGCACCCGGCCGTAATGCAAATCGTAATGCCGGGCATACAGCTCAGTAATCGACTGCGTCAGATCAAGGTCAAGGATCTGCGGGAAGTACTGCGGATTCAGGTAGTGCTCCACATACAGCACCAGCCGCCCGTCAATCCGCCGGCCCCGGCAGATCTGGATCACGCTGGATAACGCTGGTAACTGCAAGCGCTCACACACCGCAGCCGTGGCCGGCAGCAGGCGCGCCGAGATCACCTCGGTGGTTGGCACTCGCCCCTGGGCCGTGACCATGGCATGAAAGTGGCTGCGCTGCATCAGGTTGTACGCCAGACGCGGCGGCGAAATAAACCAGCCGCGCCGCTCCTCCCGATACACCAGCCCCAGGGATTCAAGCTGTAACAACGCTTCGCGCACGGTGACGCGGGTGGTGGCGAATAACTCGCTGAGTTTGCGCTCGGCCGGCAGCTGACTGCCTCCCGCCAGTAGACCGTGCTCAATCTGCTCTTGCAGCGTGCGACTTATCGCTGTTACCGCCTTGGGTGCACCTTCTCGCATCAACGTTACCTGGCTGGACTAGTCCAGCACCAAAAGTGGGCAAACATGGCCGTCAAACGGTCACTCCCTGAACCTGTCAGCCTAGGCAGAACATATGACTGTTCGATGACAAGAGGGCGCTCATATACCCGTCAAAATGCGCCAAACCCCTTGCCAGCCGGGGCCTTCCCGATGGTCTACGCTTAGCCGGAACACACACGCTGGCTGGCGATATGCCTTGCACAACCAATGCCGACATTAAAGTGTCATCTGCCGGGCTTAAATTGGCTCAGGTATTGCTGACCTAGACCAACCCACCGCAAAAGAGCAATAAAACCCAGCGTTGAAAACGCCCAAGGAGCTTCGGATGAAACAGTTTTTCCTCGCATCACTGTTAGGTTCAAGCATTGCCCTGTGCACATCGGCCATGGCCGCCGATGTCGATTTAAAAGCCCTGGAAGCCGCAGCAAAGGCTGAAGGCACGGTCAACAGCGTCGGCATGCCCGATGACTGGGCCAACTGGAAAGGCACTTGGGCCGATCTGAACAAGCTCTACGGCCTCAAGCACATCGACACTGATATGAGTTCGGCCCAGGAAGTGGCCAAGTTTGCCGCGGAAAAAGACAACGCCAGTGCCGACATCGGTGACGTGGGCGCCGCCTTTGGCCCGATTGCCGTGGCCAAAGGCGTAACCCAGCCGTACAAGCCAACCACCTGGGAACAGATCCCGGACTGGGCCAAGGATAAAGACGGCAACTGGGCCCTGGCCTACACCGGCACCATTGCGTTTATCGTCAACAAGAAGCTGCTGCACGGCTCTGAAGTGCCGACCAAGTGGGCTGACCTGAAGTCGGGTAAATACAAGGTCTCGATCGGTGATGTCAGCACCGCGGCCCAGGCCACCAATGGCGTGCTGGCTGCAGCCATTGCCAATGGCGGCGATGAAAAGAACGTGCAACCGGCCCTGTTGATGTTTGCCGACATCGCCAAGCAAGGTCGCCTGTCACTGGCCAACCCGACCATCGCCACGATGGAGAAAGGTGAAGTGGAAGTCGGCGTGGTCTGGGATTTCAACGGCTTGAGCTACAAAGCCAAAATGGCCAACCCGGATGACTATGTGGTGCTGATCCCGTCCGACGGTTCGGTGATCTCGGGCTACACCACCATCATCAACAAATACGCCAAACACCCGAACGCCGCCAAGCTGACTCGCGAATTCATCTTCAGCGATGCCGGGCAAACCAACCTGGCGCGGGGCAATGCACGGCCGATTCGTGCCGAGCACCTGAAGCTGCCGGCTGACGTGCAGGCCAAGCTGCTGTCCAACGACCAGTACAAAAATGTCACCCCGATCAAAGACGCCGACGCCTGGGAAAAGACCTCCAAGGCCTTGCCGCAGCTGTGGCAGGAAGAAGTCATCATCAATATGCAGTAACCCTGCGCCTTGATCTGCGTGGGAGCGGGCTTGCTCGCGATGCCATCGACTCGATCCATCTGATGTGCCGGGTTGTACCCATCGCGAGCAAGCCCGCTCCAACAACAGCTTTTGCGCTGCGCCAGCGGAGTCTTACATGAAACACAACGTCATTCTGGTAGTGCTCGACGGCTTGAACTTTGAGGTCGCCCGCCTTGCCATGGGCCATCTGCAGGCCTATGTCAGTGCAGAACGGGCCGCACTGTACAAGCTCACCTGCGAGTTGCCAGCCCTGTCGCGCCCGCTCTACGAGTGCATCCTCACCGGCGTGCCGCCGATTGAAAGCGGCATTGTCCACAATAATGTCTCGCGCCTGTCCAACCAGCGCAGCGTGTTCCATTACGCTCGCGATGCCGGGTTGAGCACAGCGGCAGCGGCCTATCACTGGATCAGTGAGCTCTATAACCGCTCGCCATTCGTGATTGCCCGGGATCGCCATACCCTGGCTGGGGACTTGCCAATCCAATACGGGCATTTCTACTGGAGTGATCATTACCCTGACTCCCACCTGTTCGCCGACGCAGAAAGCCTGCGGGTGGCACACAAGCCGAATTTTTTACTGGTCCACCCCATGAATATTGACGATGCCGGACACAAACACGGCCTCGATACCGCGCAATACCGCAACAGTGCGCGTTCGGCCGACATTATCCTGGCCGACTATCTGCAAGGCTGGCTGCAGGCCGGCTACCAAGTGCTGGTCACTGCTGACCACGGCATGAACAACGATCGCTCCCATAACGGCTTGCTGCCCGAAGAGCGTGAAGTGCCACTGTTTGTGCTGGGCGATGCGTTCAGCCTGAACCCGGATGTCATGCCAAAACAGCTCGAGTTGTGCGGCACGATCTGCGAGTTGCTTGGCGTAGCTCACGACAAACCGCTGTGTCGCGAGCTGCTGAGGCCCGCGCCATGACCCGGGGCAAATGGCTTGCAGTCCTGTGCCTGGTGCCCTTCGCGGTATTTTTTATCGTGTTTCAGATCGCCCCGCTGGTGTGGGTGCTGATCCACAGTGTGCAATCGGAAGAAAGTGGCTGGGGCCTGGCCAACTTCATCAAGATCTTCAACTCCAAATTCTATCTGCAGGCCATCCAACACAGCCTGGAGATCAGTTTCTGGTCCAGCCTGTTCGGCATCATCATTGCCATACTGGGCAGCTATTCGCTGCGCAAGGTGGATTCGCGGCTGCGCAATTTCGTCAACGCATTCGCCAACATGACCAGCAACTTCTCCGGCGTACCGCTGGCCTTCGCCTTCATCATTTTGCTGGGGTTTAACGGCAGTATCACGATCATGCTCAAACAGGCAGGGATCATCGAGGATTTTAACCTCTACTCGAAAACCGGCCTGATCATCCTGTACACCTACTTCCAGATCCCCCTCGGCGTGCTGCTGCTTTACCCCGCCTTCGATGCCCTGCGCGAGGACTGGCGCGAATCGGCCTCCCTGCTGGGCGCCAACAGCTGGCAGTTCTGGCGGTTTATCGGCCTGCCGGTACTGACCCCGGCACTGCTCGGCACCTTCGTTATCCTGCTGGCCAACGCCCTGGGGGCCTATGCCACGGTGTATGCCTTGACCACCGGCAACTTCAACGTGCTGCCCATTCGCATTGCCGCGATGGTGTCAGGAGATATCAGCCTGGATCCGAACATGGCCAGCGCCCTGGCGGTGATCCTGGTGGGGCTGATGACCCTGGTAACCCTGGTGCATCAGTGGCTGTTAAAGAGGAGCTACCATGTCGCGCGCTGAAACCACTTCCGCCAGCCTGTACCACCGCAGTGTGGTCTGGCTGCTGTTTCTGATTTTGTTGCTACCGCTGCTGGGCACGTTTATCTACTCCATCGCCAGCAGTTGGTCAGCCACGGTGTTGCCCAGCGGCTTTACCTTCAAGTGGTATGACCAGCTGTGGAGCGACCCGCGCTTCCTCAAGGCCTTCGGCCAGTCGCTGCTGGTCTGCGTCGCGGCGCTGGTGCTGTCCGTAGTGCTGATCCTGCCGCTGCTGTTTGTGGTGCATTACCACTTCCCCAAGCTGGATGCGCTGATGAACATCCTGATCCTGCTGCCCTTCGCCGTGCCGCCGGTGGTGTCATCGGTAGGCTTGCTGCAACTTTATGGTTCCGGCCCGCTGCAAATGGTCGGTACGCCGTGGATCCTGATCGGCTGTTATTTCACCGTCGCACTGCCGTTCATGTACCGCGCGATCACCAACAACTTGCAGGCGATCAACCTGCGCGACTTGATGGACGCGGCCCAACTGCTGGGTGCCAGCACCTGGCAGGCGGCATTTTTGGTGGTGCTGCCCAATTTGCGTAAAGGCCTGATGGTAGCCCTGCTGCTGTCATTCTCGTTCCTGTTTGGCGAGTTTGTGTTCGCCAATATCCTGGTCGGCACCCGCTACGAGACCTTGCAGGTATTCCTGAACAATATGCGCAACAGCAGCGGCCACTTCACCAGCGCGCTGGTCATATCCTATTTCCTCTTTGTACTGGTGCTGACCTGGGTTGCCACCTTCCTGAACAAGGACAAAAGCCAATGAGCTTCGTCAGCGTTGAACACCTGCAAAAATCCTATTCCGGCACCCCGGTATTCAGTGATATCAACTGCAGCATCGCCAAGGGTGAATTCGTCACCCTGCTCGGCCCGTCCGGTTGCGGCAAGTCCACGCTGCTGCGTTGTATCGCCGGGTTGACGCCGGTAGATGGCGGCAAGATCCTGCTCGATGGCCAGGACATCGTGCCAGTGAGCCCGCAAAAGCGTGGCATCGGTATGGTGTTTCAGAGTTATGCGCTGTTCCCCAACATGACTGTCGAACAGAACGTGGCCTTCGGCCTGCGCATGCAGAAGGTCAAGGCCGACGACAGCCACAAACGCGTGGCCGAAGCCTTGCAACTGGTGGAGCTGAATGACTTCGCCAAGCGCTATCCGCACCAGTTGTCCGGTGGCCAGTGCCAGCGTGTGGCCCTGGCCCGCTCACTGGTGACGCGTCCGCGCCTGCTGCTGCTGGATGAGCCGCTGTCGGCGCTGGATGCGCGAATTCGCAAGCACTTGCGCGAGCAGATCCGCACCATCCAGCGCGAGCTGGGCCTGACCACTATCTTCGTGACCCACGATCAGGAAGAAGCACTGGTGATGAGCGACCGCATTTTCCTGATGAACAAGGGTCATATCGTGCAGAGCGGCAATGCTCAGACCCTCTATGCAGCCCCGGCAGATGCCTTCGCCGCAGGTTTTATCGGCAACTACAACCTGCTGGACGCGCAAACTGCCAGCCGCCTGTTGCAGCGCCCGGTCAGCAGCCGCATCGCCATTCGCCCGGAAACCCTGGGGTTGAGTGTGCAGGGTGAGCCGGACGGGGTGATTCTCAGCCACAGCTTGTTGGGTAACGTGATCCGCTATCGCGTCGAGGTGCGTGGCGTGCAATTGATCGTCGACGTACTCAATCGTGCGCCCGGCGATTTGTACCCGGACGGCCAAGCCGTTGCGCTATCCATCGATTCGAGCACCCTTTGTGAGGTAGCCTGATGTTCCTGAATTCACTGAAGAGAGAGTTGCGCTGATGGCCCTGGCAATTTTTGATCTGGACGAAACCCTGATTCATGGCGACTGCGCCACCCTCTGGAGCGAGCAGATGGGCCGCCTGGGCTGGGTCGACCCGGTGTCGTTCATGCAGCGCAACAACGAACTGATGGCTGCCTACAGCCGGGGCGAGCTGGCCATGGAAGACTATATGGCTTTCAGCCTGGAGCCACTGATCGGCCGCAGCCCCGAAGAAGTCGCGCACCTGGTCGAGCCCTGGGTTGAGGACTATATCGAACCGATCATCTTCAGTGACGCAACCAGAACCATTGCCGCGCACCGCAAGGCGGGCGACCGGATCCTGGTCATTTCGGCCTCGGGCACCCATCTGGTTAAACCCATTGCCGAGCGCCTGGGTATCGATGAAGTGCTGGGCATTGAGCTGGAAGTGGCTCACGGCTTTTATACCGGGCACACGGTGGGCACTTTGACTTACCGCGAAGGCAAGATTACGCGCCTGCTGGAGTGGCTGGATGAGCAGGAAGAAAACCTGGAAGGCGCGAGCTTTTACTCCGATTCGCGCAACGACTTGCCGCTGCTGCTCAAGGTCGATCACCCCCATGTGGTAAACCCGGACCCGGTGCTGCGCGAACAGGCTGAAAAGGCCGGGTGGCCGATTCATCACTGGAAATGACCCCCTGAAACTGTGGGAGCGGGCTTGCTCGCGATGGCATCACCACGATTTGCCTGCCAGACCCTATCGCCTGTATCGCAGGCAAGCCAGCTCCCACAGGTTTTGTGGCGCCCTCAAGGCCTGATGCTGGCCAGCTCTCGGCAAACGCCGCCCTGAAACTGTGGGAGCGGGCTTGCTCGCGATGGCATCACCGCGATTGACCTGCCAGACCCTATCGCCTGTATCGCAGGCAAGCCAGCTCCCACAGGTTTTGTGGCGCCCTCAAGGCCTGATGCTGGCCAGCTCTCGGCAAACGCCGCCCTGAAACTGTGGGAGCGGGCTTGCTCGCGATGGCATCACCGCGATTGACCTGCCAGACCCTATCGCCTGTATCGCAGGCAAGCCAGCTCCCACAGGTTTTGTGGCGCCCTCAAGGCCTGATGCTGGCCAGCTCTCGGCAAACGCCGCCCTGAAACTGTGGGTGCGGGCTTGCTCGCGATGGCATCACCGCGATTGACCTGCCAGACCCTATCGCCTGCATCGCAGGCAAGCCAGCTCCCACAGGTTTTGTGGCGCCCTTAAGGCCTGATGCTGGCCAGCTCTCGGCAAACGCCGCCCTGAAACTGTGGGAGCGGGCTTGCTCGCGATGGCATCACCGCGATTTGCCTGCCAGACCCTATCGCCTGTATCGCAGGCAAGCCAGCTCCCACAGAGGATCAGGTTAAGCTGCTGTCGATCACCAGCACCAGCTTGCCCGACACCTGGTTGCTGGCCAGTTCGGCAAACGCTGCCTGCGCGTCCTCAATCGGGAAGGTCTTGGCCAGTTGCGGACTCAGGCGGCCTTCGGTAAACAATGGCCATACCTGCTGCCCCAGATCACTGAGCAAATCCGCCTTGAACTGATCGCTGCGGCTGCGCAGGGTCGAGCCCAGCAACTGAATACGCTTGCCCAGGACCAGCGCCAGATCCAGCTCGGCCTTGCGCCCGCCCATCAGGCCAATCAACACCCAGCGCCCGTCCTGGGCCAGCAGTTTGAGGTTGGATTCGGCATAGTTGGCCCCCACAGGGTCCAGCACCACGTCGAAAGGCCCCAGCGCCTTGAGACTGTCCAGCCCCTCGGTACGCACCACGCCACCCTGGGCACCCAGCGCCTGACAGTAAGCCAGGCGCTCGGCCGAGCCCACGCTCACCCAGCACGGGCTGCCAAAGGCTTTGCACAGCTGAATGGCCGCTGAACCAACACCACTTGCCCCCGCGTGCAGCAATACTTTTTCGCCCGGCTTGAGCGCGGCCAGTTGAAACAGGTTCAGCCATGCCGTGCTGTACACCTCGGGCAATGCCGCAGCCTCCAGCAGCGACAAACCTTCAGGCACCGGCAGTGCATGACGGGCATCAACCACCACTTCCTCGGCCATGCCACCCCCGGCCAGCAAGGCACAGACGCGATCACCCACTTGCCAGGACGACCCTGGCCCTACTTCGCTGACCACACCTGAACACTCCAGGCCCAATACCTCACTGGCCCCCGGCGGCGGCGGATACAAGCCGGCGCTTTGCAACAGATCGGCCCGATTGAGTCCGGCTGCCGCCACACGAATACGGATTTGCCCTACATCACAGGTGGGGCTTGGCTCTTCAACCCACTTCACTTGACCTTCAACGCCTTGCAATGCTTTCACAGTGCCTCCATAGTGAGTCTGGACTGAGCCCGGAGCTGTTGCACCGGGCTTTTTGCATTATGCGACCGGTCCTTGATGGAACCGGCGACTTCAAAGACGGCCTAATATGCGTTATCAATTGCCCCCGCGTCGAATCAGCATGAAGCATTTATTCCCTAGCACCGCACTTGCCCTATTCATTGGCCTAGGCGTTTTGCCGTTTTCGGCCAATACGTTCGCCGCTAACAGTTGGGATAACCTTCAGCCCGATCGTGATGAGGTAATTGCCAGTCTTAACGTTGTTGAGCTGCTCAAGCGCCATCATTACAGCAAGCCGCCACTGGATGATGCCCGCTCGGCAATCATCTATGACAGCTATCTGAAGCTGCTCGACCCTTCGCGCAGTTACTTTCTGGCCAGCGATATTGCCGAATTCGACAAATGGAAATTCCAGTTTGACGACTTCCTCAAAAGCGGCGATCTGAACCCCGGTTTCATTATCTACAAACGCTATCTGGATCGCGTCAAATCGCGCCTGGACTTTGCGCTTGCCGAGTTGAACAAGGGCGTTGACTCGCTGGACTTCAATGCCAAGGAAACCCTGGAGATCGACCGCAAGGACGCTCCATGGCTCAAGACCGAAGCCGAACTCAACAACCTGTGGCGCAAACGCATCAAGGATGAAGTCCTGCGTCTGAAAATCGCCGGCAAAGAGCCTGCGAAAATCCAGGAACTGTTGACCAAGCGCTACAAGAATCAATTGTCGCGCCTTGACCAGACCCGCAGCGAAGACATCTTCCAGGCGTATATCAACACCTTCGCCATGTCTTACGATCCGCACACCAACTATCTGTCGCCAGATAACGCGGAAAACTTCGATATCAATATGAGCCTGTCGCTGGAAGGCATTGGCGCCGTGTTGCAGAGCGATAACGACCAGGTAAAAATTGTCCGTCTGGTGCCGGCAGGCCCGGCCGATAAAACCAAGCAGGTCGCACCGGCAGACAAGATCATCGGCGTTGCCCAGGGCGACAAAGAGATGGTCGACGTGATCGGCTGGCGTCTGGATGAAGTGGTCAAGCTGATTCGTGGCCCTAAAGGCTCCGTGGTGCGCCTGGAAGTGATTCCGGCGAGCAACGCACCCAATGACCAGACCAGCAAGATCGTGTCCATCACCCGTGAAGCGGTGAAGCTTGAAGAGCAGGCGGCGAAAAAGTCGATCCTCAACCTCAAGCAGGATGGCAAGAACTACAAGCTGGGCGTGATTGAAATTCCGGCGTTCTACCTGGACTTCAAGGCGTTCCGTGCTGGCGACCCGAACTACAAGAGCACCACCCGTGACGTTAAAAAACTGCTGACCGAGTTGCAGAAAGAAAAAGTCGATGGCGTGATTATCGACCTGCGCAACAACGGTGGCGGCTCGTTGCAGGAAGCCACCGAACTGACCAGCCTGTTTATCGACAAGGGCCCGACCGTGCTGGTGCGTAATGCAGACGGCAAGGTCGACGTGCTTGAAGACGAAAACCCCGGGGCGTTCTACAAAGGCCCTATGGCATTGCTGGTCAACCGCCTGTCGGCTTCGGCTTCGGAGATCTTCGCCGGTGCCATGCAGGACTACCACCGCGCGCTGATTATCGGCGGCCAGACGTTCGGCAAGGGCACGGTGCAAACCATCCAGCCGCTGAATCACGGTGAGCTGAAACTGACCCTGGCCAAGTTCTACCGGGTTTCCGGCCAGAGCACCCAGCATCAGGGCGTTCTGCCCGACGTCGCCTTCCCGTCGATTATCGACACCAAGGAAATCGGCGAAAGCGCACTGCCTGAAGCCATGCCGTGGGACACCATCCGTCCTGCGATCAAGCCCGCCGTCGACCCGTTCAAGCCTTATATCGACAAGCTCAAGGCCGAGCACGAAGCCCGGGTGGCCAAGGATGCCGAGTTCATCTTTATCCGTGACAAACTGGCCCTGGCCGAGAAGCTGATGGCCGAAAAGACCGTCAGCCTCAACGAAGCCGAGCGTCGCGCCCAGCACGCCGATATCGATGCCAAGCAGTTGGTGATGGAAAACGCCCGCCGCCAGGCCAAGGGCGAAGCGCCGCTCAAGGAAATGAAGAAAGAAGACGAAGATGCACTGCCGGTCGAGCCTGAAAAGACCAAGCCGGAAGATGACGCCTATCTGAGTGAAACCGGGCGGATTCTGCTGGACTACCTCAAGCTCACCTCACAGGTGGCCAAGAAGTAAGTCAGGCAGGTAAAAAAAGGGCGGCCCGCATGATGCGGGCCGCCCTTTTTATTGGCTAACGGTAAAGCCTGGCCATCTGCGGGTCAGCCATCAACCCCGGGCCACCCTGTTGATACAGCACCGCCAGCTTGTGCCCTGCCAGCGGGTGCCCGGCTTTTGCCGCCATCGTCCACCAGCGTGCAGCCTCGGCAGCGTCAGGCGTCTTGCTCAGCGTCCCTGCCAGGCTGAAAACGCCTACCTGGTAGGCTGCCTTGGCGTCACCACTGAGTGCCGCCAGACGCAACAAACGCACCCCCTCCTCCCTGGCGCCCATCCCTTGACCGCGAAAGGCCAGGATATGGCCGTAGAAACTTTGGGCACTGGTGCTGCCGAGGTTGGCCATGCGTGCGAACTGGCCCTCCATCCAGCGCCAGATACGCGGCTGACGGACACACCATGGCCAGTGAAACAACTTGCGCGCCAGCCAGTAACTCAGGCGCGCCTTGAGCCGCCAGAGCACTCAAGCCTCCTCGTGCTCGTAAACATACTCGAACACCCGCACCACCTCTGAGGCATGCCAGGACGCAGCGGCAATCCCGTCCGGCGGGCCGGGGAAACGCCCGAGGCGCTCCACGCATTCGAAAAAACCGGTACGTGGCAGACGGCTTGCACCCTGGCTGATCACCAACGAACTGCGCAATGGCTGATCGGCCTTGGCATCCATCGCCGCCAGATGTTCAAGTGCGGCGGTGAGGGTCAACATGGCGGGGCTCGGCAATTGCAACCGTTCCAGTAATGCACGGTAAGTCAGCAAGTGGCGCTGTCGACGCGCCTGATCGAGTTCAGCCAACAACCCATCCCAGTGTTGACGACTGATGCGCACGTTCATGATGCTTCCCTCCAGCCTGCGATACCAAGCTCCCAGGCCAAGCTGCGACGGATAGCGAGGTCTGGCAGACGCTCGCCGGTTTCGATCATTCCCAGATATGACGGACTAATGCCTACCGTGCGTGCCAGCACCTCAAGGGCCAGGCCCTTGTTCTCGCGCAAGTGACGCAACTGATCGAGTCCGGGGTGCACCTGCTCGGGTGCCGGTGGCTGCAGATCCTTGTCAGGCTCGGCAACTGGCTCCTGGACTCCAGCAGCCTTGAGCAGTGCCTGATAACTCTCCCATGAAAGAACGGCGTATTCAGGCTCACCATTACGCTTGATGATTTGAAGATCCATTACTAAACCCCGTCAGACTTTTTTCGTAAATCGAGTCAGAACTTTCCCTTTGAGCTTAATCCTATCAGCCGCGAAGGTCTCTGGGGTTTTCACTCAAAAGTGAATAATTTGTGAAAAGAACCGAAAAAGCCGTCATTTGCTGAAAATGTTATCCACACAAATTGTGGATAACCTTGTGAACAGAGCTGTTTTTCAACCCTGAAAGGCCCGTCCCATAAGGGCTGTACTCAGATCGGGCATTTTTTACACACATAAAAAAACCCATAAATTCATTGACTTGGCAGTCAGCAACTACTAGCCAAGAGAACTTATGGGTATTGAAAATACTGCAGGACAAAGCCTACAGAAACAAAAGGTGGACTACATAAACGACAACGCCCCGTCGAGACGGGGCGTTGCCTGTACCAGAAGCTGCTTACTGGGCAGCGTCTTGTGCCGGTTTTGCAGGGTCTTTGATGCCCAGCAGCTCCAGGTCGAATACCAGCACCGAATTGGCTGGGATAGCCGGGCTCGGGCTTTGCGCGCCGTAAGCCAGTTCGCTAGGGATATACAGCTTGTACTTCTCGCCAACGTGCATCAGTTGCAGGCCTTCAACCCAACCCGGGATCACGCCGCTAACCGGCAGATCAATCGGGCTGCCGCGCTCAACCGAGCTGTCGAACACCTTGCCGTCGATCAGTTTGCCTTCGTAGTGAACAGTGACTACGTCGGTAGCTTTTGGCTGAGGGCCATCGGCTTTCTTGATAACTTCGTACTGCAAGCCGGAAGCGGTAGTGACAACACCGGCCTTCTTGCCATTTTCTTCGAGGAATTTTTTGCCTGCCGCAGAGGCTTCTTCACTCATTTTGGTCAGACGTTCTTCGGCACGTTTTTGCAGGGCTGCGAACGCTTCGATCAGTTCGTCATCCTTGAGCTTTTGCTCTTTTTTGCCGACGGCATCTTCGATGCCCTGGGCTACGGCCTTGGAATCCAGATCATCCATGCCTTCTTGAGCCAGGCTCTTGCCCATGTTCAGGCCAATGCCGTACGAGGCTTTTTGCGCCGGAGTTTTCAGCTCTACGCTGGTCTGCGAATCACAACCCGCCAGTACCAGGCTTACCAGGGCCACAGCTGCCGCCAACCGATGCTGTTTCATGCTATTTCCTTGTTCATGCGCCAAATGGGCAATCGAATAAAGCCGCGAGCTTATCAGGCGGCCGCGACCAATGGCTACCGGCATAAGAGAGGCAATTGGTGGATAAGTTCATGCATTAATAACAATTCATTTTAGCCGCAACTTTTGTTAACACATCGGTAAACCCGGCAATGCACCTCCCTGCTCTCTTGATGCCTGACCGCAGCTGAGGCATAAGGCTGTAATTATTTTTACAAGGAGCGTTACTGTGCGTCTGTTTTACCGTGTTTTGCTGGGGCTGCTGGTGGCTGTAGCCATGGGCCTTGGCCTGGTGATCTATTTTGTCGCCAATCCAAAACTGCCGGCCTACCAGCCTGTGCAGCAACTGCACTACCTGGATCAGTGGAGTCCTGCTGAGCGCCAGACCTACTACTACACCCCCCAGGGCACTCAGGTTAAAGGCCTGCATTACGACTGGTTCAGCGCCCTGGAGCTGCCGTTTTCCAAACAACCCTTCGCGGCCCCCGAGTACCTGGCGCGCTTCGGCTTTCTGGTGGACCCCAAGCAGCAGGCCAGTGCTGCCAACCCGGGTAACCTGCCAGTAGGCTTTACCCGCCACCAGAACCCCGGCAGCAACGTGGAGTATCTGGATATCACCTGCGCGGCCTGCCACACCGGCGAATTGCGTTTCAAAGGCCAGGCGGTGCGCATTGACGGGGCTCCGGCACAGCATGTGCTGCCATCGAGCGTGCCAACCCTGCGCGGCGGCAGCTTCGGCCAGGCGCTGGTCGCCAGCCTCGCAGCGACCTACTACAACCCGTGGAAATTCGAACGATTCGCCCGCACCGTACTGGGCGATCAATATGATGCGCAGCACCAGCAACTGCGCAAGGACTTCAAGGCATCGCTGGACACCTTCCTAGGCGTGGCCTGGAACGATACCCATCGCGGCCTTTATCCGACACTCGAAGGCCCGGGCCGTACCGATGCCTTCGGCCGGATCGCCAACGCCAGTTTCGGCGACGCGATTTCCCCCGACAACTATCGCGTGGCCAATGCCCCGGTAGACTATCCGCACCTGTGGGACATGTGGACCTTCGACTGGGTGCAGTGGAACGGGTCAGCCAAGCAGCCGATGGCACGCAACATCGGTGAGGCGCTTGGCGTGGGCGCGACCCTGAGCTTTTTCGACAAACATGGCCAACCCCTGCAGGGCGATGCCCGTTATCCGTCCAGTGTTCGCGTCAACGATCTGCACCTGATCGAAGAAACCCTGCAAAAGCTCAAACCACCGGTCTGGCCTGAAGCGCTGTTCGGTAAAATTGACCGCCCACTGGCGGCCAAGGGTCGAACCCTGTTCAGCGAAAACTGCGCCGGTTGCCATGTGCCGCCTGAAGTTGAAGAAAACGGGCGGATGGTCAAGCAACTCAAGTTGCTGCCTGTGGAAATGATCGGTACCGACCCCAATACCGCCAATAATATCGCCGACAACCGCTACGACCTCAGTGCGCTGCAATGGGACGCAGAGGAGCTGGCCAGGATGAACGTCGACCTGTACCCCAGGACCGACGCACCTCTGGACATGAGCAAGCTGTCTGTGGCCAAGGGCCTGGCCTATGTCACCGCCTTTGTTGAAAAGCGTGCCTATCACGATGCCAATATCGGCCCCGAAGAACAGGATCGCCTCAACGGCTTTGGCTTGCCGATCGGCGTATTGGAGGTGCGTGCCTACAAGGCGCGGCCGCTGGACGGGATCTGGGCCACAGCACCCTTCCTGCACAATGGTTCGGTGCCTACGGTGTACCAATTGCTCTCGCCTCAGGCCGAGCGTGATCAGACCTTTTATCGCGGCAGTTTTGAATATGACCCGCGCCACCTGGGCTATCGCACCGAGGCCTTTGACGGCGGTTTTGTACTCGATACCCGCATCAGCGGCAACCACAACAGCGGTCACGAGTTCCGCGCCGGCCCTCGCGGCAACGGGGTCATCGGGCGCCTGCTGCAACCCGAAGAACGCTGGGCATTGCTGGAGTACCTGAAAGTGCTCGGCGGTCCTCTTGAGCAGGAATTGCCACAGCCATGAAAGATCTCCGTCATCTGAAAAAAATCGCTAAAAGGATGTTTGCATGCTGACCACTTTCTGGCTTCGACTCGGCAAATGGCTGGGCAAGCTGCTTTTACTGCTCGTTGCCCTGGGCTTGTTCGGTTGGGCGCTGGCCTCCGGCTGGTACGCCTGGCAACATCGCGGGCCGGTTTCGGCGCGCGAGCAGATCCCGGACGGTGAAGCCGCCATGACCCGGGACACCATCCAGACCGCAATCCGCATCGTCGACCAGCACCGCGAAAACACCCGCTACTTGCGCGATGCCCATGCCAAGGCCCACGGCTGCGTCAAGGCCGAAGTCGAGGTACTAGCCGACCTCGACCCGGCGCTGCGCCAGGGTGTGTTTGCCACGCCGGGCAAAACCTGGCAAGCGGTGATGCGCCTGTCCAATGGCAACGCCTACCCGCAGTTCGACAGCATTCGCGATGCCCGCGGCATGGCCATCAAGTTGCAGGACGTGCCCGGCACTCAACTGATGCCAGGCCAGCAAGGGCGCACCGAGCAGGACTTTGTGATGTTCAACCATCCCAATTTCTTTGTCAGCGATGTCGCTGAATACCGCCAGAACATCGGCGCGCAAGCCGATGGCAAAAAGGTTCTGGCATTCTTCCCGTCCTGGGACCCGCGCAGCTGGCAAGTGCGCCATCTGTTTATCGCCCTGGCTACCCTGGCGCCTGCCCCGACCAGCCCGACACAAACGACATATTTTTCTGTGTCGCCCTACAAGTTCGGCACAACCAATGCCAAGTACCGCGTAGCCCCTGACCCCGACAGTTGCCCGGCTTACAGCCTGCCCAAGCAGAATGAGGCGCTGCCCAATTTTTTGCGTAACGCCTTGAACCAGCAACTGTCAACGGATCGGGTGCCCGCCTGCTTTGTGCTGCAGATCCAGCGTCAGGACGCCAATCGTTTTATGCCGATCGAAGACACCAGCATCGAGTGGAAAGAATCGGACGCGCCCTTTGAAACCGTCGCACGGGTCAAGGTGCCAGCCCAGGACTTTGACACACCAGGCCAGAATCTGGCTTGTGACAACCTGTCGTTCAGCCCATGGCATGGCATTGAGGAACACCGGCCGATTGGCGGGATCAACCGCCTGCGCAAGGCGGTGTATGACGCGGTCAGCGACTATCGCCACGCACGCAACGCCGAGCAGCAATAACCCGCTCATTCGACAACGGGTGCGAACCAAATGTGGGAGCGGGCTTGCTCGCGATGCAGACGGCGCGATCCTTGAATCAGATCGCGTCGATGCCATCGCGGGCAAGCCCGCTCCCACAGGGGTAGTTCAGGGCCGGCGAATCAGTGAACCGGCAATTCCACGCCTTCAAACAGCTCTTCCAGCTCTTGCTTGTTGTGGCAGGCAATCGCTTTGGCCATCACTTCACGGGTGAGGTGCGGGGCAAATTTTTCGATAAAGTCGCACATGAATCCGCGCAGGAAAGTGCCACGACGGAAACCGATTTTGGTGATGCTGGACTCGAACAGCTCGCTGGCATCAAGGACCACCAGATCTTTATCCAGATTGGTGTCGACGGCCATTTTGGCCACGATGCCAACACCCAGGCCCAAACGCACATAGGTTTTGATCACGTCGGCGTCGGCAGCGGTAAATACCACTTTAGGGGTCAGGCCACGATGGCTGAACGCCTCGTCGAGCTTGGAGCGACCGGTAAAGCCGAACACATAGGTCACGATCGGGTATTCGGCCAGCGCTTCGAGGGTCAGCTTTGGCAGTTTGGTCAGCGGGTGACCCTGAGGCACCACGACGCAGCGATTCCAGCGGTAGCACGGCATCATCACCAGGTCGCCGAACAGCTCAAGGGCTTCAGTGGCAATGGCAAAATCGACAGTGCCATCGGCGGCCATCTCGGCGATCTGCATGGGCGAACCCTGGTGCATATGCAGGGCTACGTCCGGATACTGCTTGATAAAGTTGCTGATCACCGGCGGCAATGCATAACGCGCCTGGGTGTGGGTGGTGGCAATCGACAGCGTACCCTTTTTCTCGTTGGAGAATTCCTGGGCGATCTGCTTGATGCTTTCGACCTTGCGCAGGATCTCGCCAGCGGTCGTGATGATGCGCTCGCCAGCCGGAGTGACGCGAGTCAGATGTTTGCCGCTGCGGGCAAATACCTCGACGCCCAGTTCGTCTTCAAGCAGGCGGATCTGTTTGCTGATACCCGGCTGTGAGGTGTAAAGACTCTGCGCGGTGGCCGAAACGTTGAGGTCGTGGTGCGCCACTTCCCAGATGTAGCGCAATTGTTGAAGCTTCATATGCATCCCTCAAAGCTGATAGGCGCCAAGGCATCGGCGGCGATATATAACTATATGGAAGGTTGGAATAAGAAATCTAGAACTTTTTTATCATTTTTATTGATTCATCAGCCTTACACATCAGCACTGCGCCGGCGCTGCATCAGGGGCACCAGATACACCGGTATCTTGGCCAGCTCGATAACTCGGGCGGCCGTACGCCCCAAATGCGATTCGCCCCCCGAGGGCTGGGCATGACTGCCCAGTATGAGCAGGTCTACTGAAAGCTTTTGCGACTGCTCCAGAATGACGTGTGAAGGCTCCCCTTGAATAACCTTGACCGATCGGATCAAGGCCAGTTCCTGTTCCCACCCCGCCAACTCTTCGCGAAGACTCTCCAATACCCGCAACTCGATATTGGAAAGCATTGTGCTCATGCCCTGCTGGTGCAGCTCGCTCAACGCCTGCTCATCGAGATAGCTCTGCAGTACCGACTCGGCAAACAGGCCCATGGGCTCAACCACATGCAACACAAACAGATCGGCGCTGAAACTGCGGGCCATTCCAAGCGCATGCTGCATCACAACGGGCGCGTAAATGCCGAGGTCAGTGGCGTACAGGATTGAGCGAATCATGCGACCTTCCCGACAGCGTCAATATACGAAGTAAGTTGAGCTTAGCAGCGTCGGGACAAGTGCGATGCTCCGCTCGGCAACTCGCCGGCAATGCTTATTCGGGGGCGAAATCCCTGGATTCATTGCTGATGCCGTGAGGCACATGGCCGGTCGCCACCACCTGGCGCGCCCTCTCGCAATGACCGGCCTGGTCATCAAAAAATACATCCGCAGCAAAGGCTTCGAGAAAGGCCGATTTATCCAGCCCGCCCAGAAAAAGCGATTCATCCAGACGAATGTCCCAGTCACGCAACGTGCGGATCACCCGTTCATGGGCAGGAGCCGAACGGGCAGTGACCAGCGCAGTGCGAATCGGGCAGTTGTCATCGGGGAACTCGCGTTGCAACAGGTTTAAAGCCTCCAGAAAGCCCTTGAAGGGCCCGCCCCGCAGCGGATTGCGCGCAGATTCGCGCTCAAGGGACTGAAATGCCTCCAGGCCTCCGGACTGGAAAACCCGCTCCGACTCGTCGGAAAACAGCACCGCATCACCGTCAAAGGCAATCCGCAGTTCATTGCTTTCGGCACGCAGTGAGCCACCCGAGAGAATGGTTGCGGCTGCAAAACCCGCATCCAGGGCACTGCGCACATCCTCGGCATGGGTCGACAAAAACAGATCACAACCAAAAGCATTGAGATAGGGATGGGGGTTGCGCCCGCCCGAGAACGCTGCCCGGGAAATATTCAGGCCGTAATGCTGGATCGAATTGAACACCCGCAGCCCGGTATCGGCGCTGTTACGCGAGACCAGCACCACCTCGACCCGCTCCCGGCCAAGGCTGGCATTAAAGCTCAGGAGCTTCTTGACCAGCGCAAAGGCATCCCCCGGGGCCAGTACTTCATCTTCATGTTCGATCTGGTATTGCCGGTACGCCTCGATCCCCTGGGCCAGGTACACCTGATGGCTATCGCTCAAGTCGAACAGGGCCCGAGAAGAAATGGCCAGCACCAGCTTGCCCTTTAAGCCTTTGCTCATATCGCCTCCACAGCACTAAAGCGGGTTCAAACGTTGCTTCACGGTAGCTCGTCAGGTTCAAGCATCAAGGCCAGCCGAACATGATGTGCCAGCTCACCTTCGCTCAGGCGCGATTTCAACTCACCGTAAAAGGCCCCGTTGTGCACCACAAACAGGCTAGGCAGATGGAAAATTTCGTAGCGCTCGACCAACCCGCCGTTGTTGCCGGCATCAATCCAGCACAACCGTTCAACGGGCAATTGCATGCCGGGCAGCATGCGCCGGGCCACCCGGCACGCCGAACAGCCCGCACCGGTAAAGATGACCAGCGAGGTGCCGGGAAGTGCCAGCAGTAGCTGGTCGGCATCAAAGTCAGTCAGTTCCATCGCAGTCACTATACTCATAAGACAATACTAATTTAATGGCACCTGGAGTCCGAATTCATGGGTCGTTTTTTACCTCACCCAGATGATATTCCCGTTGAGATAACGCTACGCAACCAACCTTCACTGCCGCGCCAGAAGCTGCACTCTATCAGCCTCGGCGGCGTGGCATGCAACAGCGACAGAAGCTGGCGATGCGGCACCGCCGTTGATATGTCCATGCCTACCCTGGGGGAAAACGCACGTTATCCGGGCTATATAGCCTGGTGCCAAAAGCGCAAGGAGGGTTACCGCATCGGCGTTGCCTTGATTGATGAACAAACCCTGTTTGGCGCGCGAATGGGCGAACAGGTCTGTCAGATCGAACACTTCTCACGCCTGCAGCAGCAACAAAGCCCCTGCCCCCAGGACCTGCAAGCCCTGGCTCTGGAATGGGTCACTCATCACGCCGTGGAGTTCTCGCAAGCCACCATGGACCACGCAATGGCGCAGGCCGTGCTGGATTAAAGCTGTACCTGCCCATTGTCGACCTACCGGATAACGCGTTAAGGTTCGGCTCCCCGATGCGCTCAATCAAGCTGTGCTCCGCCGCACGGGGATCGCTGGCGGCCGGCACCCGTGACCTGACGAGTAACACGATGGCTGATTTACCGATCGACGACCTAAACGTTGCCTCCAACGAAACCCTGATCACCCCTGAACAGCTCAAACGCGAGATTCCTCTCAGCGAAACAGCGCTGCGGACCGTGACCAAAGGGCGCGAGGTGATTCGCAACATCCTGGATGGCACTGACCATCGACTGTTCGTTGTCATCGGGCCTTGCTCGATTCACGATCTCAAGGCTGCCCATGAATACGCCGAGCGCCTGAAGGTGCTTGCGGCTGAAGTCAGCGACACGCTGTATCTGGTCATGCGGGTTTATTTCGAAAAGCCCCGTACCACCGTGGGCTGGAAAGGCCTTATCAACGACCCGTATCTGGACGACTCGTTCAAGATCCAGGACGGTCTGCATATTGGTCGCAAGCTGCTGCTGGACCTGGCCGAAATGGGCCTGCCAACCGCAACTGAAGCCCTCGACCCGATTTCCCCGCAGTACTTGCAGGACCTCATCAGCTGGTCGGCCATCGGCGCACGCACCACTGAGTCCCAGACTCACCGTGAAATGGCGTCCGGCCTGTCTTCGGCCGTAGGCTTCAAGAACGGTACCGATGGCGGCCTGACGGTTGCGATCAATGCCTTGCAGTCGGTTTCAAGCCCGCATCGTTTCCTGGGTATCAACCAGGAAGGCGGCGTGTCGATCGTCACCACCAAGGGCAATGCCTACGGTCATGTGGTATTGCGCGGCGGCAACGGCAAACCGAACTATGACTCCGTCAGCGTTGCGCTCTGCGAGCAGGCACTGACCAAGGCCAGGATCACCCCGAACATCATGGTCGATTGCAGCCACGCCAATTCCAACAAGGACCCGGCCCTGCAGCCGCTGGTCATGGAAAACGTGGCCAACCAGATCGTCGAGGGCAACCAGTCGATTATCGGTCTGATGGTTGAGAGTCACTTGAACTGGGGCTGCCAGGCAATTCCTAAAAACCTTGAAGACTTGCACTACGGCGTGTCGATCACTGATGCCTGCATCGACTGGTCGGCTACCGAGACCACCTTGCGCAGCATGCATGCCAAGCTCAAGGATGTGTTGCCAAAGCGCACCCGCGGCTAACAGCCCATGTGGGAGCGGGCTTGCTCGCTCCCACAATAGTTTGGCGCCAGTTCCGCACGGTTGCAGACGCACACAAAAACGCCGGGCATGCCCGGCGTTTTTGTGTGCGTGTTCTTCAGGTATTGGCCTGAGGGCGCTTGTGGCGTTCCATATAGCGCTCAACGTATGAACACGAGGGAATCACCTCATAGCCCATCTTGTCTGCGTAATCGAGCGCCTGCTCCGTCAAGGCTGCCGCAATACCCCGACCACGCAGGGCGTTAGGCACAAACGTGCGATAGATATCCAGAGTCTGCTTACCCAGATCCATGTAGGTCAGGTAAGCACGATGACCGTCGACAGTGGTCTCAAACTGGTGACCTGCATGGTCATGGTGGATAGACAACGCCTCGCTCATCATTGCTCCTCGCGGGTCTTGTAGTGTGACCCCTACCTTACTGATGTTTTTCCGCCGAGGGAACTACTACGCCATCACGCACGCGCTGCCAGCCCGGGATGTGCCGGCAGGCCTGATTAGAGAGTAGCCACTCTAGTGCAAATGTTCACTTCCCGGGGCAGCCAGTTGTCAGCAGATCAGGCCCGCCCCAACGTTTCGCCGGCCCGACATCCTTGACCCGGCCCTGAACATTTTCCGGAAGGTGGAGGCTATGACGTTCAACCGCACTTAAAGTCACGCTGCGCCATCACTCTGATGCCACTTCGTGCACTCCAAACTGACTGTTTTACAAACACAATCTGTTAAAGCTAGCCTACCGAGATTGCCAGCCAATTATTTTTTTTGGTTCTTGCGCTAGGTCATTTTACTTACTACAAGTAATGGGTACTATGTACGCCGGCTGTTTCCTCACTTTGAAGGAACAGCTTCAATTAGAAAGTCCTTGAAGGGGAACACGATGAACAACGTTCTGAAATTCTCTGCTCTGGCATTGGCCGCAGTTCTGGCTACCGGTTGCAGCAGCGTATCTAAAGAAACTGAAGCCCGTCTGACTGCAACTGAAGATGCAGCAGCTCGCTCCCAGGCTCGTGCTGACGAAGCCTACCGTAAAGCTGATGAAGCTCTGGCTGCTGCTCAAAAAGCACAACAGACTGCTGACGAAGCTAACGAGCGCGCTCTGCGCATGCTTGAAAAAGCAAGCCGCAAGTAATAGTCCTTCGGGACTGTTATCAAGCCGACCTATTTATAGGTCGGCTTTTTTATTGCCTGCCGGTCACTAAACAGGCAATAAAAAAGCCGCCAGGGGTATTAACCGGGGCGGCTTTTTATTGCGCTTGTTCAGTACGGCTTACTGCACATAATCCAGCGACTGGCCAGTAGCCATACCGGTATTGGTTGTGCCGATTACTGCAGGTATGCCGGTTTCTGCTCCCACTACCGGGAATGCCAGATCCTTGTCTATCTGGATGCTGTTTTCAAGGTCCTGATGCTTGAGCAGGAAGTTCATGAAGCCTGCGTACTTGTTCTGCAAGTCTTCAGGGGTCAAGTGCGACTTGTCGCTCACGGCCAGCAACGAACCATCCTTCACGTTCAACGGCTCGTGAACTTCAAGGAACACCTTGCCGCCACTGACGCCAATTTTGTACGGCTCGTTGATGATCCGCACCGGCGTACCCACCGGCACCATCTGCGCCATTTGCAGCACGTTCTGGTTAAGCATGCGGAAGCAGCCGTGGCTGGTGCCCGTGCCAATGCCGAACTTGGCGTTGGAGCCGTGGATCAGGTAGCCCGGCATGCCGAGGGTGAACTTGAACGGACCCAGCGGGTTATCGGGGCCTGCGGGCACCACGTTAGGTAGCGGGTCGCCATTTTTGGCGTGCTCGGCCTTGATCGAAGCCGGCGGTGTCCAGGTCGGATTGGGCGTCTTTGCGGTGATTTTGGTTTGCCCCAGCGGCGATCCCCAACCTTCGCGGCCAATCCCCAGCGGGAAGGTGTAAACCTTGTTCTGGTCCTTGGGATAATAATACAGGCGGTATTCGGCGAGGTTGATCACGATCCCCTCACGCTTGCCCGGCGGCAGGATGAACTGGGTCGGCAACACGATATCGGTATCGACGAGGGTGCCGTCCGGGTTCTTTTTGACCGGCAGCCAGGCGTCTACCCCGGGGTTGGCAGCGATCATTTCCGAATAGCCCAGCTCGTACTGGTTACCCAGGTCGGCAAAGGAGTCTTCGTACTTGCCTTTGATCACCTGCACTTCGCCAACGACATCTTCGCCAGGCGGTGGCAGCGGGAATTCAAGCGCGACCGCGGGACCCGCAACACAAAGTGCGGCAACGGACAGGTAGCGGGTAACTGCAGGTAGGCGCGACAACATCCGGAACATCCTTCGCATAATCAACGGGGGACAAAAAAAGGGAGTGTACACCGCGCCCACGGGGAGCGTGAGCCGGTCAGGGCATCAAACAGGTAAGATCATAGTTCAAAGCGCAACTCTGGCCAGATGGGCTCCGTGCCCCGGCGCTGCGACTCGATGATTGCCCGGCACAGCGGGCATAACCGGTGGTCCTGAAACACCTTGCGGGTGACATCCGACCAACGCGGTTGCGCCGGCAGCAATGAGCCACATAAGGTGCGGTCAATGGTGCCTCCCAGCTCCAGTTGACGTGTCACCAGATGCACCCGTACCTCCTGGCAGGCGAACAGATCGAGCTGCTCATCGGGCTCGATCAGTTGATAGGCATATAAAGACCAGGCAGGACGCGACATCGAGGGCTCCAAATCGGGGGGGCGCCACCTTAGCCGAAACACTGCCACTAGAAAAGCATCAAAGCAGGGGTTTTAACGCCGGCCACACATTATCCAGCAAAAGCCCCTGCGCACCGACTGCCGGGTGGATGCGATCGGCCTGCATCAGTTCGGGCTTGCCGCCCACGCCCTCAAGCAAAAACGGCACCAGGGCAACGTTTTTTTCCTTGCCCAGCTCGCTGTACACCGCAGCAAAAGCCCGGGTGTAACGCGCGCCATAATTGGGCGGCAATTGCATCCCCAACAGCAACACCTTGGCACCCGCCTGCTGCGAGGCATCGATCATTCCTGCAAGATTTTGTTTCAATTGCGCAGGGAGCTGCCCGCGCAGGCCATCGTTGCCACCCAGCTCGACAATCACTACATCCGGTTTATGCTCTGCAAGCAGCGCAGGAAGCCGCGCCAGCCCTCCGGCGCTGGTGTCGCCACTGATCGAAGCATTGACCACCTTGTCGTCGCAGCCTTGCTCCCTGAGCCGCTGTTCGAGCAAAGACACCCATCCCTGACGGGTATCCAGGCCGAAAGCCGCGCTGATACTATCGCCGACGATCAAGATAGTTCCCGCCGTTGCCGTCTGTGCCACGCACATCAGGGCCAGAGCAACACTTAAAAACCACACACGCATTGGATTCTCCATGGGCGAAAGTATTCTCACCGCGCAGAACCTTAGCAAAGTGGTTCCCAGCGCGGAAGGCGAGTTAACCATCCTGCACTCCTTGAGCCTCGAACTGAGCAAGGGCGACAGCCTGGCGATTGTCGGCGCCTCAGGTTCAGGCAAATCGACGCTGCTGGGCCTGCTCGCCGGCCTCGACCTGCCCAGCCAGGGCGAAGTAATCCTGGCCGGGCGGGCCCTGAGCACCCTGGACGAAGACCAGCGCGCCCGGGTGCGGGCCGAACACGTGGGCTTTGTGTTCCAGTCATTCCAGCTGCTCGACAGCCTCAATGCCCTGGAAAACGTCATGCTGCCGCTGGAACTGGAGGGTCGCAAGGATGCCCGCGAGCATGCCCGCCACCTGCTGGAACGCGTCGGCCTGGGCCAGCGCCTGAGTCACTCGCCACGCCAGCTGTCCGGCGGCGAGCAGCAACGGGTCGCCATTGCCCGGGCGTTCGCCGCCAACCCCGACGTGCTGTTTGCCGATGAACCCACCGGCAACCTGGACAGCCACACTGGCGAGCGCATCACCGACCTGCTCTTTGAACTGAACAAGGAAAACGGCACCACCCTGGTGCTGGTGACCCATGACGAACGCCTGGCCCATCGTTGCCGGCGCCTGATCCGTCTTGAAGCTGGCCATCTGGTCGGCCCTCTGGAGCCCTGATGGCACGTCTGCCGCTGTTGCGCATGCTGAGTCTGGCCGTACGCCAATTACTGCGCGATGCCCGCGCCGGCGAGCTGCGGGTGCTGTTCTTCGCCCTGCTGGTCGCCGTGGCGGCCAGCACGGCCATCGGCTACTTCGGTGCCCGCCTCAATGGCGCGATGTTGTTGCGTGCCACCGAGTTCCTCGGCGCCGACCTGGTGCTTGATGGCACGGCCCCGGCCCGTGAAGAACAAATCAAGGTCGGCAACGACCTGGGCCTCGAACACGCCCGGGTGGTCGAATTCGCCAGCGTGATTGCCACCGACAATGGCATTCAGCTCTCCAGCATCAAGGCGGCAGACGATGCCTACCCGTTGCGCGGCGAACTGAAAAGCGCCCCGCAGCCCTATGCCGAAGAACAGCCTGGGGGCGGTCCCAAATCCGGTGAGGCCTGGGCCGAAGCCCGACTGCTGACCGCGCTGGACCTGAAGGTCGGCGATGAAATCGATGTCGGTTCAAAAACCGTGCGTATCACCCGCGTGCTGACTTACGAACCCGACCGGGCCGGCAACCTTTACAGCCTGACCCCACGAGTACTGATCAATCTGGACGACCTTGCCGCCACCGGCATCGTACAACCGGGCAGCCGTGTCACCTACCGCGAACTGTGGCGCGGTGAAGCACCGGCGCTGGAATCGTATCGCCAGGTGATCAAGCCTGGCCTGGACGCCAACCAGCGCCTCCTGGACGGCCGTGACGGCAACCAGCAGATCGGCGGTGCGCTGGGCAAGGCCGAACGCTACCTGAACATGGCCAGCCTGGTGGCGGTGCTGCTGGCGGGCGTGGCCGTAGCGTTGTCTGCCACCCGCTTTGCCAATCGGCGTTTCGATGCCAGCGCCCTGCTGCGTTGCCTCGGCCTGTCACGGCGCGAAACACTCTGGTTGTTTACCCTGCAACTGAGTGTGCTCGGGCTGATGGCCAGCCTCGCCGGCGCCTTTCTCGGCTGGCTCGCGCAACTTGGACTGTTCGCCCTATTGCATGACCTGCTACCGGCTAACGTACCGCCCGGCGGCCTGATGCCGGCGATTGCCGGGATGGGTACCGGGCTGGTGGCGCTGGCTGGTTTCGCCTTGCCGCCGCTCGCGGCACTGGGCCGCGTACCTCCACTGCGGGTGTTGCGCCGCGATTTGCTGCCGATTCCGGCCAGCACCTGGACCGTCTACGGCGCGGCGCTGCTGGCACTGGGGCTGATCATGTGGCGCATGAGCCTGGACCTGGTACTGACCTTCGCCCTGCTCGGGGGTGGCGTGATTGCCGCCGTGGTGCTTGGCGGAATCCTGCTGCTGGGCCTGCAAAGTCTGCGCCGCCTGCTGGCCCGTGCCTCACTGCCCTGGCGCCTGGGGCTGGGTCAGTTGCTGCGCCATCCGCTGGCCGCGGCGGGCCAGGCCCTGGCCTTTGGCCTGATCCTGCTGTCGATGGCCCTGATCGCCCTGCTGCGCGGCGAATTGCTCGACACCTGGCAAAACCAGTTGCCCAAAGATGCACCCAACTACTTTGCGCTGAATATCCTGCCGGCCGACAAGGAGGCTTTCGGCGCCCACCTGATGACCCTTCAGGCCCGCGCTGCGCCGCTGTACCCGGTCATTCCGGGGCGTCTGATCAGCATCAATGGCGAACCGGTGCAGGACATCGTCAGCAAGGACTCCAGTGGCGACAAGGCCATCCAGCGCGACCTGAGCCTGACCTGGGCCGCTGACCTGCCTGCCGAAAACCAGCTGACGGCAGGTAGCTGGTGGGGCCCGAAGCCCGAAGGCGATGTGCCGGGCGTTTCAGTGGAAGCCAAAGTCGCCGAAAGCCTCAAGCTGAAGCTGGGCGACCTGATGACCTTCACCATTGCCGGTGTCAATCGCGAAGCACGGGTCACCAGTTTGCGCAGCATCAACTGGGACAACTTCCAGCCCAACTTTTTCATGATTTTCCAGCCTGGCACCTTGCAGGACTTGCCGGCCACCTACCTCACCAGCTTTTACCTGGCACCGGGACACGACAAGGAAATCATCGAACTGTCGCGCACCTTCCCGGCCGTGACCATCTTGCCTATCGATGCATTGCTGGAGCAACTGCGCAGCATCCTGGCGCAAGTGACCATTGCTGTGGAATACGTGCTGCTGTTTGTATTGGCGGCGGGCATGGCGGTGCTGTTTTCCGGCTTGCAATCCACCCTGGATGAACGCATTCGCCAGGGCGCCCTGCTGCGCGCGCTGGGGGCCGAGCGGCAACTGCTGGTGAAGGCCCGGCGCATCGAGTTCGGCTTGCTGGGCGCCACCAGCGGCCTGCTGGCGGCGCTGGGGGCCGAACTGGTCAGTCTGGTGCTTTACCGCTTTGCCTTTGACCTGCCGTGGCACCCACATCCGTGGTTGTTGCTGTTGCCGGTGCTGGGCGCGGTGATGGTGGGCGGTGCGGGCGTGTTTGGCACACGCAGGGCGCTGAATGCCAGCCCGTTGACGGTGTTGCGCGAGGGTTGATATGGCCAGACACTATAAATCCTGGCGTTGACGAGCGCAGCGAGGCTGCGATCGTCGTTTTGGGAATCAACTGTTACGCCGCGTACATATCCGGCATTTGCGTATAACTGAAATATTGGTTTCGCCCTTACGGCGAGTCCATTTTGAAAGGACCCAAAAGGAACCAAAAGGTCCTCGCCCTACCATTCGGCCGATTCGCCAAGGTTCGCCGGCTCCTTCCGGCTCTGTTATGGGAGCGGGCTTGCCCGCGATGGCAGCACTTTGTTCCTCCAGATAGAACGAGGTGCCTGCATCGCGGGCAAGCCCGGCTCCCACAGGGAGATATGTCGGTCGAAAATCCTGCATTCAAACAGGCCGGCCGGTCGGCCGCCTCGACGGCTTTTGATCTTGATCTACCCGCCCCATCGGGAGGCCGAGAGGAGGTTCTGCGCAGTGGGTCGACCGGCATGGATGCCGGGAGAGCCGCGATGGGCCATGGATGGCCCGTGGCGGCGGGCCCACGGAGCGGGACCAGAACGAGGGAACCTGAGCGCAGCGAAGGCCGTACGCCAGGGGCAAGCCTTTTTGGTTACTTTTTCGGCGTCTGGAAAAAGTGACTCGCCGTAAGGGCGAAACCAATATTCCAGTTAAACGCAGATGCCGGATATGTACGCGGTACACCAGTTAAACCCTGCAGCGGCTAAATATCCGCCCAGGTTTTACCCTAGCTTTTCTCGTAATAAATCTCGTTGATCCACCACAGCACTTCCCCGCTCGGTGTCTGCACCACTGCCTCGTCGCCCACCTCTTTCTTCAACAGCGCACGGGCCATCGGTGAGTCGATGGAGATGTAGTCGTTGCGTCCGTAGATTTCGTCGTAACCCACAATGCGGAATTTCTTGACGTCCCCGGCCTCGTTTTCAATTTCGACCCAGGCACCAAAAAACACCCGGCCTTCCTGCTCCGGCGAGTAATCAACCACCCGTACATCCTCGAGGCGCTTGCGCAGGTAGCGCACCCGTCGGTCAATCTCGCGCAGCAGCTTCTTGTTGTACTGGTAGTCAGCGTTTTCGCTGCGATCACCCAGTGATGCTGCCCAGGTCACCTTGCGTGTGGTATCCGGGCGCTTTTCCCGCCACAGGTAGTCAAGCTCCTGCTTCAGGGCTTCATGGCCTTGCCTGGTGATGATGTTGGTACTCACTCGCGGTCGTTCTCCAGCAGGTTGCATTGGCCAGGGCAGACTCTTAGCACCCCGGCGCGACGAAATACATAGAGGCGCTGATAAAAATCACAAGCGCGGCGACACTCTCACTGTGCCGTGGCCTGGCGATACTGGCGCGGGGTAAAGCCGGTCAATGCCTTGAATTGGCGGGTGAATGCGCTGTGGTCGGTGTATCCGCACTGCAGGGCCACCTGGGTAATCGGAATATCGGTCAGCAACAGCCGATGGGCGTGTTCCAGACGCACCTTCTGGATCATCTGCCGTGGCGTCAGGTGAAACACACGCTTGCAGTAGCGCTCCAGTTGCGCCACGGAGATTCCGGCAATACGGGTCAACTCACCCAGGGTAACGCGGCGGTTGAAATGCGTGCGAATGTGCTCATCGACTGCCGCCAGCCGCTGGTACGCCGGGTGGGTATCACTGGCTGATTGCAAGTCCACGGAGATCCCAGCCAGGCCGATGATCTCGCCCTGGAGATTGTACAGCGGGCGCTTGTGGGTCAGGCACCAGCCAGGCTCCCGAGTCCCGTACAGATGCAGTTCCAGCTGGTCCTCAAGCACCAGCCCCTGCTCCAGCACCTGGCGATCCTGCTCGGTATAGCCTGGCCCCAACTGTGCGGGGAATACCTCGGCGCTGGTTTTGCCGAGCAGGGGTTGCAACTGCTTGAGGCCGCAGCGCTGGACCAGGGTGCGGTTGGCCAGTACATAGCGCGCGGCATTGTCCTTGATGAAGATCGCGGCATTGGGGATGGCATCGAGCATCGGTAGCAACAGGGCTACCCCCGAGAGCAACTGCTCAAGACTCTCGGGGCGGCTCAACTCGCTGCCCTGGCTCAGGATTGCAAAAGCATTCTGCGTCATCAAACTCACTCTCCCACCACTGGCCAGGTATCGGCCGCCTGGGTGCATTGTGCTGATTTCGTCATCGGCTTCAATGGAAAAGATCAATCGCAAACTTTCCCCGACGTTCAATCTAGCGCCATTGCACACCCGCCAACCGTATTGGCGCAATGGCAAATGACATCACACCTGCCTAACCAATAACTCACAAAAAGGCGACGCTATGTCAGGTAAAGGCAAATTCAAGAAACAGCTCTCACTGATGGACCTGACCTTTATCGGTCTGGGTGCCATCTTCGGTTCCGGCTGGTTGTTTGCAGCCAGTCATGTGTCAGCGATCGCTGGCCCGGCTGGGATTTTTTCCTGGCTGCTGGGCGGTTTTTCCGTGCTGTTGCTAGGCATCGTTTACTGCGAGCTGGGCGCTGCCCTGCCGCGCGCCGGTGGCGTCATTCGTTACCCGGTTTACTCCCATGGCCCGTTGCTCGGTTACTTGATGGGCTTTATCACCCTGATCGCCTTCTCCAGCCTGGTGGCAATTGAAGTGGTCGCCGCCCGCCAATACGCTGCGGCATGGTTCCCCGAGCTGACCAAGGCCGGCTCCAGTGACCCTTCGATCCTGGGCTGGCTCCTGCAGTTCGGCCTGCTGTGCCTGTTTTTCATGCTCAACTACCGAAGCGTGAAGACCTTCGCCATGGCCAATAACCTGGTCAGCGTATTCAAATTTATCGTGCCGCTGCTGGTCATCGGCGTGCTGTTCACCTTCTTCAAACCGGAAAATCTCTACGCCCAGGGCTTCGCCCCGTTCGGCCTGTCGGGTGTGCAGATGGCCGTTTCTGCAGGCGGCATTATCTTCGCCTATCTGGGCCTGACACCGATCATTTCGGTGGCCAGTGAAGTGAAGAACCCGCAACGCACCATCCCGATTGCCCTGATCCTGTCGGTCCTGTTGTCGACCGTGATTTATGTGCTGCTGCAAGTGGCCTTCCTCGGCGGCGTACCCACTGAAATGCTGGCCAACGGCTGGGCCGGCGTGACCAAGGAACTGGCATTGCCCTATCGCGACATCGCCCTGGCTCTGGGTGTGGGCTGGCTGGCTTATCTGGTGGTGGCCGACGCGGTGATCTCGCCAAGCGGCTGCGGCAACATTTACATGAATGCCACACCGCGGGTGATTTATGGCTGGGCGCAAACCGGCACGTTTTTCAAGATTTTCACCCGCATCGATGAAAAGTCCGGCATCCCGCGCCCGGCGCTGTGGCTGACCTTTGGCCTGTCGGTGTTCTGGACCCTGCCTTTCCCGTCCTGGGAAGCCCTGATCAGCGTGGTATCTACGGCCCTGGTACTGAGCTACGCAGTGGCACCGGTGTCCGTGGCCGCATTGCGCCGCAATGCCCCAGACATGCCGCGCCCGTTCCGGGTCAAGTGGATGGGGGTGATGGGGCCGCTGTCATTTATCGTCGCTGCGCTGATTGTTTACTGGTCAGGCTGGAACACCGTGTCCTGGCTGCTCGGCCTGCAAATCGTGATGTTCGTGGTGTACCTGCTGTGTTCGCGATTCGTACCGACCAACCACCTGAGCCTGGGCCAGCAAGTACGCTCATCCTTGTGGCTGATCGGCTTCTACGCCGTAACCATGGTGCTGTCCAAACTCGGCACTTTCGGTGGCCTGGGCGTACTTGCCCACCCGTTTGACACCCTGGTCGTCGCAGCTTGTGCGACGGGCATCTATTACTGGGGCGCGGCCACCGGCGTGCCGGCTCATCTGGTCCGGCTGGAAGACGACGAGGACAGCGAAGAAGCCCCGGAACTTGCCAGTAACACCCCGGCCAGCCACGCCACGGGGGCGTTTATCCAGACTTCATCCTGAGACACCGTTAACCACAGTAGTCCTCCGAGCCGTTGTTCTCTTCCAAGGGATACGTTCATGAAGCAAGTCCATATCATTGATTCACATACCGGCGGCGAACCCACCCGCGTGGTGATCAAAGGCTTCCCGCAACTGGCCGGGCGCAGCATTGCCGAGCAGCGCGACACCCTGCGCGACCAGCATGACCAATGGCGCCGGGCCTGCCTGCTGGAGCCCCGAGGCAACGATGTACTGGTCGGTGCACTGTACTGCGAGCCCGTGTCGGCGGATGCCACGTGCGGGGTGATCTTCTTCAACAATGCCGGTTATCTGGGCATGTGCGGCCACGGCACCATCGGCCTGATCGCTTCCCTGCATCACCTGGGCCAGATCGAGATCGGCGAGCACAAGATCGACACCCCGGTCGGCCCGGTCACCGCCACCCTGCATCCAGATGGCAAGGTCACCGTAGGCAATGTGCCCTCCTACCGCTACCGCCAGCAGGTCGCCGTTGAGGTGCCGGGGCATGGCCGTGTGCAGGGCGATATTGCCTGGGGCGGCAACTGGTTCTTCCTGGTCTCCGATCACGGCAAGACACTGCAACTGGACAATGTCGAAGCCCTGACCGAGTACACCTGGACCATGCTCAAGGCCCTTGAGGCACAGGGTATCCACGGCGAAGACGGTGCCCTGATCGACCATATCGAACTGTTTGCCGACGACGACCAGGCCGACAGCCGCAACTTTGTCATGTGCCCGGGCAAGGCCTATGACCGCTCGCCCTGTGGCACCGGCACCAGCGCCAAGCTGGCGTGCCTGGCCGCCGACGGCAAGCTGGCTCCAGGCCAGCCCTGGGTGCAGGCCAGCATCACCGCCAGCCAGTTTGTCGGCAGTTATCAATGGGACGGCGAGCGCATTCGCCCGTTCATTACCGGCCAAGCCTTTATGACTGCCGACAGCATGCTGCTGATCGACGAAAAAGATCCTTTCGCGTGGGGCATTTAAGCCCTTCGCCGTAAACACATCCGAATAAACGACTCGAGGAGTTAGAACAATGAGCGATAACATTTTCACCGGTTGCATGCCTGCCCTGATGACCCCTTGCACCGCCGAGCGCAAGCCGGACTTCGACGCGCTGGTGGCCAAGGGCCGCGAACTGATCGATATCGGCATGAGTGCCGTGGTGTACTGCGGCTCCATGGGTGACTGGCCTTTGCTGACCGAAGCCGAGCGCCAGGAAGGTGTGGCACGCCTGGTAGCTGCGGGCATCCCAACCATCGTCGGCACAGGCGCCGTAAACAGCCGCGAAGCGGTGTCCCATGCGGCACACGCTGCCAAAGTTGGCGCCCAGGGCCTGATGGTGATTCCACGCCTGCTGTCCCGTGCAGCCTCGCCTGCTGCGCAAAAAGCTCACTTCGCCGCCATCCTGCAAGCCGCTCCACAGCTACCGGCGGTTATCTACAACAGCCCGTACTACGGCTTCGCCACCCGCGCCGACCTGTTCTTCGAACTGCGTAGCCAATACCCGAACCTGATCGGCTTCAAAGAGTTCGGCGGTGCTGCCGACATGCGTTACGCCGCCGAACACATCACTTCCAAAGACGATGATGTGACCCTGATGGTCGGCGTCGACACCCAGGTTGTGCATGGCTTCGTCAACTGCAACGCCACCGGCGCCATTACCGGCATCGGCAACGCCCTGCCTCGCGAAGTGCTGCACCTGGTGGCCCTGAGCAAGCAAGCGGCCAAGGGCGACCCTAAAGCCCGTCGCCTGGCCCGCGAGCTGGAAGCCGCCCTGGCGGTGCTCTCGTCGTTCGATGAAGGCACTGACCTGGTGCTCTACTACAAGCACCTGATGGTGCTCAATGGCGACACAGAATACAGCCTGCACTTCAACGACACCGATGCGCTGAGCGATGCCCAACGCCACTACGCCGAGAACCAGTACAGCCTGTTCCGCCAGTGGTACAAAACCTGGTCCGCCGAACAGAACGTCGCCTGACCCGCAGCGCAGCCCTGCATCCCTGAACAGCGGCGCACATCATGTGCGCCGCCTTGTTCCAGCCAACCCATTTTTAGGAACACGCCATGACTCTGACAGGCAACATGCTGATCGGTCAGCAAGCCATCACCGGTAACCGCGAAGCGATCCGGGCGATCAATCCCGCCACCGGCACTGTGCTCGAACCGGCCTACCTTGGCGGCGGCAGCGAACATGTCGAGCAGGCGTGCACCCTGGCCCAGGAGGCTTTTGACAGCTTTCGCGAGACCTCACTGGAAACTCGCGCCACTTTTCTGGAAGCCATCGCCGCTGAAATCGAAGCCCTTGGCGATGAATTGATTGACCGCGCCGTCAGCGAATCAGGCCTGCCACGCCCGCGCATCGTCGGTGAACGCGCACGTACCTGCCAGCAACTGCGTACCTTTGCCCGTACCGTACGCGCTGGAGAGTGGCTGGATGTGCGGGTCGACAACGCGCTGCCCGAGCGCCAACCACTGCCCCGTGCAGATTTGCGCCAACGCCAGGTGCCACTGGGCCCGGTGGCCGTATTCGGCGCCAGCAACTTCCCGCTGGCCTTCTCCGTGGCCGGTGGCGACACTGCCTCGGCACTGGCGGCCGGCTGTCCGGTAGTAGTCAAGGCCCACAGCGCCCACCCTGGCACCAGCGAACTGGTTGGCCATGCGATTGCCCGTGCGGTGAAAGAATCGGACCTGCCTGAAGGGGTCTTTTCCCTGTTGTTCGGTTCCGGCCGTGAAGTCGGTGTTGCCCTGGTCAGCGATCCACGCATCAAGGCAGTCGGCTTTACCGGCTCGCGCAGTGGCGGCATGGCTTTGTGCAAAGTGGCAGCAGCACGCCCCGAACCCATCCCGGTGTATGCGGAGATGAGCTCGATCAACCCGGTACTGCTGTTCCCCGCTGCGCTGCAGGCTCGCGGCGAATCACTGGCGCAGGGCTTTGTTGCATCTCTGACCCAGGGGGCAGGCCAGTTTTGCACCAACCCGGGTCTGGTTATCGGCCATCAAGGGCCGGCACTGGATAGATTTATCAGCACAGCTGCCCGGCTGGTCCAGCAAAGCCCGGCCCAGACGATGCTCACTCCCGGGATTTTTCAGGCCTATGAAGCCGGTATTGGCTCTTTGCAGGAACTGAACAGTGCTCAAGAGGCCGCTGCCGGCTTGAGGGGGGAGACACCCAACCAGTGCCAGGCCCATCTGTTTGTGACCCGGGCCGGGGACTTCCTCGCCGAACCTGCATTGCAGGCCGAAGTCTTTGGTGCTGCGGCGCTGGTGGTGCAATGCGCCGATGACGAGGAGATCCGCCAGGTGCTCGAGCACCTTGAAGGCCAATTGACCATCACCCTGCAACTGGATGAAGCCGACCTCGATAGTGCCAGGGCCATGCTTGCGACCCTGGAACGCAAGGCTGGTCGCTTGCTGGTCAATGGCTGGCCAACGGGGGTTGAGGTGTGCGACGCGATGGTCCACGGCGGGCCTTTCCCGGCGACTTCGGACACCCGCACCACCTCGGTTGGCACTGCGGCCATCCAGCGCTTCCTGCGTCCTGTCTGCTATCAGGACTTCCCTGACAGCCTGTTGCCGACGGCACTCAAGCACGCCAACCCGCTGCACTTGCGCCGCCTGCTCGATGGCCACAGAGAAGTACTGGAAAATGCCTGATCACTTCGCTGGAAACACAGCTGACATTGCCGTGATCGGCGCCGGAATCATCGGCGTCGCCTGTGCCCTGCAACTGGCGCGCCAGGGCCAGCGGGTGGTGGTCATCGACCCGCAGGAACCGGGCCATGGCGCCTCATTCGGCAATGCCGGGCACCTGGCCACCGAACAGGTGTTCCCGATTGCCGACCTGTCGATTCTCAAGCGCTTGCCGGCCATGCTGATGGACCCGATGGGCCCCCTGCGCCTGGATTGGAAATATATGCCCCGGGCCCTGCCGTGGTTCACGCGTCTGCTGCTGAACCTGCGCAAGGCGCCCTTTCAGCGCACTGTAGCCGGTATTCGGGCCCTTAACGAAAGCAGCCTGGGTGCCTGGCACAGGCTGCTGGAGGGCATTGACTGCCCGGGCCTGATGCGCGAAGACGGTTCGTTGCTGGTGTACGAACGTTCCGAGTCCCGACAGCCACTTCTGGCACTGCAGGCACGCATGCGCCAGCAGCAGGTACCGGTCGAGTTCTGGGAGGCCGGGGCCATACACAAGACAGCGCCGCAACTGAGCGAGCAGATTCAGGGCGGGTTGTTTTTTCCGGCCACGGGGCACTTTATCGACCCCTATCGCGTGGTTTGCGAACTGGTAGAGGCTGCCAGAAAGTGCGGTGTGCAGTTTCTCAAGCAACAGGTCACAGGCGGACAACTGAGTGAGGCCGGAGTTTCTCTGATGACAGCCCAGGGCCAGGTGTCCGCCCGCCGGGTCGTGATCGCCTGCGGCGCCCACTCGGCCAAACTCACCGCAACCCTGACCGGCAAGCACGTTCCGCTGGATACCGAACGCGGTTACCACCTGATGCTGCCCCACGAGCATGACCGGCTGCCGTTTGCCGTCACCTCACTGGAACGCAAATTCATCATGACCCCGATGAGCGATGGCTTGAGGCTGGCGGGTACAGTTGAATTTGCCGGCCTGGAAGCGCCGCCGAGCATGGAGCGCGCCTGGCAGCTGCATCGCCTGAGCAAAGGGTTGTTGCGCCATGACCTTAGCGCTGAAGACGCGACGCCATGGATGGGCTTTCGCCCGTCGTTGCCGGACTCACTGCCGATCATCGACCGGGTGTGCGACGGCAAGGTACTGCTTGCCTTCGGCCATCAGCATTTGGGCCTGACCCAGGCAGCGGTAACGGCTGAACTGATCGCGCAGTTGGCGGGGGCAACCAGTGCCCACGCGCTGCCTGAGTTGCACCCTTACCGGCTGGAGCGTTTCTGATCCCATCCGTAGCAGCTGCCGAAGGAACGAGGCTGCTACGGGGTTGGAGCCTCAGCGCAGGGTTATCAACCCCTGCCGACAAACACGGGTGAGGTTGTGAATCACCCGCTCGGCATTTTCAGCATCGGGGGACTGGATCACCGCCAGGTCAAAACTGTCAGCGGCAAATCGCGCCAGTTGATCGCCCTCTTCCACAAACTGGATCAGAAACGCCGTAGGCCGCCCTTTGCGGCGTGGCCAGCCATCGAGATAGCGCAGCAAAGTAGGCTGATGCTTACCGCCCAGGAGGATTTTTGGGTTGCGCAAGGTTGGGCTGGCCGAGATCGGCGCAAGACGTACAAGGGGACGTGGGTGACTCATGTATCGGTTCTCCGCCTCAAGATTCTGCGTGGCAGGTGAGAGGCAACACCGAACCAGCGCTTTAGCGGTATTTCAAGGCCTGTTTCAAGCCTCTTAGACGGTCTGTGACCCTCTGGCGCCCCGCAAGTAGCTGTTTAAATCGGCGCAAGAAAACATCCTAGATAAACCTGCTTACTACTGTCAACAATCATCTGGAACGAAAAAGGCCCGCTCTGGGCGGGCCTTTTCACTGGCATCGGGTTTTCAGTCAGCTAGTGCACGATCGATCGACAACTTGCCTGCACCTTCGATCAGCACTGCCACGGTACCACCCAGCAAGGCCAGGGCGAATTCATAGCCGTTGTTGGCCATAAACAGGCCATTGCTGATATGCACCGAGAAGATCGCCACCAGCAACGTAAACGACAGGCCCAGGGCTGCAGGGCGCGCCAGCAAGCCGATAATCAGCGCCAGACCGCCCAGAAACTCGGTACCGCCCGCCAGCACTGCCATCAACATGCCCGGCGCCAGGCCAATGCTCTCCATCCATTGCGCCGTGCCCGCCAGGCCCCCGCCGCCAAACCAGCCGAACAGTTTTTGCGAACCGTGGGCGGCAAAGATAATACCGACGAAAATACGCAAGACCGTCAAACCATAACCTGCGCGGCTGCCCAGTACGGTATGGATCAATTTGCTCATGATGGAATCCTTTAGGTCATCAGTTGGGGAATGCTCGCCATACTAATCAGTTTTTATAATGTTAAAAGTCGAATAAACCTGACAAAACAATCAAATTATTCGATTATTTGCGTGTGACCAGTTCAGCTTTTGCCGGTTCCAGGGAATCCCGCTCCCGGTCAAAGGTCAAATAGTATTTATTCACGCTATTAACATAGCTGACAGCCCCCATTCCCACCTGCTCCATGGCAATACGTTCCACCTGAAAGAACCATTGATTGGGGTTCAGGCCGCGTCGCCTGGCTTCAGCCCGCATGCCCTGCACCCGCTCCGGCCCCATGTTGTAAGCCGCCAGCACAAACGCCATGCGCTCACGCTCGTTGAGCTTGGGGCTGGCAAAGAACTTGCGGCGGATCAGCGACAGATACCGGGCACCGGCCTGCACATTGCTATCGACATTTTGAATATTGTTGACCCCCACCCGCCGGGCGGCCGAGGGGGTAATCTGGAGTAGCCCTGTCGCCCCGCCGCTGCCTTTGGCTTCAGGGTTGAGGGTAGACTCCTTGAATGCCAGCGCTGCCAGGTTCAACCAGTCCATGCCCTGTTGCCGGGCATGTTTTTGCAACACCGGGCGCAGTTTTTCAAGCTGCTGGCGATCGGCCCGGGCCAACGGGTAATGCACCCGGTACAAACGTCGGTATACCCGCTCAAAGGCCACATCCTGATCGGCCGGGGCCTTGTAGCCATCGAGAAACCGGTCGATGCTGGCCCGCAACATCGACGCATCACGGCGTACATACCAGTGCATGGCCTCGGGCTCGCTGACCAGCACCTTGCGGTCAAAACGCAGCTTGGGCATCAGCGTGGCCCAGCGCTCGGCAATCGGGCGCTCCACGATGGTCAAATGAAAAATCCCGGCCTGCACCATCTCCAGCACATCCTCCACCGCCAGGGTCGGATCTACCCACTCAATCTTCACCGGGGGCAGTTTGCGCAGGGCCAGTTTTTGATTGATCAAATTGACCGAGGCTCCCGCCGCACTTCCGGTGGTCAACGCCACGGTGCGGCCCGACAGTTGCTCTAGGCGGGTAAAGCGCCGCTCGCCCTTGACCCCCACCAATAGCAAGGGCACATCGTCGACGATCGGATCACTGGCGCTGATGGCGCGGCTGGGCTTGAAATCGATCAACTCACCCGGGGCAACTACATCGCCTTCACCCCGGGACAATGCGCCCAGCAGTTGATCCTTGGCTTTAGGGATGATCTTGAGGGTTATTTCCTGGCCATCGCGGGCATGGCTGTTGAGGTAGCGTTCAAACGCACGCAGACGATGGTATTCAACGCCAATCGCCTGCCCCTGCACCTCGCCCGAGCTGTTGCGGCTTTGATTGACCAGCACCCGCAACACCTGACTGCTGCGGATTTGCGCCAGATCGCGGACCTGACTTGGCTGCCCGACCTGTAAAGGTCCGGTCAGGCGTGCCAGTGCCGGTAGCGGCAACAGCAGCAGGCACAGCGCAATCAATAGCGTCGGTCTTGTCATCCGTTCTCCGGAAAGAATACAGCCCAGCACCCGGTCGGTTTCCCGACAACCGGTTGCCTCAAGTGAGGCTTTCAAGCGCTGGAATCAGCGCGCAAAACAGTCAATGCGTCCTTTAAACAACCGGGCATTGCGTTGTTGCGGCATTCAAAGACAACCATAACTGTCTGTAGTTCTTGGTTTTTCTTGTAAATCTACAGCTCTGATATGCTGCGACGCCTGTGGCCTGAGGTAAAACCATGCAACTCATTGATATCGGCGTCAACCTGACCAACCCAAGCTTTGACGGCAAACACCAGGCCGTGCTCGACCGTGCCTACGCGGCCGGGGTGTGCCAATTGGTATTGACCGGCACCAGCGTCGAAGGCAGCGAACAGGCCTTGCAACTGTGCCGCGAGCTGGACGAAAGCGGCCAGCGGCTGTTCTCTACGGCCGGCATTCACCCGCACTCGGCCAGTGACTGGAACGGCGACAGCGCCCGCCAGTTGCTTGCCCTGCTCAAGGAACCGGGCGTGTGTGCGGTGGGTGAATGCGGGCTGGACTTCAACCGCGACTTTTCGCCCCGCGCCCAGCAGGAGAAAGTGCTGGAAGAACATCTGGCGCTGGCTGTTGACCTGCAACTGCCGGTTTTTCTGCATGAGCGTGATGCCAACCAGCGTTTGCTGGAAATCCTGCGCGACTTCCGCGACCGCTTGCCGGCTGCTGTGGTGCATTGCTTTACCGGGGAGAAAAAGGCGCTGTTCAGCTACCTCGACCTTGACCTGCATATCGGCATTACCGGCTGGATCTGCGACGAACGCCGCGGTACCCACCTGCACCCGCTGGTACGTGATATCCCGCGCGGTCGCCTGATGCTCGAAAGTGATGCGCCGTACCTGTTGCCCCGCACCCTGCGGCCCAAACCGAAAAATGGTCGCAACGAACCGGCCTACCTGACCGACGTATTGCGTGAAGTGGCCGTGCACCGTGGCGAAAGCGAGCAGGACCTGGCCGAACACACCACCGCGTGTGCGCGGGCGTTTTACGGGTTGCCGGTACTGACAGACTGACCCCCGCTCCCACGCAGTGCCTCTTTTGACCCACATCAACACGATTGTCACTGAATAGCGGCACAATGATGGCACCTTGCCAATATTGTTTGCGCCAATTCAGAGAAGACCTCCCATGGGCACCTGGCTTAGCAACATCTCGCTCAAATACAAATTCTGGGCTGTCAACGCGGTGGCTTTTGTCACCACACTGCTGCTGGTGCTCTACGCCGTGCAGCTGGAACAGCAATCGCGCAGCAACGCCGCCCAGGCCAACGCCCGGGCCCAGGCGCAATTGCTCAGTGCCTGGCCTGCCGGGCAGCCCTTGCCCGAGGCCAGCCAATTGCTGCCCCTGGCGCCCGACCAGATCGCCAGCGTCAACGATCAACCCCTGCCGCAAGTGGGCAACGCCAACGGCTGGGTCTCAATCAATCCCATGCCGTTGTTCGGCCACAATCTGCTGCTGGGCGCTGAGGTACTGACCCGCGACGACGGACAAAAAATCGCCGTGCTGGCCCATACACCTAGCCTGGCCCAGGTGTTTGTCGAGCGGCTGCCCAACTATGCCGCCGCCGTGCTGATCCTGATGCTGGCCATGCTCTGCGCTTCGCAGTTGCTGATCCGCTTCCTGCTGAGCCAGCTCAACACCCTCAAGGACGTGATGCTGCATGTGGAGAAAACCGGTGACCTGTCCGCCCGGGTGCCCCTGGCGTGTACCGATGAGGTCGGGCAGATGGCCAGCGCCTTCAATGCCATGCAGGCCGGTTACCAGCGGGTGGTGAACACCGTGGCCCAAACCGCCGCGCAACTGGATGCCGGAGCCGCGCGCCTGGCCAGCAGCATGGACGAGGTGCGCCACGGCATGCTCGGCCAGCAAAGCGAGACCGACCAGGCCGCCACCGCAATCAATGAAATGTCGGCCACGGTCTACCATATTGCGCAACACGCTGGGGCTACCCGCGACCTGTCGCAAACCGCAGACAACCTGGCGGGGAGTGGCCAGCAGGTGGTCAGCCGCGTGCAACAGTCAATCGCCAGCCTGTCCACCGGGGTGCAAACCACTGCAGAAATGATCCAGCAACTGGCCCAGGACAGCCAGAAGATCAACGGCGTGGTCAGTGTGATTCACAGCATCGCCGAACAGACCAACCTGCTGGCGTTGAACGCGGCCATCGAAGCGGCTCGCGCAGGTGAAATGGGTCGTGGCTTTGCCGTGGTCGCCGATGAAGTGAGGCACCTGGCCAAACGCGTGCAGACATCCACGGACGAAATCACCGCCATGGTTTCGGCCTTGCAGGCGGGCACCCGCGACGCCGTGGATTTTATGCAGGAAAGCTCGTTCAAGGCCGACGACTGCGTGCAGCAGGCCCAGGAAGCGGGCGCGGCATTGGCCGAGATCACTCACGCCGTGGCGCAAATGCGCGAAAGCAACACCCAGATTGCCGTGGCCGCCGAGCAGCAAAGCCAGGTCGCGGAAGAGATGAACCGGGCAGTGGTGAGCATCCGCGATGTCACCGAAAACACCGTGCAACAGACCGTCGACTCGGCCACTACCAGCAATGAACTGGCAACCCTGGCAGGCGAGTTGAATCGGGCGATTGGTCAACTAAAGCTATAAGGCCAATAGCCATTGTTGATTCGCCGCAGGGTGATCATAAATCTATGATTTGTTTATCCGGTTCAGCCCAGGCTGAACCCTCGAACAAGGAGAGCAATCATGGGCAAACGTCATCCAAATCTACCGGCCTGGCAATGGCGCTCCAACCCGCACGGCCAGCAAAACACCGCGTATCAGGCAATCAACCTGATCGCAGTGCCGATGATGGTGGTGGCTTTTCTGTTGCTGGTGTCGGGCGTCTTCAGTGAAAACGCCACCAGCGCGGTGATCGGTCTGGTTGCCCTGTTTGCGGCCCTGATCCTGCAACGCCAGGGCCACAAGGCCACCAGCGCAACGGATAACAGCCAGACCTTCTGATCAACCGAACACGGCTACGGTCTGGCGGCTGAGCGCAATCAGCTCGCCGCCTGGGCCCCACAGGTTGGCCGCCACATGGCCGTAGCCATCCCGCGCATGTTCGATGACGGCCAGGTACTTGCACCACTGCAACGTGCTGACCCTAGGCAGTGGCTGCACGAACTCGATGGTCCAGGTCAGCGTGCTGCCTGCTGTCGGCTTGTTCAGTAACGGCAGCAGTGCAGGCGGCCAGGTATCGACCAGCGCCAGCAAATGGGTTTCTGTCAGAGGTTCGTCCTCAACACCGCCATCAAAACGTACCCAGCCGCCCATTTCCCGCGTTCCACGACCGCTAAACGGCAGTGCGCCCACGGCCCAGGCCATGGACAAATGACGCATAAACTCCGGGGTAACGCCTTTGATATAGGGCAACAGCGGGCAATCTTCGGGCGCCTTCATCTCAGGCGCAGGCAAGCCGTCTACGTTCGCCACTGACTCCCGCGCAGCGCCAAAGCTGCCTTGTACCAGGGTCATGACCTGACCGTCCTGCACCACCCGCCCCAGCACCTGGCTGACCGCCTTGCCTTCGCGCAGCACCTCAACCTCGAAACGCACCGGTACATCGGCGGCCACCGGCCCGACAAAACTCACTGCCAATGAGCGCAATGCCCGCTCGACAGGCACATGGGCACGCATGGCTTCGTACTGCAAAGCCACCAACAGGCCGCCAAAGCTGGCGCGGCCCTGGCCCCAATCGGCCGGAATGGTCACGTCCAAAGGCGTGTTGCGCACCGCCGCAACCAATTCGCAAAACTGCATAAGCACCTCGAAACAGATAAATATGACGGGATACTACCCATCCATCTGACTCTGCACAGTGCTGTATCGGCCAAAGATCAGGAGTGAAAGCAAGCCGCACTCAATTTGACCAACGCCTTGTCAGCGCGTTTTTCGCCGTGCTCAAGGGTGGCCTGCCATTGCGCCACACAGGGTTGCAAGTCGGCGTGTTGCCCGGCCTGCAGCAACCATTGCCAGGCATCGTGCCATTCGCCCAGCGCCTGCTGTGCCCCCTTGAGGCGCGCCAGCACCAAGGGCGGCAGCTGGTTCAACTCCGGGTAGGCTTCAGCGGCATAGCGTACGCGCTTGATCAGCAACCTTACGCGATGGCGGTCATGGCCCGGGTCATTGAGAGCGTTTTCCAGGGTTTGCCACTGTTTTTCCAGGACCTTTGCGATCCGCTGGCGCAAACCACGCAGCAGGCCTTCTCGCTCGGCAGCACGCAAAAAGCGCGGAAACACCTCGAGGATCATCAACAGTTGAGCCAACTGCTCACTGTCGGCCACCCGGGCATAACTGCCGGCCAACTGTTGCGTGCGGCGTTGCGCCTGCGCCGTGTAGCCGTGCGCCTGCAAATGTGCCGCCAGCACTTCAAGATCGCGCAGGGGGGTGGTCAACACGCCAACCTGGGATGCAGACATTTCAAGTTGCACAACCCCCGGCAACCCGCGCAAAGGCCGCAACAGGCTGCGCAAGCGGCGCACAGTGGTGCGCAGGTCGTGCAGGGCCTCCGGGTCCGTATCGGCTTCCAGACGCGCCTGACAGGCCAGTAACCTGACCTCCAGACGCACGATGTTTGCCACTATCCGGTCAACCAGCTCAGACATCCTCACCCTCCCCCTTTACCGCTGCGCTTCAACGCCCGGCGCGGGATTCACGAATATAGAAACGCGCCTTCTCGGCTTTTTTGGTGCAACCCTCAAAGGCTTCAAATTGCTGCTGGGTCTTGGCCGCCGTCAACAAGGACAAGGCCTTGGAGTAGCTGACAGTCCCGGCGAAGCCTTCCGCCTTGGCCAGGTCCAGTTCATGCCAGGCCGAATCCAGGTTCGTCGCACAACTGTCGCGATACGCCTTGGTCCCCGCACAACCTGCCAACGCCAGCGCGATCAGCGGTACACAAATCCATGCTTTCATGTTGTTTTCCTCAGAAATTAAAGTTCAGTGCAATCTCAGACGAACAACCTGCATAAAAGTGCCACAACGTAAAAATCAAAAAAACCGGCAACACCTACCCGTCATTGCTACAAGGCACTAGCCTAGCTGGTAGATACGCGTTCATGCCAAAAGCTGTCACTCAGGGTCACAAAAAGGCATTGTGAGTGACTGTCAGGCGAAGGTGGGGTTCATGAAAAAACGTATTGCATTGGTATTGGGCTCCGGCGGTGCCCGGGGCTATGCCCATATCGGCGTGATTGAAGAGCTGGAAAGCCGCGGCTATGAAATCGCCTGTATCGCCGGTTGCTCGATGGGCGCAGTGGTGGGCGGGATTTACGCCGCCGGCAAACTGGACATGTACCGGGACTGGATTCAAAGCCTGGACTACCTCGATGTGCTGCGCCTGGTGGATGTCAGCTTCCGGCTTGGAGCGATTCGCGGTGAAAAGGTCTTCGGCCAGATCCGCAATATGGTCGGTGAAATCAATATCGAGGACCTGCGCATCCCCTACACCGCCGTCGCCACCGACCTCACCCACCAGCAGGAAATCTGGTTTCAGGAGGGCTGCCTGCACCAGGCCATGCGCGCCTCGGCAGCGATCCCCAGCCTGTTTACCCCGGTGATGCAGGGCAACCGCATGCTGGTGGACGGCAGCCTGCTCAACCCGCTGCCCATCGTGCCGGTGGTGTCCAGCCACTGCGACCTGATCGTCGCCGTCAACCTCAACTCCACCCACCAGAGCCACTACCAGTTGCCGGTGATCCAGCGCCCGGCGGCTTTCAAGGGGCGTTTTGACAACCTGATGAGTTCGCTGGGCTCGCGCATGCCGTTTCGCAACAAACAGGCCGAGCACTTGCTCAACCTCGAACAGGAACTGCTCAACCCCCAGGCCGAGCCGCTGGCCCAGGCAAAGCCCAATCCCTGGCTCGACACGCCGCAAACCGCCTCCCCAGCCGCTGAAGAGGGCTCGCCCAAGTCAGCCACCGGCTCGGTGATCATCGACAACGTCGGCCCGGCCTCGCTGCTGGATTTGATCAACCAGAGCTTCGAGGTCATGCAGACTTCACTGGCGCAATACAAGATCGCCGGTTACCCGCCCGATATCCTGATCAACGTGCCCAAGCGGGTGTGCCGGTTTTTCGAGTTCTACAAAGCCCAGGAGCTGATCGCCCTGGGCCGCCTGATTGCAAAAGACACCCTGGACCGTTACGAAAAGGACGAGGCGTCCAACAACCGGTAGCCAACCCCGGCTTCGGTCACGATATACCGTGGCCGGGTCGGATCATCCGCCAGTTTCTGGCGCAAATGGCCAACGACAATTCTCAGGTAATGGCTGTTTTCGACATGGCTCGGGCCCCAGATATCCTTGAGCAATTGCTGCTGGGTAATGACCCGCCCCGGATGACGCGCCAAGAGCGCCAGCACCGCGTATTCCTTGCGGGTCAGCGCCACTTCGACGCCATCGAGCAGCACACGGCGGAACGCCAGGTCGACGGTCAAGGGGCCGAGTTCAAGCGCCGACTCCCGGGTTTCGCCCACAGGCGCCTGGCGCAACAAGGCCCTGATTCGTGCCAGAAACTCCTGGATGCCGAAGGGTTTGGTCACGTAATCGTTGGCCCCGCCGTCCAGTGCCTGGACTTTTTGCGCTTCGCTGGCGCGCACCGAGAGCACCAGTACCGGCGCATTTGACCACTCGCGAAACTCGCGCAGTACCTGTTGGCCATCCATGTCCGGCAAGCCCAGGTCGAGCACCAGCACATCGGGCCGTCCGAGCGCTGCCTGGCTCAAGCCATCGGCCCCGGTCGCGGCCTCCAGCACGGTGTATCCCTGGGACACCAGGCTGATACGCAGGAATTTGCGAATCTGCGGTTCATCGTCGATGACCAAAATGGTCGCGCTCTGGCTCATGACTTGTTATCGCAATAGAGGGATAGCCAAAGAATATCAGTCTTCACTTTCCAGACCTTCATTCTCGGGGCACGGTTGAAGGCTTAACGGCAAATACAGGGTAATGCACGTACCCTGCCCGCCGATGCCTTCGCCGACGCTGACCCGCCCGCCGTGGGCCCCCACCATGCCCTGGCAGATGGCGAGCCCCAGACCCGTGCCTTGCCCGCCGCGATCGCCCCGTGCGGCGGTATAAAACATATCGAAAATCTTCACCCTGTCCTCCTCGGGGATCCCCGGGCCCTGGTCACTGACGGCAAACCACAATTCGCTTTCATCGGCTCCCGCCGTTAATTGCAACTGGCCATGGGGAGGTGAAAAGCGCGCAGCGTTTTCCAGCACATTGACCAGCGCCTGCTCGATCAGGGCGCCATGCACGTGCAACAGCGGCAATTGCGCCGCAACATCCACCTGCACCTGCAAGGGCGCCAGCACCGCACGCAAGCGGTTCAAGGCGCTGCCGGCAATGTCGGCAGGTGACACCCAGTCGCGCGCCAGCTTGAGCGCACCGTGGCCCAGGCGGGTCATGTCCAGCAGGTTCTGGATGTAGCGGTCCAGACGCTCGGCCTCATCGCGGGTGCCTTCGAGCAACTCGCGGCGATCGCTCAACGGGATCGCCTCGCCCAGGGCCAGCAAGGTGTCGATACTGCCGCGCATGCTGGTCAGCGGTGTGCGCAGATCATGGGACACCGATGCCAGCAGTGCGCTGCGCAACTGCTCGGTTTCGCCGTGCAGGCGGGCCGCTTCCAGGTCCTGGGCCAAGCGCGCGCGCGCCAGTGCCTGGGCCAGGGGTTGGCTCAAAGCCATCAGTAGCCGACGACGCTGGCCACTTAGTGAATGGCCCTGCCTCGTGCACACTCCGAGCAAGGCCAATGGCCCCTCCTCGGCGCTGATCGGCCACCACCACCAACGGCCCATCGGCAAAGTGCCCGTACCCTTCCCCGCAGGCTGGTCGTGGGCCCAGGCCCAGTCAGCAGCGGCGCGCTCCGCTTCGCAGAACTGTAACGGCCCGCCGCTTTCAACGTCCCAGCCGCCATTGCCATCGCGATTGAGCAGGCATATGTCCAGCTCTTTCCAGCCGCTCAAATGCTGCCCGGCAGCATTGACCACAGCCTTGCGGTCGGTCGCGGCGGTAAGCTTGCGTGACAGGTCGAGAAGCTCGGTGGTTTCGTGCTGAGTGTCGCGCAAGGCCTGCAACTGCCGGCGCTGGCGAGCCGCCAGTTTGCCAGTGAGCGCCGCCATCAACAGAAAAAACAACAACGTCAGCACATCTTCTTCGCGCTGGATGCTGAACGAGAAATTGGGCGGAATAAAGAGGAAGTCATAGGCCAGAAATGACAGCGCCGCACAGGCCAATGCTGGCCCCAGGCTGCTGCGCACGGCCACCAGCAGCACGGCAGCCAGAAACACCAGGGAGATATTGGGCAGCGCCAGTACGCTGGATACTCCCCAGGCCAGGGCACTGGCCAGTAGCGTGGCAAGCAGCGCCAGGCCGTAGTCGAACCACACCAGTGAGTGTTCCGGGCGGTTGGTGACAGGTACAGGGGACTGCTCATTGTCGAGCACGTTGATTTCCAGGCCGTGGGCGTCACGCAACAAGCGCGCCGCCAGTCCGCCGCCAAACAGGCGACGGCGCCAGGTCAACCGCGACTGACCCACCAGCAGCAAGCTGGCACGGCGTTCGCCGGCATGCTGGATCAGGGTTTTAGCCACTTCACCGGCACGCAGCAACACCACCTCGCCACCCAGGCGCTCAGCCAGTTGCTGGGCGCTTTGCAGGCGCAGGCGTGATTGCTCGTCGCCTGCCCGGCCGTTGTCCACATGCACCAGGCTCCAGGGCAGATGCCGACGCTCCGCGACCCGGCTGGCATGCCGCACCAGGCGCTCGGCATGGGTATCGCCGTCGATCCCCACCAGCAAACGCCCGCGCAGCGCCGGAGCCGATTGCCCCTGCTGGCGATAGCCCTTGTCCAGTTCATCGTCGACATACACCGCAGCGGTCTGCATTGCCAGTTCGCGCAAAGCATTGAGATTGGTCTGGCTGAAAAACGCATCAATCGCTGCCCGTGCCTGCTCAGGTACATACACCTTGCCCTCGCGCAGCCGCTCCAGCAGTTCCCGGGGCGGCAGGTCGATCAGCAGCAGTTCGTAGGCTTCCTGCACAACCCAGTCCGGCAGGGTCTCACGCACCTGGACCCCGGTGATGCCGCGCACCTGATCGTTGAGACTTTCCAGATGCTGGACGTTGACCGTGGTGTACACATCGATCCCGGCGGCGAGCAGCTCCTGCACATCCTGCCAGCGCTTGGCATGCCGGCTGCCGGGGGCATTGCTGTGGGCCAGCTCATCGACCAGTACCAGCTTGGGTCTGGCGGCAAGCAGGCCGTCGAGGTCCATTTCCTCAAGCTGCACGCCGCGATAATCCGAGCGCAGCATGGGCTGCTGGGGCAAGCCATTGAGCAAGGCCTCGGTCTCGGCGCGGCCATGGGTTTCGACCACCCCGGCCAGTACTTCGACACCCTGGCGCAGTTGCGTATGAGCCGCTTGCAGCATGGCGTAGGTTTTGCCCACGCCGGGTGCCGCGCCGAGAAACACTTTAAGCCGGCCACGGCCTGCGCGCGGTAGATCGGCTAGCAACGCATCGGCGCGGGCGGAATGAGTCATGGGGGGGTTCCTGATAAATTGTGTGACTGAAAGCTTTACCCTCACCCCAGCCCTCTCCCGGAGGGAGAGGGAGCTGATATGCGGTTTTCTTGAAGCCGCGTGCGGTCAGTCCCCTCTCCCTCCGGGAGAGGGTCAGGGTGAGGGGCTCTTCAACTGCGCCAATGCCCTGTTCAACAGCAGCACGTTAACCACCGGCGGCCCCACCAGCGGCCGCTCGATATGCTCCGCCACCAGCTGTTCAACAACCTGTACCGGCAAGCTGCGAGCAGCAGCGACACGGGCTAGTTGATAGCGTATTGCCTCTGGTGGCAAGTGCGGGTCCAGGCCGCTGCCCGAGGTGGTCAGCAGCGCCAGGGGTACCGGCCCCTGGCCCGGCACGGCAAGCTGGGCGGCACTGTCCTTGACCCGTGTCGCCAGAGCCGGGTTGCTCGGTGCCAGGTTGCTGGCCGAACTGGCCACGGTGGCAAACGCTCCCGCCGATGGCCGTGGGTGAAACCAGCTGTCACCGCTGAAATCCTGCGCAATCAATGCCGACCCCAGCACCTTGCCGGCACTGTCACGGACCAGGCTGCCATTGGCCTGTTCGGGGAACGCCAGCTGGGCAATGCCGGTGACGGTCAGCGGGTAGATCACGCCGGTAATGGCGGTCATCAACAGCATCAGGCTCAGGGCCGGACGTAAACAAGTGCTCATGGTGTAACCCTCCAATGCTTAAACCAGATGCAACGCGGTGAGCAGCATGTCGATCAGCTTGATGCCCACAAACGGCACCACCAGCCCGCCCACGCCATAGATCAGCAGGTTGCGGCGTAACAGGTGCGCCGCACTGGCCGCCTGCACCCGCACACCGCGCAATGCCAGCGGGATCAGCACCACGATGATCAGCGCGTTGAATACGATGGCTGACACAATCGCGCTTTGCGGGCTCTGCAGGCCCATCACGTTGAGCACGCCCAGTTGCGGGTAGATCGAAGCAAACAGCGCCGGCAAAATCGCGAAGTACTTGGCCACGTCGTTGGCGATCGAGAACGTGGTCAATGCGCCACGGGTCACCAGTAACTCCTTGCCGATCTGCACTACATCCAGCAGCTTGGTGGGGTCGCTGTCCAGATCCACCATGTTCGCGGCTTCACGGGCCGCCTGGGTGCCGTCGTTCATGGCCATGCCCACATCGGCCTGGGCCAGGGCCGGAGCGTCATTGGCACCATCACCGCACATCGCCACAAGGCGGCCGTCATTTTGCTCATGGCGAATGCGCGCCAGTTTTTTCTCCGGTGTGGCCTCGGCCAGCACGTCATCCACCCCGGCTTCAGCGGCAATGGCCGCGGCGGTCAGCGGGTTGTCGCCCGTCACCATCACGGTGCGGATGCCCAACTTGCGCAACTCGGCAAAACGCTCGCGAATACCCGGCTTGACCACGTCCTTGAGGTGGATGGCGCCCAGCAGCTTGCCCTGGGCACAGACCAGCAAAGGGGTACCGCCGCTCTGGGCGATCTTGTCGATTTCCCGGGACAGGGCCGGCAACAGCTCGCCGCGTTTGAGGCCGACAAACGCCAGCACTGAATCCACGGCCCCTTTGCGGTACACCCGACCGTTGTGGTCGATACCCGACAGGCGGGTTTCAGCGGTAAAGGGTACGGCCGTGAAGTCCGACACGGGTAACTCGGGCAAGCTGTGCTGGCCCCGAACAAACTCGACGATGGACTTGCCCTCCGCCGTCTCGTCCGCCAGCGAAGCGCGCAACGCGCCCTCTGCCAGCTCTTTGGCGGTCACGCCGGGGCAGGCATACAGCGCCGTGCAGCGGCGGTTGCCGAAGGTGATGGTGCCGGTTTTGTCGAGCATCAGCACATGCACGTCGCCCGCGGCTTCAACCGCCCGCCCCGACTTGGCAATCACGTTGAGGCGCACCAGACGGTCCATGCCGGCAATACCGATGGCCGACAACAAGCCGCCGATGGTGGTCGGAATCAGCGTCACCAGCAGGGCCACCAGAAACACCAGGGGCAAGCTGCCACCGGCAAAGTAAGCGAACGGCTGCAAGGTCACGACCACGATCAGAAAGATCAGGGTCAGGCCGATCAGCAGAATATCCAGGGCAATCTCGTTAGGGGTTTTCTGCCGCTTTGCCCCTTCGACCAGTGCGATCATACGGTCCAGAGTGGACTCGCCGGGGTTGGCGCTGATTTGCACCAGCAACCAGTCACTGACCAGCCGCGTATTGCCGGTCACCGCCGAGCGATCACCGCCCGATTCACGGATCACCGGCGCCGATTCGCCAGTAATCGCCGCTTCGTTGACCGCGGCAATCCCTTCAATCACCTCGCCGTCGCCGGGAATCATCCCCCCCGCTTCGACGCGCACCACATCCCCTTTGCGCAGGCGGGTGGCCGGGACGATTTCAAAGCCGCCCGTGGCAGTGCGCCGACGCGCACTCAAGCCCACACTGCCAGCTTTGAGGCTATCGGCCCGAGCCTTGCCGCGCCCCTCGGCCAGGGCTTCGGCAAAGTTGGCGAACAGCACGGTAAACCACAGCCACAGAGCGATTTGCACCGCCACCCCGGTAGGCACTGCAGGCTCGGGGATAACACACAGCACCGTGGTAAAAATCGCGGTCAGCTCGACCACCAGCATCACCGGCGAGCGTTTCAGCTGGCGCGGGTCGAGTTTGACGAATGCTTGCAACAGCGCCGGACGCCAGATATCGGCGAACGAAGTCTTCGGCGACTCAGGGGCCCTGGCTTCAGGCGTTGGCGTCAACTTTGAAACAGGAGCAGGCATAGTCATCTTCGTCTCCTCAGAAGCCCTGGGTCAGTTGTTCAGCGATGGGGCCAAGGGCCAAGGTCGGCAGGAAGGTCAGGCCGCCCACCAGCAAGATGGTCACGGTCAGCAGAGCGACAAACAGCGGGCCGTGGGTCGGAAAACTGTCCTGGCCAATCGGCGCGCTTTTCTTGATCGCGAGGCTGCCGGCCAATGCCAGCACCGGCAGGATGTAACCGAAGCGTCCGATCAACATGCCCAGGCCCAGCATCAGGTTGTAGAACGGCGTGTTGGCGTTAAGCGCGGCAAAAGCTGAGCCGTTGTTGGCACTGGCCGAGGTGAAGGCATACAGGATCTGGCTGAAACCATGGGGCCCGGGGTTGCTGACCGAGGCCACAGCACTGGGCAGTACGGCGGCAATCGCGCCCAGCACCAGCACCCCCACCGGCATCACCAGCAAGGTCACCACCAGCAGCTGGACTTCCCTGGCCTGGAGTTTTTTACCGAGGTATTCAGGGGTGCGGCCGATCATCAGGCCGGCGAGGAACACCGCGATCAACACGTTGAGCAACATCCCGTAGAGCCCGGCACCGACGCCACCGAAGATCACTTCGCCGACCATCATGTTGAGCAGTGCCACCATCCCGGTCAGCGGGTTGAGGCTGTCGTGCATGGCATTGACCGAGCCGTTGGAGGCCGAGGTCGTGGTTTCGGTCCACAGCACACTGCCGGTGGTGCCAAAGCGGGTTTCCTTGCCTTCCAGCGGTGCGCTCTGCTCGACCAGCGGGCTGTTGAGCGCCGGGTTCGGCTGGTACTCGGCATACAGCGCCGTGCCGCCGCCGATCAGGAACAAGGCCAGCATGCAGGCGATGATTGCGCGGCTCTGACGCAGGTCCTTGACGTAATGGCCGAAGGTGAACACCAACGCCACCGGGATCAGAATAATCGAGGCCATTTCGAACAAGTTGCTCCAGGCGCTCGGGTTTTCGAACGGGTGCGCCGAGTTCACGCCGAAAAAGCCGCCGCCGTTGGTGCCCAGTTGCTTGATCGCAATCTGGCTGGCAGCCGGACCCAGCGGGATTACTTGATCGGCACCTTGCAGGGTTACGGCATTGACGTAATGGGCAAAGGTTTGCGGCACGCCCTGCCACACCAGCAGCAACGCCAGCACCAGGCACAACGGCAGCAGGCCATAGAGCGTGGCCCGGGTCATGTCGACCCAGAAGTTGCCCAGCGTGTGCGCCGAGCGGCGGCTGATACCACGGCACAAGGCGACCAGCACGGCCAGGCCGGTGGCGGCGCTGACAAAATTCTGCACGGTCAGCCCGGCCATCTGGCTGAAGTAGCTCAGGCTGGCTTCACCGCTGTAGCTCTGCCAGTTGGTGTTGGTGACAAAACTCACCGCGGTATTGAACGCTTGCGTCCACTCCTGCCCCGGCAACTGCTGGGGGTTGAGTGGCAAGTACGACTGAAACAGCAAAATGGCGAACAACAACACAAAGCCTGTCAGGTTGAAAACCAGCAGGGCCAGGGTGTACTTCTGCCAGCTTTGCTCACTGCCCGGGTCAACCCCGGCGATGCGGTAGCAGACCTTTTCGACGGGCCCCAATACCGGACTCAGCCAGGTCCGCCGGCCCTCCATCACCTTGTAGTAAAAACGCCCCAGCCAGGGTGCGGGCAACAGCACCAGGGCAAAAAAGGCAAGCATCAGCCCATAGTCATAACTGTGCATACCCGCTCCTAGTTCCGGTCTGCGCGCAACAGCGCAACCAGCAGATAAACGAACAGCGCCACTGCCAGCAGCAGCGACACCCCATCCAGAATGCCCATGACAACTCTCCCCAGGCGGCACCTGCCGCGTAGGAAGAGAGTGTGGGGAATCAGGGCGTAAAGGATCGAGATCGAGAGGGATGCGGGGGCGTAAAGAAGGTGTAAAAAAGCAGCGATGCCTGCCGTAGCAGCTGGCGAAGGAACGCGGCTGCGTTCGAGCGCGAAGTGGTCGTAAATCATCTGGATGCGGTGTAACTGACAAACCGCATTGGCCAAATTGACGACGGCTACGCCGCCGGACGCAGCCTTCGCCCCTCGGCAGCTGCTACACGTGGGTTAGGATCAGCGCAACAGCGGGCTGTCCAGTACCTCGGAGGCGCCGCCCAGCACGCTTTCGCTCAGCTGGATAAAGCTCGCGGTATTGACCTTGTCCATGCGCATCAGCGCCTGGCTGACATCATCCAGCGAACGCTTGCTGTGGGTCTGCAAACGGATTTCACGGTCCAGTGCCTGCAACAGCGTGACTGCCCGCGCAACCATGGCCGCGTTTGCCTGTTCACCGCGCAGGCGGGTCACGTTTTTACCGGCAGCGTTGAGCTTGTGCTGCAGGGTCTGGTAACGCTCATCACTCATGCCGCCGGCGCGGCGCAGCAGTTCGATGGCGTAGTACTCGCCAAGGCCCTCGCCGATCCAGTCATGCCCCGGCTCATCGTTGATGCCGCTGAACAACTGCACCACTTCGCGCAACAACGGACTTGAACCGCTCTCGCTGACCAGCGGCAAACCGCTATAGAGGTAGATCGAGTTGCGCCCCGCTGCACTGCCTTTCCACATCGGGCTGCCCGCGCCGACGATCAGCAGCTTGGGCGGGTTGCGCGGGAACACCGCCTGCACCTGCGGCCACACAAAGGTCAACAGGGTCAGCACATCCATGCGGTGCATGCCCTGCCCCTTGGGTGCGCTCACCGTGACCTCGGTTTCGCCCAGGGTGGTGCGGCGGCTGCCCAGGTTACCCGCGAGCATCCAGCCGGTGGGGCGATCAAACAGACGCGACACATCATCGATACGAAAGCGGTTTTTACCGATACGCGGCCAAGCGGTTTCAACGCTTTTCCAGCCTTTGGGCAGTTCGAATTCAAGCCGCGACACCAGCTCGACCCCATCCTGCTGATCGAGGCTGGCAGGCGGGATCAGTTGCTCACCGCGAAACAACGCCCAGTCAGGCGTGATCCGGGTGTCGTACGTGCCGTTCTTGCGCGGCTGGTTCAGGCGGACGCGGTAACTCAGGCTGGCACTGCCCGCTGGCGGATGCCACAGGCCCCGGCTATGGACCGGGTCGGGGCTCAGTTGCCATTGCCCGTCGGCCTTGAAGTCGCTGTAACTGCCCGGCGCGCCCAGGTCGAAATCCAGGCTGCGCACAGCAGAACCCTCGGCCAGGGTGATCCGCACCTCGGCCTGATCGCTTTTGGGCAACAACTGTACGTGGTAATCGAGCGCCACTTTTTGCCCAGCCCACAGCGGGCCCGCCGCTAGCAACAGCAGCAAACCCAGGGGCAATCGATAACGCAGCGGCATACACACTCCTTGCAAACCGCTCCGGCACTTAACCGGCGCGGAAAATCAAATGATCTTCCCAGTCATCTTCAGGCACGCTGCCTTCGGCCAGCATGCGCCCGGACTGTGAAATGCGCTCATGGTGGACAGCGTCCGGGTCGCCACACACCAGGTGATGCCACAGCGGCAAGTCCTTGCGCTCGCTCACCAGCCGGTAGCCGCAAGTCGGCGGCAGCCACTTGAACTCTTCGGCCTTGCCCGGCGACAGCTGAATGCAGTCAGGGACTGAATCACGACGATTAGGGTAGTCGGTGCACTGGCAGGTTTTCAGATCGAGCAGTTTGCAGGCGATGCGCGTGTAGTAGACGCTGTTGTCGTCTTCATCTTCGAGCTTTTGCAAGCAGCACAATCCGCAGCCGTCGCACAGCGACTCCCATTCCTCCTGATCAAGTTGATCGAGGGTTTTGCGGATCCAGAACGGTTCAACGATTGCGGCCATGGTTCAAACATCAACATCAGGGAGTGGAAAAGGCCGCCAGTCTAGTGCCCAAGACCCCGCGGGCCAAGGGCTTGTCGTCAGACTTGTCAGCTTGACGGCATCCCAGTAGTTTTAGCCCCTGAATTGAGCCGTTACATTTACCTCAGGAAACCGCCATGCCTGCTAGCAGCCGTAAAGCCGATCACAGCATTCACGAGCAATTTACCCAGCGCTGGTCGCCCCGCGCCTTTACCGATGCGACCATCGACAAAGCCACCCTGCTGAGCTTTTTTGAGGCGGCACGCTGGGCACCGTCGGCCTACAACGCACAACCCTGGCGCTTTCTGTTCGCCCTGCGCGGCACCCCGGAGTTCGACCGTTACCTGAGCCTGCTGGTGGAGTTCAACCAGGGTTGGGCCAAGCATGCAGCAGCACTGGTGGTGATTGTGTCCAAGACCACCTTCGCGGCACCGGGCACCACCGAAGAAAAACCCGCACCGACCCACGCCTTCGACACTGGCGCCGCCTGGGGCCACCTGGCCCTGCAGGCCCACCTGAGCGGCTGGCATACCCACGGCATGAGCGGGCTGGATTTTGAACGGGCGCGCCAGGAGCTGAAAATCCCTGAGGGCTACCAAGTTCAGGCAATGGTTGCGATCGGCAAGATCGGTGACAAGTCGAGCTTGGTGGATTACCTGCAAGCCAAGGAAGTGCCAAGCCAGCGCGAACCGCTGAGCAAGCTGGTGGCTGAAGGCGATTTCAGCCTGTAACCCGGCTACAGGAATACTTCATCTGTGGGAGCGAGCCTGCTCGCGAATGGCCTTCGCGAGCAGGCTCGCTCCCACAGGAGTGGTTTGACCGGCAACAGAGTATCTACAGGATCAGTAACCGCGGTCGAAATCCACTTCGCCACGCAATGCCTCACCCGCCTGATACGCACGCAAATTGTCGACAAACAGCTGGGCCATCATCGGTGGCGAGGTCGGCGCCGAGCTGTGCCCGGTCAACAGCAAGCCCCAGGCCGTCCAGAACGGATGCTTGGCCGGCAGCGGCTCCTGACGACAGACGTCAATCACCGCGCCCGCCAGATGCCCCACGCGCAAAGCCTCGACCAGATCGGCATCAACCACGGACACACCGCGCCCGGCATTGATGAATACGGCATTGGGATTGAACTGCGCAAACAGCTCGGCATCGTACACATCATGGGTGTCAGGGGTGTTGGGCAACAGGTTGATCACGTAATCCACCTGCCCCACCAGGCGCGGCAAGTCGCTGAGCACACCCACTTCCTTGAACGGTGCCAGCTCGCGGGCGGTTGTGGCGATGGCATGCAACTCAACGCCAAAAGGCAGCAGAAACTGCGCCACGGTCTGGCCAATATCCCCGGCCCCGACGATCAGCACCTTACGCCCGACCAGGCTCTGGCCCATGCGGTTATCCCACTTGCGCTCGACCTGGCTGACCAGCCGGGCCATGACTTCACGCTCGTGGCCGAGCATGTAGGTCAGCACGTATTCAGCCATCACCTGACCAAAAATACCCACGGCGCGGGTCAGTCGATAGTCACGCTTGAGACCTTCGGCCAACAACGGTGTGATGCCCGCCCAGGTCGACTGCAACCAAGCAGGCTTGTGGCCCTGGCGCAGCAGGGTCGCCAGCAGGTCCGGCTGGCCCAGCCACACCGGGCATTCACCGGCCATGCGCGACAGTTCCTCGGAATCGCCGCTGGACTGCAGTTGCAGATCCGGGGCGAGGCGCTGCAGCAGTTGGGTGTACAGCGGGTAATCGTGCTCGGCAATCAGGACGCGCATGTTTCTAACCTTTCCAAAACACTGCCAGCGCCCGTCGCCGAGGTTTGCCCCGTCGCGTTCGGCCAGCGCCAATCAAAATGAGTCCGTTTCAGACAGGCGCCCGGAACCGGGCACCTGGCGCCGCACTTACATCGGGTCGTTGCGACGCAACAGCTCTTCAGGCAAGTGCTCGATGTATTCGTCTTCGGCCGGCGGCATTTGCAGGTGATAGCCCTGGCTCTCGAGGTTTTCCAGAACCTTGGTGATGTCTTCGCGCGACAGCTTGCGCTCGGGCGTCAGCACCAGATCAAAGGCGTGGATCGGCTTGCCAAAAGCCAGCATCAGCGGTTCCGGCACGCGCTCCAGGGCATCGGCCTTGAGTACATACAGGTACATTTCGTTGCGTTTGGTGCTGCGGTAGATCGAGCAAATACGTTTCAAGACAGTTCTCCAGCGGTGGCCAGGCAATCGAGCAAGGCCTGGCCCATCAACTCACGGCGCCAGCCGCGCAGTGATTCCGGCAATTGATAAGGGCCATTGGGGAAGCCGCTTTTAAGCAGGGCTTCCAGGGTTTTCTTACGCAGCATCAGTTCCGGCGCAATGTTCAGGCGCTCAGCTTCAGCCTGGCCAATGGCACGCAGACGCTTGATCAGCAACGCGGCTTCAACCGGCAACGGCTCGGGCACGGCGGGCGGCCATTGTTCCGGCGGCAGACTGCCAGCACGCTTGATCAGATCAAGCAAAAACTCACCGTCCTGACGCACGGTGCGCGGGTGCATGTCTTCAATGCGCGCCAGTGCCACCAGGTTATCAGGCTGGGTTTTGGCCAGAGGCCACAATGCATGCTCGCGTATCACGCGGTTGCGCGGCAGGTCCCGGGCACGGGCTTCGTGCTCGCGCCAGGCGCAGATTTCACGCAATACCGCCAGTTGGGCCCGTGACAGCTTCCACGCCAGCTTGGCTTCGCGGTACACCTCGTAAGGATCTGTTTCGCGGCGCAGGTTGGCGACCAGTTCGGCGCCATCTTCCAGCACCCAGCGGTACTTTTCCGCCGACAGGCGCGGATGCAGCAACTTGTAGACTTCAGCCAGGTGCACGGCATCTTCGGCGGCGTAGCTGATCTGGGTTTCCGACAACGGACGCTGCAACCAGTCGGAGCGGGTCTCGCCCTTGGGCAGATCGATATCCAGGACTTCCTTGACCAGGCGCGAATAGCCCATGGAGAAGCCCAGGTTCAGATAGGCGGCTGCCAGTTGGGTGTCGAACAGTGGCACCGGCAGGCTGCCGGTCAGGCGCAGTAAAACCTCAAGGTCTTCACTGCAGGCATGCAGCACTTTGACCACCGTCTGGTTTTCCAGCAGGTCGGCCAGGGGCTGCCAGTTGTCGATGGTCAACGGGTCGATCAGGTACGCCCGCGTGCCGTCGCCAATCTGGATCAGGCCGGCAATCGGGTAAAAGGTGTCGACCCGCATAAATTCGGTGTCGAGGGCTACGAACGGCAATTGTTGCCATTCGGCGCAATGCTGGCCGAGGCTATCGTTGTCGCGAATCCAGTGAATATCGATGGCCACACGGCTCTCCCTTGAAGAATGGCGCGCAGTATATATCGCCGCCAGGGATTACCGGACATTGCCTCGTCATGTTGTGCGCGAAAAAACCTACGAAACTTCCATATAAAACCCGCATCCCTAGAGTGATTTCCTCTATAAATTGCCTGGCTCAACGCCATTGAAGATTTGTTACAACACATTATGTGACAAGCCAGTCGGGCCACTGTGAGCGGGCACGAGTAGATTTGCGCACTAAAAACCGAGGATACCCCATGAAAATGACCTGCAAACTGTCAGCACTGGCACTTTCGCTGATAGGCCTTTGCTCTTTTGCCAGTAGTGCACTGGCAAAGGGTTCTGACCTGGATGCAGTGGTGCAAAACGGCGCCAGGCACGTAATGCAAGAATACGCCGTGCCCGGCCTGGTCATCGCCGTGAGCGCTAACGGCAAGCAACACTTTTACAGCTTCGGTGTCGCGTCCAAGGCCAGTAAAGAGCCAGTGACCCCCGACACACTGTTCGAGGTTGGCTCGGTCAGCAAACTGTTTACCGCCACCCTGGCCACTTATGCTCAGGCCCAGGGCAAGCTTTCGCTGTCCGATACCGTCGGCAAATACGAGCCGGAACTTGAAGGCACACCCTTTGGCAAGGTAACCCTGGCCCATCTGGCCACCCATACTGCAGGCGGCTTCCCTTTGCAGCTGCCGGACAGCGTGCAGGACGAGCGCCAGTTGATGGATTACCTCAAACGCTGGAAACCCGCCTACCCGATGGGCACCCAGCGCAGCTACGCCAATCCAAGCATCGGCATGCTCGGCGTGATTGCCGCCAAAAGCCTGAACCTGCCGTTCACCCAGGCAATGGAGCAACAACTGTTCCCGGCACTGGGGCTGCACAACACCTACTACACCGTGCCCGCCAGCAAAATGACGTTGTATGCCCAGGGCTACGACAAGCAGGATGCACCGGTCAGGCTTAACTCCGGCGTGCTCGGCAATGAAGCCTATGGCGTGAAAACCAGCGCCCGCGACCTGATCCACTTTACCGAGCTCAACCTGGGCCAGGGCGAAACCAGCCCGCAGATTCGCAAGGCTCTGGCTGACACGCACATCGGTTATTTCCGCGTGGGCCCCATGACGCAGGATCTGATCTGGGAACAGTACCCTTACCCTGTCGAGCTCAAATCGCTGTTGGAAGGCAACTCGAACAACATGGCCTATGAAAACAATGACGCCATCGCCCTGAATCCGCCTCTGGCCCCACAACAGGCGGTATGGGTCAACAAGACCGGCTCAACCGGCGGCTTTGGTGCCTACGCAGTGTTTGTGCCTGCCAAGCAAAAATCGATCGTCATTCTGGCCAACAAGAACTACCCCAACGACGCACGGGTCAAGTTGGCATACGAGGTGCTCAAGGCTCTGGACTAAATGTCCTTGCGCAAGATGTAGATGCTGCCCATGCCACAACCGGGCAGCACTTCGTACTGTTTGAGGATACTGAAGCCTGCCCGCTCAAATTGACCTTCAATTTCATCCTTGTTCACCACGATACGGAGCGGGTCACAGCCCTGCTCCGCCGCACGACCAAGGGGCACAGAAAGGATCAGGCCGTCACGACTGACCCTGTGCAGCTCGCGCAAAATGGCCTGGCGATGATCGCTGTCGCGCACATGGTGGAACAACTGCATGCAAAAAATGCAGTCCACGGCGTTTTCCGAAATATCGATGGAAAACACCGAGCTTTGAAACAGTTTGATGCGCGCCAGCAGGCCGGCGGGATGGTGGGTTTGTGCGTGATCGAGCATGGCCTGCGACGAGTCGCAGGCCAGGATCACCCGATTGCCATGCTCGGCCAAAATCGGCCAGAAACGCCCGGCTCCGCAAGCCAGATCCAGGATCAGTCCAGGCTCGCCCGCAACCTTGAGCGCCCGGCGCACCAGGCGCCGCTCGCGCCACAACACGAACCTGCGGGCAAGCCCTTGGGGCTGTACTTGCAGGCAAACCTTCGCATGCTCGCGGTCAAACTGCTCGGCGAGCTCATGCTCTATAGGGGTGGAAGGTGGCTGCGATGACATGGGCCCGCGAACTCTTGTGTTTGATGATGATCAACGCAGAGATTATCGGGGCACCAGTGAAAAAATTGTCACAAAACCATGAAAACAGGCGGGTCACGCCTGCTGCAAATACCAGCGCCAGTCCTGCTCGCCCACTTCGCCCATGAATTGACGGTATTCCGCGTTTTTCACGGCCAGGTAGACCTTGAGAAACTCCGGACCGAAGGCTTCTTTTGCCCACTCCGAAGCCTGCAACGCCCGCAAGGTGGTCAGCCAGTCGGTCGGCAACCGCTCGCTGGCCTGGGCATAGCCATTGCCTTCGACCGGCGCACCCGGGTCGAGTTGCTCGCGAATGCCACGATGGATTCCTGCCAGAATAGCTGCCGCGGCCAGGTACGGATTGGCATCGGCACCACATATGCGGTGTTCGATATGCCGTGAAAACGCCGGACCACCGGGCACCCGCAGGCTCACCGTACGGTTGTCCACGCCCCAGGTAGCGGCCAGCGGCGCATAACTGTTGCTCTGGAATCGGCGGTAGGAGTTGGCATTGGGGCAAAACATCAACAGTGAATCGAGCAAAGTGCTGAGCATTCCGCCCACCGCCTGCCTGAGTAACGGCGTACCGTCCGCTGCCTCGCTGGCAAACAGGTTGTTGCCGTCCTTGTCGGCCAGGCTCACATGCATGTGCATGCCGGTACCGGCCAGATCATCGAAAGGCTTGGCCATAAAGCAGGCAACCATCCCGTGCTTGTGCGCCACGCCTTTGACCAGGCGCTTGTAGCGCACCGCTTCGTCCATTGCCTGCAGCGCGTCACTGCGATGCTCCAGGGTAATTTCCACCTGCCCCGGCGCATATTCGGAAATCGCCGTGCGTGCAGGTATCCCCTGGAGCTTGCAAGCGCTGTACAAGTCGGCCAGAAACGGCTCGATCTGTTCCAGCTCGCGCAAGCCGTAAACCTGGGTCGCCCGCGGGCGCTGGCCATCAGCATCACGGGCCGGTTGCGGGCGACCGTTGCTGTCGCGCTGCTGATCGAGCAGATAAAACTCCAGCTCCGCCGCCATCACCGGGTAATAGCCATCGGCCTTGAGGCCATCGATAACCTTGGCCAGCAAGTGCCGGGGGTCGGCCACTGTGGCGGGCATGCCCTGTTGGGGATGCATGCTGACCTGTACTGCCGCCGTGGGAATCAGGCGCCACGGCATGGGCTGCAAACTGCCACTGACGGGATAGGCACGGCAGTCGATATCGCCCACATCCCACACCAGGCCGGTGTTTTCCACATCATCGCCGTTAATGCTCAAGCCCAGAATCGTGCTCGGCAGCGGCCGACCGCTCTCGTAGACCGCCAGCAACTCGTCGCGGTGCAGCAACTTGCCGCGAGGCACGCCGTTATTGTCGATGATGAACAGTTCGAACATCTCGATGTGGGGATGTAATTCCAGAAAATCCAGGGCTTGTTGCAGCGGGGCAAACGCGGTTGTAGCACTCATGGCAATACTCATCGGTTCGTATCAGACAGGCGCCGGGGCGCACATATTCAGGATTTGACGGCACGATGAAGATCCGGCGGGCGGGCATGACGGCAGTGAAACAGGGCCCAGAAGGCCTGCCAGGGGCACTGAATGCTGCTCATACCTGCAACCGTTGCCAAAAAGGGAACCCAGCCTCACACGCCCGGGTGGGTTGTTTAAATGCAGGGATTTATACCTTTGGTTACATCGGCGCTAAACAATCAAGCCTCTGTGGAAGCGGGCTCTGTGAACGTTTCAATCCCCGGCAAGGTCGCATGCAGTGTCTATCCTGCTTGATCCACCCTACTGCTTCGAGGAGCCCGCACCATGACCAGAACGGTTGCCGATTTCATCACCGAAACCCTGCAGCAAGCCGGCGTAAAGCGTGTATTTGGCGTGGTGGGTGATTCCCTCAATGGCTTTACCGACGCCTTGCGTCGCCAGGAGCAGATTGAGTGGATCCATATGCGCAACGAGGAGTCCGCCGCATTCGCCGCCGGGGCCGAAGCCCATTTGACCGGCGAGCTGGCGGTTTGCGCCGGCAGCTGTGGCCCCGGCAACCTGCACTTGATCAATGGCCTGTTCGACGCCCATCGCAGCGGAGTACCGGTGCTGGCACTGGCCGCTCACATCCCCGGCAGCGAAATCGGTATCGACTATTTTCAGGCCACCCACCCCGAAAGCCTGTTCAAGGAATGCAGCCACTACGTTGAACTGGTGTCCCGCCCTGAGCAGCTGCCGCAGATTTTGCATCGGGCCATGCGCACAGCCATCGCCAAACGCGGAGTGGCGGTGGTAGTGATTCCGGGGGATGTGGCGCTGCAAGCGACCGAGGCCAAGGTGGCGCAATGGCTCAAGCCTGCCCAGCCGCTGGTCTGTCCCGCCCCGCCCGATATCGACCGGCTGGCGTCGTTTCTCAATGACGGCAAGAAAGTCACACTGCTGTGCGGCGCAGGCTGCGCCGGTGCCCATAGCGAAATCCTGGCCCTGGCCGAGCGGTTGAACGCGCCCATCGTGCATGCCCTGCGCGGCAAGGAACATGTCGAATACGACAACCCCTATGACGTCGGCATGACCGGCCTGATCGGCTTCGCCTCGGGTTACAAGGCGATGATGAACTGCGACACCCTGCTGATGCTGGGCACCAACTTTCCTTATCGCCAGTTCTATCCCGAGCACAGTTATATCGCACAGATCGACCTGCGCCCCGAAGCCCTGGGCAATCGCTGCCCGCTGCAACTGGGGCTGCTCGGTAATGTGAAGCTGACACTTGAGGCAGTATTGCCCAAGGTGATGCAAAACCCCGACCGCGACCACCTCGACCAGGCGCTGGACGATTACAAAAAAGCCCGGGAAGACCTCGACGCCCTGGCGGAAAGTGGCCCTGGCAGCTCTATCATCCACCCCCAGTACCTCAACCGGCTGGTCAGTGAGCTGGCGGCAGAGGATGCGATTTTTACCTGCGACGTTGGCACCCCCACTGCGTGGGCAGCCCGCTATTTGAAAATGAACGGCAAACGGCGCCTGATCGGCTCGTTCAACCACGGCTCGATGGCCAATGCCATGCTGCAGGCCATCGGCGCACAGGCGACATACCCGGATCGCCAGGTTATCTCAATGTCCGGCGACGGTGGTTTCACCATGATGATGGGTGACTTCCTCACCCTCAGCCAGGTGGGCTTGCCGGTCAAGGTCATCGTGCTCAACAACGGCACCCTGGGTTTTGTCGAAATGGAAATGAAGGCAGCGGGCTTCCCGGATGTGGGTTGCGACCTGAAAAATCCGGACTTTGCGGCAATGGCCCAGGCCATGGGGGTTAAAGGGATTCGCGTGGAGCATCCATCCGAACTGGAAGCGGCGCTGCGCGAAGCCTTCGCCCATGACGGCCCGGTGCTGGTGGATGTGGTCAGCGCCCGTCAGGAGCTGGTCATGCCGCCGACCAAGACGTTCGAACAGGCCAAGGGCTTCAGCCTGTTTATGCTCAAGACCGTGATGGACGGCCGCGCCCGGGAGCTGATCGACCTGGCCAAAGTCAACTTGTGGCGCTGATTAACTCTCCAATAACCGCAGTACTTTGTGGGAGCGGGCTTGCTCGCGATGAAATTGACGCGGTTTACCTGACAGACCGCGCCGCATGCATCGCGAGCAAGCCCGCTCCCACAGGGAGACCTTGACCGGAAACAGAGTTTCTACACGATTGAAAACCGCTACAGCTTGCGAACACGAGCAGCTCTCGCCTAATATACGTTCCATATACATTTCATATTGGAACGCTGATGGGCATCGTCAAGATATCCGAGCAGATGCACGAAAACCTGCGGGTCGCCAGCAACGCGCTGAGCCGCTCGATCAATGCACAAGCCGAGCACTGGATGCGGATCGGCATGCTGTCCGAACTGCACCCCAACCTTGATCACAACCAGATCTGCCGCCTGCTGGTGCGGGCCGAGCAGGCTGGCGGCCTGGACTTGAATGTGGCACTGCAAGACACCCCCCTCGCAACCGGAGCACATTCATGAAGGCCAGCGTCGTTATCAACACCCCGGCGCAAATCGCCCAGTCCAAGGTCGCGGGCAAGCTGGCCGCCGAAGTGCTGGCCATGATCGGCGAGCACGTCAAGGCCGGGGTCACCACCGACCAGCTCGACCGGATCTGCCACGATTACATCGTCAACGTGCAAAAGGCCATCCCCGGCAACGTGGGCTATCACGGTTTCCCCAAAACCGTATGTGCTTCGGTCAATGAAGTGGTATGTCACGGCATCCCGTCCAACCGCGTGCTGCGCGACGGCGATATCGTCAATATCGATATCGCCGTGGTCAAGGATGGCTGGTTCGGCGATACCAGCCGCATGTACTTTGTCGGCGAGCCAAGCCCCGCAGCCCGGCATCTGGTGAAAACCACCTACGACGCCATGTGTGCCGGGATCCGCATGGTCCGCCCGGGCGCAACCCTAGGCGATATCGGCCACGCCATCCAGACCCTGGCCGAGAAAGAAGGCTTCAGTGTGGTACGCGAGTATTGCGGCCACGGCATCGGCAAGGTCTATCACGACGAACCGCAGGTGCTGCACTACGGTTATCCAGGCCAGGGCATGAAGCTCAAGACCGGCATGATTTTCACCATCGAACCGATGCTTAACGCTGGCAAGCGCCATGTAAAGACGCTGCCTGACCACTGGACTGTCGTGACCAGGGATGGCTCGCTGTCGGCCCAGTGGGAGCATATGGTGGCCGTGACTGACGACGGCTTTGAGGTGCTGAGCCCGTGGCCGGACACCCTGGCCGAGTACCCCGCCATCGTTTGACGGGCCACTGCACAGGGACGGCGCCATGACGGTTGAAAGCTACGACCAGCTCGCGATCTTTTCGGTAGTTGCCCAGGAGCGCAGCTTTACCCGCGCCGCCGCCCGCCTGGGCATGTCGCAACCGGCCCTGAGCCGGGCCATGCGCCAGCTCGAGGAACGTCTGGGGGTGCGCCTGCTGGCGCGCACTACCCGCAGCGTTGCCCCGACCCAGGCGGGCGAGCACCTGCTGCAGGTGATCGCCCCACGCTTCGACGAGATCAACAGCGAGCTGGCGCTGCTCAGCAAGTTCCGTGACCGGCCAGCGGGCAAATTGCGCATCACCGCAGGGGAGCATGCGGCGATTGCGGTGCTGCAGCCGGTGCTGGCGCGGCTGCTGCCCGACCACCCGGACTTGAGCATCGAGATTATCGTCGACTACGGCCTGACCGATATCGTCGCCGAGGGCTTCGATGCTGGCGTGCGCCTGGGCGAACAGGTGGCCAAGGACATGATTGCCATGCGCATCGGGCCCGATATGCGCATGGCGGTGATCGGCTCCCCCGCTTACTTCAGCCACTACCCCAAGCCGGTGATCCCGGCCGATCTCATGGCGCACAACTGCATCACCCTGCGCATGCCTACCCACGGCGGCCTGTTTATGTGGGAATTCGAAAAAAACGGCCAGGCACTCAACGTGCGGATCGAAGGCCAACTGGTGTTCAACAACATTGCCATGCGCCTGGAATCAGTCCTGCAGGGGCTGGGCCTGGCCTATATGCCGGAAGACGTGGTGCGGCCCTATATCGAGCAGGGCCGCCTGATCCGAGTGCTGGAGGACTGGTGCGAACCCTACTCCGGCTACCACCTCTACTACCCGAGCCGACGCCAGTCCTCCCCGGCCTTCACCCTGCTGCGTGAAGCCTTGCGCTACCCAGGCTGAGGAGGTGCCAGCTCACGGCTTTGCCCGTCCACTCCGCAGCCAGCATGGCAGGGCTCTGTAACTTAACGGTTCTGGTATTGCTCATCCGTCACTTTCTCCATCCAGGTCACGCTTTTACCGTCCACGCTGCCGGTGACGGCCAGATGAGTCATGGCACCATCCGCTGCGGCGCCGTGCCAGTGTTTGACGCCCGGTGGGCAAACCACCACATCGCCGGGGTGAATCTGCTGCACCGGCTTGCCCCACTCCTGGGTCAGTCCCACGCCGGACACCACCACCAGCCGCTGTCCAGCCGGGTGAGTGTGCCAGGCGGAGCGGGAGCCCGGCGCAAAGGTGACGTAGGCGCCCGAAGCGTTGATTTCCTCGCTGGCGGCAAACAGCGGATCGACCCGTACCTGCCCGGTAAAGTAGTCCTCGGGACCCGCTGTCGAGGCCTGGTCGGCGCTGCGGGTGATCTGCTGCGCCCGGGCCTTGTCGTCAACGGCTGACGATCCGGCGGCACCCGCCAGGGGGGCCGCAACACACATGGCAAGTGTCCACAGTGTCCGCTTCATGCAAACCTCCCGGAATCAGAGTGTTCTGGCATAGAAATCAGCCAGCTGGTTAATGGCAGTGTCCACATATTCAGGCACCCAGTAGGTCTGGATATGGGTCGCACCATCGATCTTGAACAGTGTCTTGTCCTGGGTGCCCGTGGCCCTGGCGAACGCCTGCTCGGTCATATACAGGGTGTCGGCCTTGCTGCCGGCAATCATCAGCAACGGTTTGTTGAGCAATTCGAGCTGGTTGGTGGCGTCGAAACTCATCAGGTCCATCAGGCTGCTGAGGGTGTATTTGAAGGTCGAGTTGGGGTGGGAGTGGGTTTTGCCGTAATACTCGAAACCTTCGCGATACAGATCAAAGGGCAGCTTGGCGATCTGCTCGTCGGTGAGTTTGACATCGCCGGTGTAGATTACTTCGCCACCTGCCGCTTCCTGGGCACGGGCAGCGGAGGCCTGCTGCAGACGCTCCTGGAGGGTGTCCAGTTGCGAATCCATAAAGCCATTACGGCGTACCAGACCTGAATTGAACATGCTCACAGTGGCAATCGACTGGAAACGCTTGTCGCTCTGCCCGGCTTTCAAGGCATAGCCACCGCCGCCGCAGATACCCAGCAAGCCCAGACGTTGGGGGTCAACACCGGGGTAACTGGCAATAAAATCGGCCATGCCGTGGATGTCTTCAACACGGTTGGCAGGTTTGTCGACATTGCGCGGCTGGCCGCCGCTGGCGCCCTGGTAGGCGGCGTCGGCGGTGATGGTGATATAGCCCCTGTCCGCCAGGCGCTGGGCATACAGGCCCGCCACCTGCTCCTTGACCCCGCCGTTGGGGTGCGCGACGACAATGGCAGGGTATTTCTTGCCCGCATCGTAATTGGCGGGGGTGTACACATTGGCGGCGATGTCCAGGCCATTGAGCTGGTAGGTGACCGGGTGGATATTGACTTTGCCTGGCTCGTTGCGAGTGATCGCACCCGCGTAGGTCAGGGTGAACGGGTTGGTCTTGTAGTCCCCCGCCTCCGCGGCGGACATGCCGACCATTGCGGCCATAAACGTGGCTTTAAGCACCGTAAACGTCACAGAAATCTCCCTTTCAAGTTAAAACTTCTGTAGGAAACGGCCACCAGAGGTGTGCGCGTATTCAATACAGAAGTAACTTAGCGCGTAGGAATTCATTGATAAACGCGGCTTTATTGATAGCACTTATACCAATGACGCATAAATCCACCGACTGGTGATTGGCACCCGCCGTCGGCCGCAAGCGGGCGATAGCCGCAGTTCAGCAATTATTCTTGTTTACGGGTGTGACAGAGCGCTCACCCCTACCTACTCTGCTAGTGACCTGCGCACCGCCAGGTTCTGGAGTCCAAACCTCTATTCAAGCTTTTTTGCGCTTATCGAACATGCCCATGACCGACAGCTTTAAACCATCACGCCCATTGCCCGTAAACCTGCGCGGCCTGATCCTCTGCATTGTTCTGGCGTCAGTCCTGGCGACCCTGTGCAACAGCCTTGTGGTGGCCTATCGCGTACAACGCGACGCCCTGATCCATTCGACCCTGGAGTCCAATGCTGCCTATGCGGCAAAAGTTGCCTCCAGCATTGGTGAGTTCTTGCGCGCAGCCCACAACAACCTGAACTACAGCGCCAAAATCCTCGGCAAGCACTGGGACGATCCCCAGGTGCTGCATGAAGAAGCCTTGAGGCTGGAGGCACAGGATCAGTATTTCAACTCCGTCGAAATCCTCGATGCCAACGGCAAAGTCCTGGCCTCGAATCCGCCACAGGCGCAGATTGTCGGTTCCAACGTCCCGGCCAGCGGTATCAGGCAAGCACTCCAAGAGCGCCGGGCACTGGTCAGCTCGACCTATGTATCCCGCCAGGGCAACTTGATCGTATTCGTATCAGAACCTGTTTTCAGCAAGGCCGGTGTGTTTCTCGGCGCCGTGGTCGGGTCTATTTACCTGCTTGATCAAAGTGCCTTGCACACCGTCATCAGCAGCCACTTTCATCACGAAGGCACTTTTGCGTTTGTGGCCGACAGCAATCGTCGACTGCTCTACCACCCCAATCCTGCGCGTATCTCTGAAGTGCTTGGTGAAAACCTTGCGGTTGATGCGGCCCTGGGCGGCGAACGCGGTTCGATGGAAATAAGGAATTCCGAAGGCGTCGAAATGCTGGCAGGTTACAGCCAGGTCCCGGACTCCAATTGGGCGGTAGTAGTGCAACAACCCAGGGAGCATAGTCAGGCGACCTTGCGCCGGCTTATGCACGACATGATCATGGGCATGATTCCGGCCGGGCTTCTGGGGATGGTACTGGTATTCGTCGGCACAACGCTGATCGCCCGGCCCCTGCGCCTGCTGTCTGCCGCGGCGCAACAGTTGTCCGCGCCGCAGACTACGGAGCTGCTGCAACGTATCAACGCCTGGTACCACGATGCTTCGGCCATCCGCCAGGCCATGCTGGCGGGCGTGCAACTGCTGCAGCAAAAGCTTGGCCGCCTCAGCCACGAGGCGCAAAGTGACCCTCTCACCGGCCTGGCCAATCGCCGGGCCATGGAAGAACTACTGAGCGTGCTGGAGCAGACCCAGCAGCCCTACACGGTACTGGCGCTGGATATTGATCATTTCAAGCGGGTCAATGACACATTCGGGCATGACGCTGGCGACGTTGCACTCAAGCAGGTTGCCGAAATCCTCAAGCAGAACTCACGGGCAAACGACCTGGCATGTCGCAGCGGTGGGGAGGAATTTTCGCTGCTGCTACCGGATACCACGCAAGAAACGGCCAGAGCCATCGCCGAACGCATACGCCAAAGCATCGCAGACGCTCGCATACCGCAAGTCGGCAACCTGACAATCTCCATAGGTGTTGCCAGCAAGGCCGGCGCGCCAATGACACCGCAGCAAGTACTAAAACTGGCCGACGAACGCCTTTACCGTGCCAAGGAAAGCGGGCGCAACCGGGTGGTGTCTGCCTGAGGGGAAATGGGCACCGCATTTATCGACGCCCACGAAAAAGCCCCTGAAATGTTTAACCATTTCAGGGGCTTTGTCTTGTTCAATAATGGCGGAGAGATAGGGATTCGAACCCTAGGTACTGTCGCCAGTACAACGGATTTCGAATCCGTCCCATTCGGCCACTCTGGCATCTCTCCAACGGCGCGAATAATAGCGCGGTTTTTGATTATGGCAAAGCCTTTTTTCAAAAAAACCGCGCTGTATCAGTTGCTTGCGCGCCTTTACTGCTTAAAGCGGGACGCCGAGGCGGTTTGCAACTTCTTCGTAGGCTTCGATTACGTCGCCCAGACCCTGACGGAAGCGGTCCTTGTCCATTTTCTTGCCGGTAGCCTTGTCCCACAGACGGCAGCCGTCCGGGCTGAATTCGTCACCCAGGACGATGGAGCCGTCGTGGAATACGCCGAACTCAAGTTTGAAGTCGACCAGCAGCAAGCCAGCGTCATCGAACAGCTTGTTCAGTACGTCGTTGACCTTGAGCGACAGTTCTTTCATGCGAACCAGTTGCTCGGCCGTGCCCCAACCGAAAGCCACGACGTGGGATTCGTTGATGAACGGGTCGCCCTTGGCGTCGTCCTTGAGGAACAGTTCGAAGGTGTACGGGTTGAGCTTCATGCCCTCTTCCACACCCAGACGCTTGACCAGGCTGCCCGCTGCGTAGTTACGCACAACGCACTCGACCGGGATCATGTCGAGTTTCTTCACCAGGCACTCGTTGTCACCCAGCAGTTTGTCGAATTGGGTCGGCACGCCGGCTTCTTCGAGTTTCTGCATGATGAAGGCGTTGAACTTGTTGTTCACCATGCCCTTGCGATCAAGTTGTTCGATACGCTTGCCGTCGAACGCCGAAGTGTCGTTGCGAAACAGCAGGATCAAGCGGTTTTCGTCGTCGGTCTTGTAAACCGATTTCGCTTTACCGCGATAGAGTTCTTCACGTTTTTCCATGATGGGCTCCGCATGCTAAGTAGGTGGGCTAGGCGATTGTGCGCCAGTCGAGCCCTGAATCTTGATCGGCCAGTTGCAGCCAGTCCGGGTCGCACCCTAGGGTGTCGACAAAACATTGCCGGGCCAGCTGCGGCAGGTTGTTCTTGCTGCTGAGGTGGGCCAGTACCAGGTGTTGCAGGTCTTGCCAGCCCAACTCGGCCACCAGGCTTGCGGCCTGGTGGTTGTTCAAATGTCCTTCCTGGCCCCCTACCCGGCGCTTGAGAAACGCAGGGTAGTGACCACGGGCAAGCAGGTCCCGACAGTGGTTGGCTTCAATCATCAGCGCATCCAGGTCGCGATAGCTGTCCAGCACGCCAGCACAATACGAACCCAGGTCGGTCAGCAAGCCGAACCGCCGCTTGCCGTCACTGAATACATACTGGGTGGGCTCCTGGGCATCATGGGCGACCAGGGTCACACTGATATTCAAGGCTCCGATTTGCAGCGTCTGGCCACCCGCCACGTAACCGGCGGCCTCCAGAGGCTTGCGCATCCCGCGCTGGGTACCACGACTCATGTACACCGGCAAATTGTAGCGCCGCGACAGCAAACCCACGCCATGCACATGGTCGGCATGTTCGTGGGTGACCAGAATCGCGCTCAGCTGGTGAGCGCTGATGCCCAGCCTGGCGAGACGACGCTCGGTTTCTCGCAACGAGAAACCGCAATCGACCAGTACATAGGTGCTGTCGCTGGCTATCAGCGTGCCATTCCCTTGGCTACCACTGCCGAGAACGGCAAAACGCATACAATCAGCCCAGGTTGTCTTGGATAACGCCCAGCACCTTGCGCGCCACTTCTGGCGAGGCAACGGTGTTGATGTTTTCTTCGACGGTCACTTGCACGCTTTCACCCACCTTGCTCAGGCGAACCTGATAGCGCTGGGCACGGGCTTCAACTTCTTCCTTGTCCGGCTTGCTGCCAAAGAGACCGGAGAAGAAACCAGGTTTCTCGTCCTTCTTCTCGGCTTTTTCGGCGAGGTTGATGTAGTACAGGCCCAACGTGCGGTTGATGTCTTCAACGCGCCATTCGCCCTGTTCAAGTGCACGACCTACGCTGGACCAGGCACGGTCGAGGTCTTCGGTCAGGGTCAGCACCGGGTTGCCGCTGCCGTCTTCGTTCAGGCTCACACGTGCAGGGGTGTCGAAATCACGGGCAGCCAGCAGCGAAACCGAACCGCCCTTCTCGGCGTTGCGGCTCATGCTGATCAGCATTTCATCAACCAGGGCTGCATCCAGACCGGTGTTGACCGAGCGGTTGCCAAAGTCGACGTTGGCACTGCTACCGGCCGGGCGGTTGGCACTGACCACGTAGATTTCGCTGGTATTGCGCTGCACACCCGGCTCGATGCGTACCCGCAGGCGGGTTTCGCTGTCGGAGGCCAGGCCGCTGCTGCCCACATGACGGGCGATCGGAGCGGAAAGCTCGTCAGCACGCTGCCAGCTCGTGGTGAACTCGCCGGTTTGCGGGCGCTGTTCGTCGATGCGGAAGCCATTGTCCTGGAAGAACTGCATCGCTACCGGCCAGACTTCTGACGGCGAACGCTGCGCCATGACCCAGCGGCTGTCGCCACTTTTCTGCAGGCTGAAATCGCTGGCACTGGCGGCTACAGCCAACGGCTGTGGACGCGGTACTTCAAACTCGCCCTTGACGTTGTCGTCGGGCACATTGCTGGGGATCGGCAACAGCGGCACAAGGCGCTTGTCAGTCTGGACACCTGGCGGCAACTGCATTGGAGCGGTTTGACGCGCCTCCAGGTAGTCGCTGCCACGGTCGCGGAAGTAACCCTCTTGACCCCACAGCCAACCGCAGCCGCTGGTGCTGGAAATAATCACGGCTAGTGCGGAAAGTCCGGCCAATCGCTTCATGCGTAGTGCTTCCTCAATTAAACCAAGACACCGGACTGGCGCATTGCCTGACGCAGTGGTTCGTGGCAAGGCTCGCTGAGCCAGGTGAGTGGCAGACGGATACCGTCCGACATCATGCCCATCTCATGCAGCGCCCATTTCACGGGGATAGGGTTGGATTCGATAAACAGGGTTTTATTGAGCGGCATCAGCTTTTCGTGCAGCGCACGGGCAGTGTCGGCATCGCCACGCATCGCAGCAGCGCACAGGTCGCTCATGTCACGCGGAGCAACGTTGGCGGTTACCGAGATATTGCCCTTGCCGCCGAGCAGGATCAGCTCGACTGCGGTGGCGTCGTCGCCGGAGTACACCAGGAAGTCGCTGCTCACCCCTGCCAGAATGGCCGGTACGCGCGTCAGGTCGCCGGTGGCTTCCTTGATGCCGATGATGTTCGGCACGGTGGAAAGACGAATGACGGTAGCCGGCAGCATGTCGCAGGCGGTACGGCCCGGAACGTTGTACAGGATCTGCGGGATATCGACCGCTTCGGCGATCGCCTTGAAGTGCTGGTACAGGCCTTCCTGGGTCGGCTTGTTGTAATACGGTGTCACCAGCAGACATGCATCGGCGCCAGCGGCCTTTGCATTGGTGGTGAGTTCGATCGCTTCACGCGTCGAGTTGGCGCCCGTGCCGGCAATCACCGGAATGCGCCCTGCAACCTGCTTGACGACATGACGAATCACTTCAATGTGTTCGTTCACATCCAGAGTTGCCGATTCACCTGTAGTGCCAACGGCAACAATGGCGTTGGTGCCCTCTTGCAGGTGAAAGTCCACCAGTTTGCTCAGAGCGTCCCAATCAAGACGACCTTGTGCATCCATAGGTGTGACCAGTGCCACCATACTGCCCGCAATCATGCAACCGCTCCTGCCGGAAAAAGAGAGCCGTAATGGTACTGGCGCCATGACCCTTGCACAAGCAACAGCGCGCCCGATGAGCATTCCCCTTCGCGTTGCTTTTCGCTACCCTTCAGCCTTTGATTGGTACTGATGTGTGCGCAAGTCTGTTTCACAGGCCCTCAGCAAGCGCCAAAAGCCCCGCCCAAACGCCACCGAGCACGTTTTGCAGAGCCTGCAAACCGCCTGGAACGCAGTATTGACGGGCTTCTGACGCTCAAGTGTTACCTGATACTCAACTTGCCTCCCATCGACCGTACTGACCGCTCATCGTTTTAGGAAGGTTGAATGTCCACCCCCACAGTTCGCGAACAATTCCTTGTCATCAGTGCCCTTGGCGCCAACCCAATGGAGCTGACTAACGTGCTGTGCCGCGCCAGCCATGAAAATCGCTGCGCTGTCGTGACCTCGCGCCTGACTCGCCACGGCGAATGCAGTGCCCTGGTCCTGGAAGTTACCGGTAGCTGGGACGCCCTGGCACGCCTTGAAGCTGGCTTGCCTGCGCTGGCCAAAAAGCACGCGTTCAGCGTCAATGTAGTACGCAGTGCGGCCCTTGAAACCCGCCCGCAGGCGCTGCCGTACGTGGCCTATGTCAGCTCGGCCTACCGCTCGGACATCATCAACGAGCTGTGCCAGTTCTTCATGGACCACAACGTCGAGCTGGAAAACCTGACGTGCGATACCTATCAGGCGCCACAAACCGGCGGCACCATGCTCAACGCCACCTTCACCGTGACCTTGCCGGCCGGCGTGCAAATCAGCTGGCTGCGTGATCAGTTCCTCGACTTCGCCGACGCGCTGAACCTGGACGCACTGATCGAACCTTGGCGCCCACAGAACCCGATGTAAGGAAACCGACTCAATGGCTGTTGCAATTGACCAACCCGTAGACGATTTCCAGATCCCGGCGACGAGTGAAAAAACCGTCAGCCTGTCGCAGCTCAAGGGCAAGCAGGTAGTGATCTACTTCTATCCCAAGGACAGCACGCCGGGCTGCACCACTGAGGGCCAGGGTTTTCGCGACCATTACGCCGAGTTCCAGGCGGCCAATACCGAAGTGTTTGGTGTGTCCCGCGACAGCCTCAAGTCCCATGAGAACTTCAAGGCCAAGCAGGGTTTTCCGTTTGAGTTGCTGAGCGACAAGGACGAAGCCCTTTGCCAGCTGTTTGACGTGATCAAGCTGAAAAAGCTGTACGGCAAGGAGTACCTTGGCGTGGATCGCAGCACCTTCCTGATCGACAAGGACGGCGTGTTGCGTCACCAATGGCGCGGCGTGAAAGTGCCAGGCCATGTCGAGGCAGTGCTGGAGCAGGCCAAGGCGCTGAATAACGGCTAAGCAAAACTCTGTGGGAGCGGGCTTGCTCGCGATTCAGGCGACGCGGTTTGTCAGGCAAACCGCATAGACCTATCGCGAGCAAGCCCGCTCCCACATGAGTCACAGCGTATTACTGACGCACCAACCGCACATTCTGGAACTCGACCGCTTCGGTGCTGCGGTACGGGTTGATATCCAGCCCACCACGGCGCACATAGCGCGCATACACGGTCAACTTCTCGGGCTTGAGCAAACGCTGCAGGTCGAGAAAGATCCGCTCCACACACTGCTCATGAAAATCCGAATGCTGGCGAAAGCTCACCAGGTACGCCAGCAAACTGGCGTGATCCAGCGCCGCCCCACGGTACTCGACCACCACCGTGCCCCAGTCCGGCTGACTGGTGACCGGGCAGTTGGATTTGAGCAAGTGGCTGTAGACGCTTTCTTCAACCACCTGGGAATCGTCGCACTTGAGCAATTCAGGACGCGGCTGCGCGTAATCACTGACCGTGATATCCAGGTCATCAATGCACACACCCGGCAATACGGCTACGCCATCAGCCTGAACTTCATCCAGACTGCGTACGCGCACGCTGACAGGCTTGCCGGATGCGGCCGACAAATCTGCACGCAATGTAGCCTCAAGGCTCGGGGTATCGGCAAATACCGTCTGGTTCAGCGAGTTGAGATACAGCTTGAACGACTTGGACTCGACGATATTCGGCGAATCGGCGGCAAAGCAAAACTCGCCAATGGCCACCACCGGTTTGCCCGATGGCAACAACCAGGACAGCTCGAAGCAGGTCCAGAAATCCACGCCGACATAAGGCAGCGTTTCGGCGCTCAGCCCCAGCTCGGCCCATTTCGCCGCGCGCGGGATCGGGAACAGCAAGGACGGGGTATAAGTGCTGATGTATTCACTGGACTTGCCCAGCGGGGAATGTTCGGCGGCGGGATGCATGACAAAAACCTGGCTAGAAAAACCCGGTAATTCTATCGGGTTTAAGCCAGGCTTTCAGCGTTCACCGACAATCAGGACGTTTTAAGGCGCAACTTTCACCTTGCCGACCATGCCAGCCTGATAGTGACCCGGCACATTGCAGGCAAATTCCAGGTTGTCGGCGCGGGTGAAGGTCCAGGTCAACTCCTCAGTTTTACCCGGCTCGACCAGCACGCTGTTGGGGTCATCGTGTTTCATGCCAGGCATGCTCATGCCACCATGGCCCATTGCCGAGTGATCCATGCCGTCATGCCCCATACCGGTCGGGGTAAGCATGCCGCTTTGCTGCATTTCGAGCATTTCTTTCTGATGTGCCGCGTGCATCGCGGCATTGCCCAGGTTGAACTCGTGCAATAACTGCCCTTTGTTGACCAGGACAAAACGCACCGTTTCACCGGCTTTCACATCCAGCGACTTTGGGGTGAAGGCAATATCAGTCATGTCGATTTCAACCGTGCGCGTGGCGCTGGCGGCAGGTGCGGGCTGACCAAAATCAAAATGCCCGGCAGGCGATGCCATTACCGGCAGGCTCAAGGCCAAAAAACAGCCAGCAAGCGACAAACGGATACGTGCGGTCATACTTACTCCCAGAAACAAAATGTCAGGCTTGGCGCTACTTTAAAGTCTCGGCACTGGCATTCAACTGACTGCAAGATTACAACTTTGTCAGCTTGACCCTGCATAACCTGCACCAAGGTATAAGGCTGAGGTTAATTTTTATGATGAGTCGACCATGAAACTGCTGATAGTCGAAGACCAGGTCAAAACCGGACAGTACTTGCGCCAGGGCCTGAGCGAGGCCGGGTTCACCACCGAACTGGCGGCCGACGGTATTACCGGGCAACACCTGGCCCTGACCGGCGATTACTCGCTGCTGATTCTCGACGTCATGCTGCCCGGCCGTGATGGCTGGCAAATCCTGCAAGCGGTGCGTAGCGCCGGACTGAGCATGCCGGTGCTGTTTTTGACCGCACGGGATGCGGTCGCTGACCGCGTCCACGGCCTGGAGCTGGGGGCCGATGATTATCTGGTCAAGCCGTTCGCCTTTTCCGAGCTGCTGGCACGGGTTCGCAGCCTGTTGCGCCGCGGCAGCAACACTCCCCAGGAGACCAGCCTGCAACTGGCCGACCTGCGCCTGGATCTGATCCGCCGCCGTGTTGAGCGCAACGGCCAGCGCATCGACCTTACCGCCAAGGAATTCGCCCTGCTGGAGCTGCTGCTACGCCGTCAGGGAGAAGTGCTGCCCAAGTCCTTGATTGCTTCACAGGTATGGGACATGAACTTTGACAGCGACACCAACGTCATCGAAGTGGCGATTCGCCGCCTGCGCCTGAAAATCGACGACAACCATGAGCAGAAGCTGATCCACACCGTGCGCGGCATGGGTTATGTGCTTGAAGAGCGCAGCAGTTGATGCGCCGCCTGTCGTTGAGCAGCCGCCTGGCGCTGCTGTTTGCCGGTTGTACCGCCGTGGTATCGCTGTTTGCCGGGGTGCTGTTCGGGCGCGCCAGCGAGGTGCATTTTGTCGAGCTCGACCAGCAACTGATGGAAAGTCGCCTCGCCATACTACGCAGTACGCTGCAAGGGGCTGACACCCTTGAACGCTTCACCCTGCGCCTGCCCGCCCTGATGCAGGATCTGGCCCACCAGCCGGACCTGGCGATACGGGTGCGCGGCCCGGACGGGCATCTATGGTTTGACAGCTCACCGCGCCTGCCACTGGAGCTTGAGACCCGCCCGGGCTTGGGCAGCCTGCAAATAAACGGCACCGATTACCGTGTTCTGGTACCGCAGACCGACAGCCCCGATGCGCCGCATCTGACCCTGTTGCTGGATATCACCCACCACCAGCACTTCCTGCAGCGCATGCAGAGATTGATCTGGATGACTGTAGGCCTGTCGGCACTGGCCACGGCGATTCTCGGAGCGTGGGCAGCCCGCAGCGGCTTGCGCCCTCTGCGCCGCATGAGCGCGATCGCAGCCAGCGTTTCGGCCGACTCGCTTAACGCCCGCCTGCCCCAGGAACAAATGCCCGCTGAACTGGCAGAGCTGGCCACGGCTTTTAACGCCATGCTTGCGCGACTGGACGATTCATTCCAGCGATTGTCGGCATTCTCCGCCGACATCGCACATGAACTGCGTACGCCATTGTCCAACCTGCTGACCCACACCCAGGTCACCCTGACCCGCCCCCGGGGCATTGAAGAGTACCGCGAGGCACTGCATAGCAACCTTGAAGAGCTGCAATGGATGGCGCAACTGGTCAACGACATGCTCTATTTGGCCAAGGCCGATCACGGCTTGCTTACGCCTCGGCGCGAAGCCCTGGATCTGGGTCAGGAAGTGGAGGCATTACTGGAGTTTTATGCGCTGCTGGCCGAAGACTCGCACATTGAACTGACCCGCGAAGGCAATGCACTTCTTGCAGGCGACCGCAGCATGCTGCGCCGCGCCCTTTCCAACCTGCTGGATAACGCCTTGCGCTATACGCCGTCGGGTGGCGCGATCAAAGTGCTGATTGAGGCTTTGCCGGCCACTGCGCGCATCAGCATCGAGAACACGGGCACGGGAATCCCTGCAGAACTGCTGCCACGCCTGTTTGACCGGTTTTACCGGGCAGATTCGGCACGCCGTGAAGGCAGCAGTGAGCATGCGGGGCTGGGGCTGGCGATCACCCAGTCGATCATTCGTGCCCATGGCGGGCAGATCTGCTGTGAGTCGAAAGAGGGGGTAACGCGGTTTGTCGTGGAGCTGCCAGCAAAGCTGCCCTCACCCCAGCCCTCTCCCGGAGGGAGAGGGCGCTGATTTGTGGCACTGCGCAGAACTGCTTTTGCCTTTAGTCCCCTCTCCCTCCGGGAGAGGGTTAGGGTGAGGGGCTTTTGCTCTTCAACTATCAGGAATACCGCAACGCATGGGCCGGTTGAATCTTCGCTGCCCGATACGCCGGATACAGCGTAGCCAGAAAGCTCAGTACAAAGCCCGCACCGCAGATCAGCGCCACATCGCCGCCCTGCAGCTCGGATGGCAGGTTGCTGACAAAATACACGTCGGAACTGAAGATATGCTGCCCGGTCACCCGCTCCATCCAGCCCACCAGCTCACTGACATTCAACGCCGCAATCACCCCCAGCACGCCACCGATCAAGGTGCCGACAATACCGATCACCGTGCCCTGCACCATAAAGATGGCCATGATCTGCCGCGGCGTGGCACCAATGGTGCGCAAGATCGCGATGTCGGCGCCCTTGTCGTTCACCACCATGATCAGCGTGGCGATGATGTTGAACGCCGCCACGGCCACGATCATCAGCAACAACAGACCGATCATGGTTTTTTCCATTTTCATGGCGCTGAACAGGCTGCCCTGGGTGTGAGTCCAGTCGTCAGCCTTGTAACCATCCCCCAGGCCGGCCGCCACTTGCTGTGAAACCTGCGGTGCCGCGTACAGATCCTTGACCGCCAGGCGCACGCTTTGCACCTGGTTCGGCTCCCAGTGTTGAATGGCTGCAGCATCGGCCATATGGATCAGGCCCATGGTGCCATCCAGTTCAGCACCAACCTTGAAGATACCCACCACATTCAACCGCTGCAGGCGCGGAGTAATGCCACCAGGCGCGGTGCTGGCCTCGGGGACGATCAGGGTGATCTTGTCACCCACGCCCAGACGGAAGCGCCGCGCAACAATATCGCCCAGCACCACACCGTATTCGTCGGGTTTCAAGTCCTGGAGGCTGCCCTGCACGATGTGCTGGGTCACGATCGAGACCTTACCTTCCTGCTCCGGATCGATGCCGCTGATCTGGATCGGCTGCATCGAGCCTTTATAGGACAGCATGCCGTCCAGCTCGGTGAACGGCACGGCTGCCGTGACCTCGGGGTTTTTCATCGCCGCGTCAGCCACCGGGCGCCAGTCATCGATGGGCTTGACGCCCACGATGGTCGCGTGGGGCACCATGCCGAGGATGCGGTTACTCATTTCACGCTGGAAGCCGTTCATCACCGACAACACCACGATCATCGCCAGCACGCCGAGGGCGAGGCCGATCATCGAGGTCATGGAGATAAACGAAACAAAACGATTGCGGCGCTTGGCGCGGGTATAGCGCGTGCCGATAAAAATCGATAACGGTCTGAACATTCGCGGGCACCGTATAAAAATTGAAGACCTGACGCCCGCTTGCAGGCGTCAGATGCTGGCCAGTCAGATCGTGGTCAGGCGACCTTCCTGAAGGTGCAACACGCGATCCATCTGGCGGGCCAGGTTCATGTCGTGGGTTACCACCAGGAACGCAGTGCGCATTGACGTGCTGAGCTCCAGCATCAGGTCCTGAATGCCCTGGGCCGTGTGCGAGTCGAGGTTGCCGGTGGGCTCATCGAGCATCACCAGCCCCGGCTTGTTGACCAGCGCCCGGGCAATCGCCACACGCTGGCGCTCACCACCCGACAGCTCGGCCGGCTTGTGCTCCAGGCGATGACCCAGGCCCACCCGCGTCAGCAGGGCCGTGGCCCGTTCACGGGCTTCGGGGATCGCCGTCTTGCCGATCAGCAACGGCATGCAAACGTTTTCCAGCGCGGTGAACTCGGGCAACAAGTGGTGAAATTGATACACGAAACCCAGCGAGCGGTTGCGCAACAGGCCACGGGCCTTTTCGCCCAGGGCCGATAGCTCTTCACCCGCCAGCCAGACACTGCCACTGGTCGGGGTATCAAGCCCGCCGAGCAGGTTGAGCAAGGTACTTTTGCCCGAACCCGAAGTCCCGACGATCGCCACCCGCTCACCAGGGTGCAACTCAAGCTGCAGCCCCGACAGCACCACCACGGATTCCGGGCCTTCCTCGTAGGACTTGCCCAGGTCGCGGCAACTCAACACTGCTTGTTCTTTCATGCCCAACTCACTCATAACGAAGCGCCTGCGCAGGCTGGGTGCGCGCAGCACGCCAGGCCGGGTACAAGGTCGCGAGGAAACTCAGAACCAATGCCGCACCGCACACCATCAACACGTCCTGTGCCTGCAACTGCGAGGGCAGGTAGTCGATGAAATACACGTCGGCATTGAGAAACTTGTGCCCGATCAGGCCTTCAAGGGCCGAGATCGCAGCGCTGACATTGAGCGCAGCAAGCATCCCGACCACCGCGCCGATGGCCGTCCCGACCACACCGATAACGGTGCCCTGAACCATAAAGGTGGCCATGATGGTGCCCGGCGTCGCCCCCAGGGTACGCAGGATGGCGATGTCGCCTTTCTTGTCATTGACCACCATTACCAGCGTGGAAATGATGTTGAACGCGGCCACGGCCACAATCAGCAGCAACAGCAGGCCAATCATGGCTTTTTCCATGCGGATGGCCTGGTACAGGTTGCCGTGGGTACGGGTCCAGTCACGGGCGTAATACTGGCTCTCGCCCAGCTGCTGGGCGATTTCCCAGGCAGTGCGCGGCGCTTCGAACAGGTCATCGAACTTCAGCCGCAGGCCCTGTACCTGGTCAGGTTTCCAGCGCTGCAAACGCGCCAGGTCCTGCAGGTTGGTGATGCCCAGGTAGCCGTCGATCTCACCGGCACCGACATGAAAAATGCCCTGCACGGTAAAACGCTTCATGCGCGGGAACATGCCGGCCGGTGTCACCGTGACTTCCGGCGCAACGAAGGTCAGCTTGTCGCCGACGCTCACACCCAGCTTTTTCGCGGCCTTGTCGCCAATGATGATGCCGAAGCTGCCCGGGGTCAGCGAGTCGAGCTGGCCCTGCTGCATGAACCGGTCAATGATCGAGACATTGCGTTCCTGCGCCGGGTCAATGGCATTGAGCAGGACTTTCTGCACGTTGCCATCGTTGGTCAGCAAGCCCTGCATCTGGGTAAACGGCGCAACCGCCTCCACCTTCGGGTTCTGCTTGACCTTGGCCGCCAGGCTTTGCCAGTCACTGATCGGCTGGTCGCCGACGATGGTCGCGTGGGGCACCATGCCCAGCACGCGGGTGCGCATCTCATGATCGAAGCCGTTCATCACCGATAACACGACAATCATCACGACCACGCCAAGGGCGAGCCCGATCATCGAGGTCAGGGAAATAAACGACACAAAATGATTGCGACGCTTTGCACGGGTATAACGCGTGCCGATAAATAAAGAGAGAGGTCTGAACATGTCGGGGCTTGTTCGAGGGAAAAGAAGACGTCCTTGTGGCGGGGCCTGATAAGCAGCTTTACACTCAGACCACAGCCGCCATCATGGGTTCGCCATGTCGACATTAGATGAAGCAGATCGCCGCGAATACTACCGTATCGAGGATATGATCGCACTGGAAATAACCCCGCTGTCGGCCCTCGAAGCCGCGAGCAGTGAAGTGTTGCAGGATGAGTCACCGCTGTTCAATTTGCTTAGCGAATTGCACCTGAGCGAATTCGAGTCCCAGCACTTGCTGCGCCAGATCAGCGAACGCGACCGCACCCTTTCCAGCTACCTTAAAACCCTGAACAAACGTGTCGAACTGCTGAGCCAGATCGTTGCGCAAACGGTGCTGGGTCAGATCGGTGAGTTACAGCCGGTGCAGCTGTCCGAGGGCGGTATCGAATTTCAGCACCCGCACCCCTGCCTGCCTGACAGCCATCTTGCAATCAAGCTGGTATTGATGCCCCAGGCGCTGGGCTTGTTGTTACGCGCCCGCGTCATCGATTGCCAGGCACAGGATGCCGGTTACCGCGTCAATACCGAATTTGAATCCCTCACCGATACGCAACGCCAGTTGCTGGCGCGCTACATTTTGCAAGAACAGGCACAGGCGCGCCGCCTGGCCCGCGAACAACAAACATCCGCGCCCGAGTAAGCACCGGGCCGTGATCACTCTGTACAAGGAGCAAATGTGACCCTGATTTATGGCCATCGCGGCGCCAAAGGCGAAGCACCGGAAAACACCCTTGCCAGCTTTGAGCAATGCCTCAAGCATGGCGTACGGCGCTGTGAGCTCGACCTGCACCTGTCGAAGGACGGTGAGCTGATGGTCATCCACGACCCGACCCTCAAGCGCACCACGGACCGGCGCGGCAAGGTTATCGAGCACACGGCTGCCGACCTGGTGACCTATGACGCGCGCAAGGGTGGCCCGGGCTGGATGCAGCCGTGCCCGATCCCGCGCCTTGAGGAGCTGTTTGAAAAGTGCAACTTCGAGCACTGGCAGCTGGAGGTCAAGAGCGCCTCGCGCACCCGCGCAGCAACCACCGTGCTGGCAATCCGCGAAATGGCGGTACGTCACGGGCTGATGGACAAGGTCACGGTCACGTCAAGCTCGCGTGAGGTGCTCAAGGCTGCGCTGGAGTTGACGCCAGACCTGTCCCGCGGCCTGGTGGCCGAATACGCCTGGCTCGACCCGATCAAGGTCGCCCAGAGTTATGGCTGCGAGATGCTGGCATTGAACTGGACACTGTGCACGCCTGAACGCCTGGAGAAGGCCCAGCGTCAGGGTTTGCATGTGTCGGTATGGACAGTCAACGAACCTGCGCTGATGCGCAGGCTCGCCGACTTCGGCGTAGATAGCCTGATTACAGACTTTCCCGGTTTGGCCACTGCCACCCTCGGGAATAGCTGAAATCGGTCTCCCCGGCCGGCTCAGGCCACCGGCCGGAGCCGCTCAAAAAAGCCGGTTGAGGCCATCGTAGGCCGCTACCCGATAGGCTTCGGCCATGGTCGGGTAGTTGAACGTGGTGTTGACGAAGTATTTCAGGGTATTGAGCTCGCCCGGCTGGTTCATGATCGCCTGGCCGATGTGCACGATCTCTGATGCCTGATAACCGAAGCAGTGAACGCCCAGCACTTCCAGGGTTTCACGGTGGAACAGGATTTTCAGCATGCCCTGGGGCTCGCCGGCAATCTGTGCACGCGCCATGCTCTTGAAAAACGCCTTGCCCACTTCGTACGGCACCTTGGCCTGGGTCAGCTCCTGCTCGTTCTTGCCGATCGAGCTGATCTCCGGAATGGTGTAGATGCCGGTCGGCACGTCATTGACGAAGCGCCAGCTGCCGTTATCAACGATGCTGCCCGCTGCCGAACGCCCCTGGTCGTGGGCGGCACTGGCCAGGCTTGGCCAGCCGATTACATCACCTGCGGCAAAAATGTTCGGCACGGTGGTGCGGTAGTTTTCATCAACCGTGATCTGGCCACGGCCATTGGCCTTGATGCCGATGTTTTCCAGACCCAGCAGATCGGTGTTGCCGGTACGGCCATTGCACCAGAGCAAGGCGTCGGCCTTGATCTTCTTGCCGGACTTGAGATGCAGGATCACGCCGTTTTCGACGCCTTCTACCCGCTCGTACTCTTCGTTGTGGCGTACGGTGATGTTGTTGTTGCTGAAGTGGTAGCTCAGCGCTTGCGAGATCTCGGAATCGAGGAAGCTCAACAGTTGCTCGCGGTTATCCACCAGCTCAATCAACACCCCCAGACCACTGAAGATCGACGCGTATTCGCAGCCGATCACGCCTGCTCCGTAAACAATCAGCTTACGCGGGGTGTGGCCCAGACTGAGGATGGTGTCGCTATCGTAGATACGCGAGTGAGTGAAATCGATATCAGCCGGGCGATACGGGCGCGAGCCGGTGGCGATAATGATTTGCTTGGCCATCAGGGTTTCGACAACGCCGTTGGTGCACACCACTTCGATGGTTTGCTCGTCGGTGAAGCTGCCGGTGCCGAAGAACAGGTCGACGCGATTACGTGCGTAGTAACCGGTGCGCGAAGCCACTTGCTTGGAAATAACCTTCTCGGCACTTTTCAGTACGTCCGGGAACGAGAACCAGCGCGGCTCACCAATGGCCCGAAACATCGGATTGGTGTTGAACTGCATGATCTGGCGAACCGAGTGACGCAAGGCTTTGGACGGGATCGTGCCCAAGTGCGTGCAGTTGCCGCCAACCTGACGCCGGCTATCCACCATTGCCACCTTGCGCCCTGCTTTTGCGGCGTTCATTGCCGCACCTTCTCCTGCCGGGCCGGAACCCAGTACCACTACGTCGTAGTTGTAGACAGCCATGCGTACTCCTCAGAACAGGCCGTGGCACCGCTTTGGGCACCTACGGCTAAATCATGTCGCGGCCAGCGCCATGAAGGATCAAAACGTGGGGCACAGTCTATAGAAGCCTGAACGCCGCGAACATTAACCCTTGGTCTGGTCGTTGGCTATTTTTGTGTTCACTACATCTCATCGCGCGCGAGAGCCTGCCTAGCAGCTGCCGCACACTTAGCAAAACTGGCATAACCTCTAACAACCCATCGATCAGAGCCATCCACCATGCGCCAGTTGTTGATCGTATTGTTGCTGCTTTACTCCACCACCAGCCTGGCCGATGAGTCCGCTCGGCTAAAAGAAGCCAACTTTCCCGCCCAACGGCGCGATGGCACGCAACTCATGGAACGCAAAGGCCAGATCGTGCTGACCTACCTCTGGGCCGATATCTATGCCGCAGCCCTTTTCACCCAGCCAGGCATCCAACCGCAACAGGCCTTTGACGAACAGCGCGAGCTGCGCCTTGAGCTGTTCTATCTGCGCGATCTGGAGCACAGCGATATCACCCGGGCCTCGGCCACCATCCTCAAGCGTCAGCAACCGGCAGCCACCCTGGCTCGCCTCGACGCCCCGCTAAAACAACTTCAGACCAGTTTTGGCGATATCAAACGCGGCGATCGCTACGCCCTGGACTACAACCCGCAACGCGGGCTGAAGCTGGAGCGCAATGGTCAGGTCATTTTCACCAGCCAGAATCATCAACTGGCCAAAATCTACCTGGGCATCTGGCTCGCACCCGAAGGTCTGCCCGACCCACTGCGCCTGAGCCTGCTTGCGCAAAGGCCCTAGCCCGGCTGTGTAGCGCCAACAAATGTTGCCTACACACTTTGTTACACATATGGTTACAAAACTGTTTTGCGCAATGGCGCAGGTCATTGCCTGGCAGTGTGGACGAGTAAAAACACGGATAACGCATAAAAACAGATAAGAGCGGGTGATTTCTGATGGCCTCCAGTACGGGCAAAGGCAAGGCGATTTTTCGCGTTGTCAGCGGTAACTTCCTAGAGATGTTCGACTTTATGGTCTTTGGCTTTTACGCCACGGCCATTGCCAAAACCTTCTTCCCAACCGATAGCGCTTTTGCCTCACTGATGCTCGCCCTGGCCACCTTCGGTGCCGGTTTTCTCGCGCGCCCGCTGGGTGCGATTTTTCTCGGTGCCTATATTGACCGCCACGGCCGTCGCAAGGGCCTGATCATTACCCTGGCCCTGATGGCCATGGGTACCGTACTCATCGCCTGCGTGCCGGGCTACGCCACCCTGGGTGTTGCCGCACCCCTGCTGGTGTTGCTCGGGCGCTTGCTGCAAGGTTTTTCGGCAGGCGTGGAACTGGGCGGGGTGTCGGTGTACCTGGCAGAAATCGCCACACCGGGCCGCAAGGGTTTCTTCGTCAGCTGGCAGTCGGCTAGCCAGCAGGCTGCCGTGGTGTTCGCAGGGTTGCTGGGGGTTGGTCTCAACCATTGGCTAAGCCCTGAAGAAATGGGTGAATGGGGCTGGCGGATTCCGTTTCTGCTGGGTTGCATGATCGTGCCGGTGATCTTTGTGATCCGCCGCTCGATGGAAGAAACTCCTGAGTTCGAAGCCCGCAAACATCACCCTACCCTGCGTGAAATCCTTCGCTCAGTCGGTCAGAACTTTGGCTTGGTGCTGGGTGGCATGGCCCTGGTGGTGATGACTACCGTGTCGTTCTATCTGATCACTGCCTATACCCCGACCTTCGGCAAGGCCGAGCTGCATCTGTCGGACTTCGATGCCTTGCTGGTCACAGTGTGCATTGGCCTGTCGAACTTTTTCTGGCTGCCGGTCATGGGCTCGCTGTCGGACAAGATCGGGCGTAAACCGCTGCTGCTGGGTGCGACCATCCTGGCGATCCTGACCGCCTACCCGGCGTTGTCCTGGCTGGTGGCCAACCCGAGCTTCAGTCATCTGCTGATTGTCGAACTGTGGCTGTCGTTCCTGTATGGCTCGTACAACGGCGCGATGGTGGTTGCCCTGACCGAAATCATGCCAGTTGAAGTGCGCACCACCGGTTTCTCCCTGGCCTACAGCCTGGCGACCGCCACTTTTGGTGGCTTTACTCCGGCGGCTTGCACTTACCTGATTCATGCCCTGGACAACAAGGCCGCCCCCGGTCTGTGGCTGACCGGGGCGGCGATACTGGGCCTGATTGCGACCGTGGTGTTGTTCCGTGGCAATCAGCATCAGTTGCGTACGGCGCAATCGGCGGTGGCGGGTAATGCCTGACCCCTGTGGGAGCGGGCTTGCCCGCGATGCCAGCAACGCGGTCTGACTGAACAACCGCGCCGATCCCATCGCGAGCAAGCCCGCTCCCACAGGTTTCCCGCACAAACAAAAACGCCCCGACAAGTCGGGGCGTATTCAGTTGCGGCGGTTGCTTAGCGCGGGAACGCTGGCGGGTTGACCCCGGCCATGTCTTCCATCACGCGTACTACCTGGCAGCTGTAACCGAATTCGTTGTCGTACCACACGTACAGCACAACGCGGTTGTCATTGCAGATCGTCGCTTCAGCATCCACCACACCGGCGTGACGCGAACCCACGAAGTCAGTGGACACCACTTCCTGGGAGCTGACGAAGTCGATTTGCTTGTGCAGATCGGAGTGCAGCGCCATGTGACGCAGGTACTCGTTCATTTCTTCACGGGTAGCCGGCTTCTCAAGGTTCAGGTTGAGGATGGCCATCGACACGTTCGGCGTCGGCACACGGATCGCGTTACCGGTCAGCTTGCCGGCCAGCTCAGGCAATGCCTTGGCAGCAGCGGTAGCAGCACCGGTCTCGGTGATAACCATGTTCAGCGCGGCGCTACGACCACGGCGGTCGCCCTTGTGGAAGTTGTCGATCAGGTTCTGGTCGTTGGTGTACGAGTGAACCGTTTCAACGTGACCATTGACGATGCCGAACTTGTCGTTGACAGCCTTGAGCACCGGCACGATGGCGTTGGTGGTGCAGGATGCCGCCGAAACGATCTTGTCGTCTGCGGTGATTTCGCCGTGGTTGATGCCGTGAACAATGTTCTTCAGCTTGCCCTTGCCCGGAGCGGTCAGGACCACGCGATCGATACCAGGGCACTGCAAGTGCTGGCCCAGGCCATCGGCATCACGCCATACACCGGTGTTGTCCACCAGCAGGGCGTTCTGGATACCGTACTGGGTGTAGTCCACTTCGGTAGGGTTTTTCGCGTAGATAACCTGAATCAGGTTGCCGTTGGCGGTGATGGTGTTGTTGGCTTCATCGACCACGATGGTGCCATCGAACGGGCCATGCACCGAGTCACGACGCAGCAGGCTGGCACGCTTGACCAGATCGTTGTCGGCGCCTTTGCGCACAACGATGGCACGCAGACGCAGACCGTCGCCACCACCGGTTTTTTCAATCAGGATGCGCGCCAGCAGACGGCCGATACGACCGAAGCCGTACAGCACAACGTCAGTACCTTTACGTGCAGAAGCGTTTTGCTGACCCACAACATCGGCCAGTTCTTCGCGCACAAACTGCTCAGCCGTGCGGCCATTGCCTTCGGCCTTGAACTTCACGGCCAGCTTGCCCAGGTCTACCGAAGCAGCGCCGAGCTTGAGCTCGCTCATTGCCTTGAGCAACGGGAAAGTTTCGTGCACGGACAATTCGATATCATCGGACTGACGATGGCGAGCAAAGCGGTGAGCCTTGAGAATCGCAATGACTGAACGGTTGATCAGGCTGCGGCCATAGATCGAGCTAACCACATTGTTATTGCGGTAAAGCTGACCGATAAGCGGAATCATCGCTTCTGCGAGTGCTTCACGGTCGATCCATTCACCAAGACACTGGTCGGGCTTCTGAGTCACGGGAACCTTCCACATGTAGGGGCTGAAAAAAGGGGCTACATTATGCCGCTGCGCCCATGCAGGGGCAATGCACGCCTGTCATACGCCGTTACTGAAACGATTAAGCATCAACAAATATAGGCGAAAAATTTTATAACAACTGCCATTTCATCAGTCTGCTGCCCTTGCACAGCCCCTTTGGCACCCCCATGTCAGTGTTATGCGCTGATTTGCGCCGCTGTTAAAGGCTGCAACTGACAGCCAGCCCCTTGGCCCGTTACAATCGCCAACTTTGTCGCAACGCTTGGAGCTCAACCTTCCGTGCCCGTCCTGCGTCTACCGAAACTCCCTGCCACGGCAGGTAAACAGCACTGGAGCAATCTGCCCGGTGCCGCCCTGAGCCTCGCGATTGCCGAGGCTGCCAGCGCCGCCAGGCGCTTCACCCTGCTCCTGACCGCTGACAGCCAAAGCGCCGAGCGTCTTGAGCAGGAACTGAGATTCTTTGCCCCTGACTTGCCGGTGCTGCATTTTCCCGACTGGGAAACCCTACCTTACGATCTGTTCTCGCCGCACCAGGACATCATCTCCCAGCGTATCGCCAGCCTGTACCGGCTGCCGGAACTGAGTCATGGTGTTTTGGTAGTGCCGGTGACCACCGCCCTACATCGCCTGGCCCCGACCAAGTTCCTGCTCGGCAGCAGCCTGGTGCTGGACATCGGCCAGAAGCTGGATGTGGAGCAAATGCGTACCCGGCTTGAGGCCAGTGGCTATCGCTGCGTCGATACGGTGTATGAGCATGGCGAGTTCGCCGTGCGCGGCGCGTTGATCGACCTGTTCCCGATGGGCAGCAAACTGCCTTACCGGATCGACCTGTTCGACGACGAAATCGAGACCCTGCGCACCTTCGACCCCGAGACCCAGCGCTCGATCGACAAGGTTGAGTCGGTGCGCCTGCTGCCGGCACGTGAGTTCCCGCTGCAAAAAGACGCGGTGACCCGGTTCAAGGCGCGCTTTCGCGAGCGTTTTGATGTCGACTTCCGTCGCTGCCCGATCTTTCAGGACTTGAGCAGCGGCATCACCCCTGCGGGTATCGAGTACTACCTGCCGCTGTTTTTCGATGAAACCTCGACCCTGTTCGACTATTTGCCGGCTGACACGCAAGTGTTCTCGCTGCCAGGCATCGAGCAGGCCGCCGAGAATTTCTGGTCTGACGTACGCAACCGCTACGAAGAGCGCCGTATCGATCCGTCGCGGCCACTGTTACCGCCTGCCGAGCTGTTCCTGCCGGTTGAAGACTGCTTCGCCCGCCTGAAAAACTGGCCGCGGGTGGTCGCCAGCCAGGATGACATCGACACCGGCAGCAGCCGTGAACGCTTCCCGGCGCAACCGCTGCCCAACCTGGCCATCGAAGCCAAGGCCAACCAGCCATTGGCGGCTTTGTCCGGTTTCCTTGAGCAGTTTGATGGCCGCGTGCTGTTTACCGCCGAATCGGCCGGGCGCCGCGAAGTGCTGCTCGAACTGCTGGAACGCTTGAAGCTGCGACCCAAAACAGTCGACAGCTGGCCGGACTTCGTCGCCAGCAAGCACCGCCTGGCGATTACTATCGCCCCGCTGGATGAAGGCCTGCTGCTGGAGGATCCGGCGCTGGCGCTGATCGCCGAAAGCCCATTGTTCGGCCAGCGCGTGATGCAGCGCCGGCGCCGGGAAAAACGCGCCGATGCCAACAACGATGCGGTGATCAAGAACCTCACCGAGTTGCGCGAAGGCGCACCCGTTGTGCATATCGACCACGGCGTAGGTCGCTATCAGGGCCTGGCCACACTTGAAGTCGATAATCAGGTGGCCGAGTTCCTGACCCTGGAATACGCCGAAGGCGCCAAGCTCTATGTGCCGGTGGCCAACCTGCACCTGATCGCCCGCTATACCGGCAGCGATGATGAACTGGCGCCGCTGCACCGCCTGGGCTCGGAAACCTGGCAAAAGGCCAAGCGCAAGGCCGCCGAACAAGTGCGGGACGTGGCCGCCGAACTGCTCGACATCTACGCCCGCCGAGCAGCCCGCGAAGGCTATGCATTTGCCGATCCGAAAGCGGATTACGCAACCTTCAGTGCCGGCTTCCCGTTTGAAGAAACCCCGGACCAGCAAACCACCATCGAAGCCGTACGCGCCGACATGCTGTCGCCCAAGCCCATGGATCGTCTGGTGTGTGGCGACGTGGGCTTCGGCAAGACCGAAGTGGCCATGCGCGCGGCCTTTATTGCTGTGCATGGCGGCCGTCAGGTGGCCATTTTGGTACCCACCACCCTGCTCGCCCAGCAGCACTACAACAGCTTCCGCGACCGTTTTGCCGACTGGCCGGTAACGGTCGAGGTGATGAGCCGCTTCAAGTCGGCCAAAGAGATCAACCAGGCAGTCGCCGACCTGGCCGAAGGCAAGATCGATATCGTCATCGGCACCCACAAGCTGCTGCAGGACGATGTCAAAATCAAAAACCTGGGCCTGGTGATCATCGACGAAGAACACCGCTTCGGCGTGCGCCAGAAAGAACAGCTCAAGGCCTTGCGCAGTGAAGTCGACATCCTGACCCTCACCGCCACGCCGATCCCGCGTACGCTGAACATGGCCGTGTCAGGCATGCGCGACCTGTCGATCATCGCCACGCCGCCGGCGCGCCGGCTGTCGGTGCGCACCTTCGTCATGGAACAGAACAAAAGCACCGTCAAAGAGGCGTTGCTGCGTGAGTTGCTGCGCGGCGGGCAGGTCTACTACCTGCACAACGACGTTAAAACCATCGAGAAATGTGCGGCCGAACTGGCCGAGCTGGTGCCTGAAGCACGGATCGGCATTGGTCACGGGCAAATGCGCGAACGCGAACTCGAACAGGTGATGAGTGACTTCTATCACAAGCGCTTCAACGTGCTGATCGCCTCGACCATCATCGAGACCGGGATCGACGTGCCGAGCGCCAACACCATCATCATCGAGCGCGCCGACAAGTTCGGCCTGGCACAGTTGCACCAGTTGCGCGGCCGCGTCGGACGCAGTCACCACCAGGCCTATGCCTACCTGCTGACGCCACCGCGCCAGCAGATTACCGGGGACGCGCAAAAACGCCTGGAAGCCATCGCCAACACCCAGGACCTGGGTGCCGGCTTTGTCCTGGCCACCAACGACCTTGAAATCCGTGGCGCGGGCGAGTTACTGGGGGATGGTCAAAGCGGCCAGATTCAGGCGGTTGGTTTTACCCTGTACATGGAAATGCTCGAACGTGCGGTCAAGTCGATCCGCAAGGGCGAGCAACCCAACCTCGACCAGCCGCTGGGTGGCGGCCCGGAAATCAACCTGCGGGTACCTGCGCTGATTCCCGAGTCGTATCTGCCGGATGTGCATGCGCGACTGATCCTCTACAAGCGTATTGCCTCGGCAACCGATGAAGAGGGCCTCAAGGACTTGCAGGTCGAGATGATCGACCGCTTCGGCCTGCCCCCCGAGCCGACCAAGAACCTGGTACGCATCACCCTGCTCAAATTGCAGGCCGAGCAACTAGGCATCAAAAAAGTCGACGCCGGCCCGCAGGGCGGACGCATCGAGTTTGCCGCCGACACCCCGGTTGACCCGATGGTGCTGATCAAATTGATCCAGGGCCAACCCAACCGCTACAAATTCGAAGGCGCGACCCTGTTCAAATTCATGGTACCCATGGAGCGCCCGGAAGAACGCTTCAATACCATTGAAGCGCTGTTCGAGCGCCTGACGCCGAAGTCTTCCTGAATGAAAAACCCATGCCCCTGAACCCCACCGACCGACTGACCCAGCCGCTGGCACCAAGCTGGGTCAGTCGCTTCAAGGAACAAAGCCTTGAGCGTGGCCGCCGCTACGCCAAGGAAAATCGGGTCAGGATCGACCAGATCGGCGACAAGCTGATTACTGCCAGCTGTCAGGGCTCTGGCGAAAACATCTACCGACAGACCATTCAGTTGCGTGAGTCGGCCAAAAGCACCTTGCTGCTGGTCAGCGCCCACTGTACCTGCCCGGTGCGGGTTAATTGCAAGCACACCGCAGCCGTCTTACTGAAGATTGAAGAAACCTTGAACTACCCCGCCGCTGCTCAGGATGCCGAGCTTCTGGAAAAACTCCAGGCCGTACTCGACTCACGTCGCCCCAACAATCTGCCAGAACAGCTGGTCGAGGACGTCCAGCCAGTACCGCGACTATGGCTGGCCAGTGCCGAATTCAGCGCTTTCGAGCCGCGCAACGGCAAAATGCAGCGCTATATCCAGCACCGCGCCGCCCTGTCGTTCAACTACCTGGACCAGTACGTGAGCGGGCAAAAAAACGCTGACATTCTGCTGCGCCAGGAACAGCAAACCCTGCGCATCAAGCGCAAGCCCGAGGTCGAAAACCTTTACCGCGAGCAACTGCGCAGCCTGGGCTTTAAAATTGCCACGCGCCAGAGCAAGGCACTACCGGAAAGCGCCGGCGAGCTGTTTGAGCTGGTCAATGACAGTGCCTGGCTGAATTTCACCCTCAACCAGTTGCAAGGCCTGGCCGAAAAGGGCTGGGAGTTGCAGATCGATGAAGGTTTCGGCTTTGACCTGACCCCGGTAGAAGACTGGTATGCCACTGTCGACGAAGCCCCGGAGCGCGACTGGTTTGACCTGGAGCTGGGGATTATCGTCAACGGCCAGCACCTGAGCCTGCTGCCGATACTGCTCAACCTGATGCGCTCCCACAGCGACATCCTCAACCCGGAAAAACTCGCCCGGCGCAGGGACGACGAACTGATCCTGGTGAATATTCCGGCCAACCCTGCCAGCGGCCATGGTCCGCTGCAGGTTGCGCTGCCGTACGGGCGGCTGAAACCGGTACTGGCCACTCTGGACGAGTTTTATCTGGGCGAGCCGGACGCCACTTCTCTGCGGATCAAAAGTGCTGACGCACCGCGGCTCAACGCCCTGGATGCACTCCCCCTGCGCTGGGAAGGTGGCGAGCAGATTCGCGGCTTCGCCCAGCGCCTGCGAGATATCAAGAACTTCAGCGTCGAAGCCCCCGAAGGGCTCAATGCCAACCTGCGCCCCTATCAGCTCGAAGGCCTGAGCTGGATGCAGTCATTGCGTCAGCTGGAAGTGGGCGGCGTGCTGGCCGATGACATGGGCCTGGGCAAAACCCTGCAGACCCTGGCGCATATCTTGTGCGAAAAAAATGCCGGCCGCCTTGATCGCCCAGCCATGATTGTGATGCCCACCAGCCTGATCCCCAACTGGCTCGACGAAGCGGCGCACTTTACGCCGCAGCTCAAGGTGCTGGCGCTGTATGGTGCCACGCGCAAAAAATATTTCGCGCACCTCAACGACTACGACGTGATCCTGACCACCTACGCCTTGCTGCCCAAGGACATCGAGCATCTGGCAAAACTGCCGCTGCACCTGCTGGTGCTGGACGAAGCACAGTACATCAAGAACCCCGGCAGCAAGGCCACCCAGGCCGCCTGCGAGCTGGTTGCCCGCCAGCGCCTGTGCCTGAGTGGTACCCCGCTGGAGAACCACCTGGGTGAGCTGTGGTCACTGTTCCACTTCCTGCTGCCCGGCTGGCTGGGCGACGTCAAGACTTTCAATCGCGACTACCGGGTGCCCATTGAACGCCAGGGCAGCAACGAGCGCCTGCAGCATCTCAATGCGCGGATCAAACCGTTCTTGCTGCGCCGCACCAAGGAGCAGGTCGCTACCGAACTGCCGCCCAAGACCGAAATCATCCACTGGGTGGACCTCAACGAAGCCCAACGCGACGTATACGAAGCCATGCGCCTGGCGATGGACAAAAAAGTCCGCGACGAAATCACCCGCAAGGGCGTGGGACGCAGCCAGATAATTATCCTCGAAGCGCTGCTCAAACTGCGCCAGGTATGTTGCGACCTGCGCTTGGTCAGCGACACCCCGCCGAAAAAAGGCAGCACCTCGGGCAAGCTCGACAGCCTGATGCTGATGCTCGAAGAGCTGTTTGCCGAAGGCCGACGCATCCTGCTGTTTTCCCAGTTCACTTCGATGCTGGGGCTGATCGAGGCCGAGCTGAAAAAGCGCAAGGTGCCCTACGCCATCCTCACCGGGCAAACCCGGGACCGACGTACACCGGTCAAGGACTTCCAGAGCGGCAAGCTGCAGATTTTTCTGATTAGCCTCAAGGCGGGTGGTGTAGGCCTGAACCTTACCGAGGCCGACACGGTGATTCACTACGACCCTTGGTGGAACCCGGCGGCAGAAAACCAGGCCACTGACCGCGCCTATCGTATAGGCCAGGAAAAACCGGTGTTTGTGTACAAAATGATTGCCCGCGGCACTGTGGAAGAAAAAATCCAGCATTTGCAGCAGGAAAAGTCAGATTTGGCGGCAGGCGTACTGGACGGACGCGTCGCTGGGGACTGGAAACTGCAGGATGACGACATCGACGCATTGTTTGCGCCGTTGCCGCCTAAAACTGAAAAGCGCTGAAAATTGACGCAACTTGCGGCTTGATTCTGTAGCAGCTGCCGAGCTCCGCGAGGCTGCGTTCGGCGGCTGCTACGGACTTGATTAGCCCGCCAGCACCCGCGCCAACGTCGCTTTTACCTTGCCCATACCCTCATGCAGCGCCTGCTCGATTTCGGCCATGGTGATAATCGCTGTCGACTTGCCCGCTGCCGGGTTGACCACCAGCGCCAGGCACGCGTAATCCAGTTCCAGCTCGCGGGCCAGTGCCGCTTCCGGCATGCCGGTCATGCCCACGATGTCGCAACCGTCACGTTCAAGACGGGCGATTTCTGCCACTGTCTCAAGACGCGGGCCCTGAGTAGCGGCATAAACACCATGACTGCTGTAGGAGCAGCCCTCGGCCGCCAATGCGCCAATCAATTGCTCGCGCAACGATTCGGTGTAGGGATAGCTGAAGTCGATATGGGTCACCTGCTCCAGATCACCGGCAAAAAAAGTATGCTCGCGGCCACTGGTGTAGTCGATCAACTGATGAGGCACACAAAAATGCCCGGTGCCCATCGCCATATGAATCCCGCCCACGGCATTTACCGCGAGAATCGCTTCGGCCCCGGCCTGCTTCAGCGCCCACAGGTTGGCGCGGTAGTTGACCTGATGCGGAGGCACCCGGTGCGGATGGCCGTGACGGGCCAGGAACAACACTTCGCGGCCGCCAAACTCACCGATCTGGATATCTGCCGAGGTCGGCCCGTAGGGCGTGTCCAGCGCCAGCGCGCGGCTGATGGTCAGCCCTTCCAGCTGGGTAAGGCCCGTACCGCCGATAATTGCGTAAACCGTCATTGAGGCAGATCCCTTAATCAATTAATTGAGCATCTTTGAGTGCGCCCATCGCCACCAGCCAGCGCGGGCTCTGGCGATAATCGGTACTGGCCCAGGCCTGGCCACGCATGCGCGCAATCCGTGGCGATGGCGTAACTTTCAAGCGCTGCGCAGCACTGAGTGCCAGCTCTGCCGCGGCGCGGTCGTTGCATACCAGGCCCATGTCGCAACCGGCCGACAAGGCGGCCTCGATACGACTGGCGGCATCACCCACCACATGAGCACCAGCCATCGACAGGTCGTCACTGAAAATAACACCATCAAATTGCAGTTCACCGCGCAGGATGTCCTGCAGCCAGCGCCGGGAAAAACCTGCGGGTTGGCTGTCGACTTGCGGATAGATCACATGGGCCGGCATGACCGCCGCCAGTTGCTTGCTCAAACGGGCAAACGGCACCAGGTCATGGGCACGGATCTGCTCCAGGCTGCGCTCATCCGTAGGGATGGCTACATGAGAGTCAGCTTCAGCCCACCCGTGCCCCGGAAAGTGCTTACCGGTGGCAGCCATGCCCGCGTCGTTCATCCCGCGAATGAATGCCCCGGCCAATACAGCGGCGCGCTCGGGGTCACCCTCGAACGAGCGGCTGCCGACCACAGCACTGCGCTGATAGTCCAGGTCCAGAACCGGGGCAAAGCTCAAGTCCAGCCCCACCGCCAGCACTTCAGTGGCCATGATCCAGCCACATTGCTCGGCCAGGTACTCGGCATTGGGGTTGTCGGCAATGGCGCGCATGGCAGGCAGGCGCACAAAGCCCTGACGCAGGCGCTGCACGCGGCCGCCTTCCTGATCGACCGCCAGCAGCAGGTCCGGTCGTATGGCCCGAATAGAAGCACTCAACTCACGCACCTGGCGCGGGTGCTCGATATTGCGTGCAAATATGATCAATCCGCCCACTTCAGGCTGGCGCAGCAATTGCCGGTCTTCAGCCGTCAGCCAGGTACCGGCGACGTCCACCATCAAGGAGCCTTGCAAGGCAGAACTCATGGGAAATCCTTTAGAAAGAGAGAGCGCTTGTTAACCGGTCCGGATACGCAGGCACGGGCCTGCGCACCGCACTCCAGAGAGGCGGCGGCGAATTGGCAGACGGGAACAAGACAGGGCTGGGCATGACAGCTAGCTTAGCGGATCAAAGCTGCCGCGCCCACCCGCAGCGGGTCAAACCTTGACGCTGACCGGTGCAGTTTTACTGCGAGGACGCATCTGCGCACTGGCCATGGCCGGATCGCTGACGCCGCTCTGGGCACGCATGCCGGCGGCGAGAAACGGCACCATCAGGCGCATCACCTGCTCGATCGAGGTGTTAACGCCAAAATCGGTCTCGGCAATGGCACGCAGCGCCTTGATCCCCGACATGCTGAAGGCCGCCGCGCCGAGCATGAAATGCACGCGCCAGAACAGCTCGATGGGCGGGATCTGCGGAGCCGCTTCATTGACCAGCAGCATATAGCGGCGGAACACCTTGCCGTACATGTCTTCAAGATAGCGGCGCAAGTGGCCCTGGCTCTGGCTGAAGGCCAGACCCAGCAAACGCATGAAGATCGACAGGTCGTTGCCACTGCGTGGCTGAATCACCAGCGCCTGCTCGACCAGCATCTCCAGCAACTCCTCAAGAGTCGGGCGATTCTCCGGCTTGCCCTGACGGCGCTCCAGCTCACGGTCCAGGTTGGCGCAGAAAGGCCCCAGGAAGCGTGAGAACACCGCCTGGATCAGCGCTTTCTTTGAACCAAAATGGTAATTGACCGCCGCCAGATTGACCCCGGCCTTGCTGGTAATCAGCCGCAATGAAGTTTCAGCAAACCCTTTTTCCGCGAACAGCTGCTCGGCAGCATCAAGGATACGTTCAACGGTTTCCGACTGGGCCATGACTACTCCGCCTGACAAACATTTAAACACTTGTTTGAAACATACGTTTCAGCCAGTCAAAAGTCAAGATGACCTATTCGTTTTGCGACCGGTCGGTTTCGCATTTAACCACAGCCTCGGCCAGCCCGGCCCCAACTGATAAGGTACGGGCCACAGCGCTTATCGACGACCGTCCAGCGGACTGCCGGAAATGGATGATTGCCAATACGCCTTCACTGTATATAATCCCAGTCACTGTATAAAAAGACAGAGCGATCATCATGTTAAAACTGACGCCACGCCAAGCTGAGATCCTGGCTTTCATCAAGCGATGCCTGGATGACAACGGATACCCGCCCACCCGTGCCGAGATCGCACAGGAATTGGGCTTCAAGTCACCCAACGCTGCCGAAGAGCACCTCAAGGCCCTGGCCCGCAAGGGGGCCATCGAGATGACCCCTGGCGCTTCACGAGGCATTCGCATTCCCGGCTTCGAAGCCAAGGCTGACGAATCCACCCTGCCCATCATCGGCCGGGTTGCTGCCGGTGCGCCGATCCTGGCGCAGGAACACGTTGAAGAGTCCTGCAACATCAACCCGACCTTCTTCCATCCGCGAGCTGATTACTTGCTGCGCGTACAGGGCATGAGCATGAAGGACGTCGGCATCTTCGATGGCGACCTGCTGGCTGTGCATACCTGCCGCGAAGCGCGTAACGGCCAGATCGTGGTAGCCCGCATCGACGACGAAGTGACCGTAAAACGCTTCAAGCGTGAAGGCAGCAAAGTCTGGCTTATCGCTGAAAATCCGGATTTTGCCCCTATTGAAGTCAATCTCAAGGAGCAGGAACTGGTTATTGAAGGCCTGAGCGTCGGCGTTATTCGCCGCTAATAGGAGGCGTCATGCAGTTCCCCCACACACCGCTGCCCGCACAACTGACCCTGTTCGAGGCGTTCATGGCACAGCCCATGGCCCCTGCGATCAAGGACGTGCTCGAATCACCCTGGAGCGCCGAACCTGAAGTCTTCAGTGAGCTGTCGCTACGCGGTGCTGCCGGAAACTGCCTGAACCTGCTTGCCCCCATGCTGCGCGAACTGAGCGAGCAGCAAAACGCCCGCTGGTTGACCCTTATCGCACCACCGGCCAGCCTGACCCAAAGCTGGCTGCGCGATGCAGGGCTGAACCGCGAGCGAATTTTGCTGCTGCAGCCCAACGGCAATAAAAGCGCGTTGCAGCTCACCTGCGAAGCGCTACGCCTGGGCCGCAGCCACACCGTTGTCAGCTGGATCAACCCGCTGAACAGCGCTGCACGCCAACAGTTGATCAGCGCAGCCCGCACCGGTCACGGGCAAAGCCTGAATATTCGCCTGGGCTAAACAAGCAACGCTGCCACAGGGCCAGTGCAGAATGCACTTGCCTGGCTGCGGCACAGGGTTGCGGGGCGATTAATGAAGAATGCGCGGCCCGTCGTCTTTTTCCAGCTCGCCTTCTGCCAGCCGACCCGCCATTTGCACGCCGACGCTGAGCATGGCCTTGGCCACCTCTACGTGCTGACCCTGAAGAAAAGCCTTGGCATCTTCAGAAAAATTCAGCGTGACCAAAGACCCTTCGTCCTCAGCACGGCGCAACTCGATGCGGCCGTCTGGCAACTCGACAATTTCTAGAAAGGACGTTGGCATATAAATTTGTTCTCCACGAAAGCGTGGGAGTATATCAGCCATCCTATGGGAAATTCCCAGGATCTGTGCGCTTTGTACTACAGACTGATGAATGACTGTACCGTTTCACTTATGACCCTCAGCACTCATTGAGTCCATCACGGAACCGAATGGCCAGCGCCTTGAGATTTTGGCGCCACTCTTCCATGGTTTCGCGGCTTAGCTCATGTGGCGCCTCGTCCTCCAGGCTGACCGTATCGATCAAAGGCTGGAATACATCTGCCTTGACCTTTTTCGGCGCCTGCAGCGGCTGATACAGCGCTGCATGGGTGGCCATCAGCTGCGCCAGCCAGGTTTGCGGCGCGCAAGCCAGCTCGACCAGCTCTGCCAGTTCAGGGATGGCTTTCTCGTCCAGCACCTGCCGGGTGAGCAACAACTCAACCCGTGGTGCGCTGGCTTGTGACAGGCGATAAAAGCCTGCAATTTCATGACACAGGCCTAGCAAGGCACCATATAAATGGAATACCGCCGCCTCGCGCTCGGCCTGAACCAGCGCCTGGGCATTCATGGCCCGACCTTCGCTCGCCTTGTTCATGGCCTCCAGGGCCAGACCGGCGAAATAGATCTTCTGATTGGTGCGGGTATAGAGTTCGTGAGCCATGCGGGCGCTCCACAGCGGATGGGTAAAGGCAGGTCGTGCAGTCTCAGGGATCAGGGCGTGCTGGCGCAAGGCCCACGTTCCCTAGCGTCACGTGTGGGAGCGGGCTTGCTCGCGATGCAGGCGCTGAGGTGTTCCAGTCATACCGTGTCGATGCCATCGCGAGCAAGCCCGCTCCCACAAAAAGTGCTCCAGCGGCGACAACCACGCCCGGAACCGGCAAAAAAAACCGCGCAAGGCATGCAGCCCTTGCGCGGTTTTTTATTCAGCTATCAGCTCGGGTCAGGCGTCTTTGTCTTTACGCTTGTCTTCAACCTTCCAGCTCTTGCCATCGTAGAACGCACGCCAGCCAGTCGGCTTGCCATCCACTTCGGTCTGTACGTACTGCTCTTTGGTTTTGCGACTGTAGCGAATCACCGCCGGGCGACCATCCGGGTCTTTCTTCGGTGCTTCACACAGGAAATGGTACTTGGGATCGATCTCGTCCTTGTGTGGAATGATTTCAATCACCAGCGGCGCTCGGGTCTCGCGGTTCTTGGGGAACTGGCTGGCCGCCAGGAACAACCCCGAAGCGCCGTCACGCAGGATATACGTGTCGTTGACCTTCTCGCACTTGAGCTCCGGCATCTTCACCGGATCCATTTTCGGCGGCGCCGCTTCACCGCTTTTCAGCAGTTTGCGGGTGTTTTTGCATTCGGCATTGGTACAGCCAAAGAACTTGCCGAAACGACCGGTTTTGAGCTGCATCTCGCTGCCGCACTTGTCGCATTCAAGGCTCGGCCCTTCGTAGCCCTTGATCCGGTAGTTGCCTTCCTCGATCTCGTAGCCAACGCAATCCGGGTTGTTACCGCAGATATGCAGTTTGTGCTTCTCGTCCAGCAGGTAAGCGTCCATGGCCGTGCTGCAAATCGGGCAACGGTGCTTGCCCAACAGTACCAGCGACTCGGATTCACCTTCGTCGTCGGCGGCAATTTCATCGCCCGGCACCAGGTTGACCGTGGCCTTGCAGCGTTCTTTCGGCGGCAGACTGTAGCCCGAGCAACCCAGGAATACGCCGGTCGATGCCGTACGAATCTGCATCGGACGACCACATTCCTTGCACGGAATATCTGTCATGACTGGCTGGTTGGCGCGCATACCACCTTCCGGCGCAGCAGCAACTTCAAGCTTCTTCTTGAAGTCGCCGTAGAACTCGTCCAGGACGTTTTTCCAGTCGCGCTCACCTTGCGCAACGTCATCGAGGTTCTCTTCCATGCCGGCGGTAAAACCGTAGTCCATCAGGTCGGAGAAGCTTTCAGACAGGCGCTCGGTAACGATATCGCCCATTTTTTCGGAGTAGAAACGGCGGTTGTGCAACGCCACGTACCCCCGATCCTGAATGGTCGAGATGATCGCTGCATAGGTCGAAGGACGACCGATGCCACGCTTTTCCATCTCTTTTACCAGGCTGGCCTCGGAGTAACGCGCAGGTGGCTTGGTGAAGTGCTGGCTCGGATCAAGCTCGATCAACTTGAGCTTATCGCCCTGGGCCATGTCCGGCAGCACATCGTCGTCGCCCGGCTTGGCAATTTGCGGCATCACACGGGTGTAACCGTCGAATTTGAGGATGCGACCTTTAGCACGCAGCTCAAAATCACCGGCCGCCACAGTGACGGTGGTCGACAGGTATTTGGCCGGCAGCATCTGGCATGCCACGAATTGGCGCCAGATCAGCTCGTAAAGGCGCTCAGCGTCGCGCTCCATGCCCGTCAGCTTGCTCGGGTGCATGTTGACGTCGGAAGGACGAATCGCTTCGTGAGCCTCCTGTGCGCCTTCCTTGCTGCTGTACACGTTGGCTGCCGGCGGCAGGTAGTCCGCGCCGAACTCGCCTTCAATGTAGGTGCGTGCCATTTCGACCGCATCGGCCGACAGGTTGGTGGAGTCGGTACGCATGTACGTGATGTAGCCCGCTTCATACAAGCGCTGGGCCATCATCATGGTTTTCTTCACCCCGTAGCCCAGGCGATTGCTCGCTGCCTGCTGCAGGGTGGACGTGATAAACGGCGCCGACGGCTTGCTGCTGGTCGGTTTGTCTTCACGCTTGACGATGCTGTAGCTGGAAGCCTTGAGCTTCTCCAGGGCAGCCATGGCCTGGGTTTCGTTCAGCGGCTTGAACGCCTCGCCTTTTTCGCGGGCAACGTCGAAGCGCACCTTGGCACCCTTGGCGGTGCCAAGGTCAGCGTGAATTTCCCAGTATTCTTCGGGGTTGAACGCACGAATTTCGCGCTCACGCTCCACCACCAGCTTCACCGCCACCGATTGCACACGGCCTGCCGACAGGCCACGGGCAACCTTGGCCCACAGCAGCGGCGAAACCATGTAACCCACTACACGGTCGAGAAAACGGCGTGCCTGCTGGGCGTTGACCCGGTTGATATCCAGTTCACCCGGCTTGGAAAAAGCTTCCTGAATCGCCTTTTTGGTGATTTCGTTGAACACCACGCGCTTGTAGCGGCTGTCATCACCCCCGATGGCTTCGCGCAGGTGCCAGGCAATGGCTTCCCCCTCGCGATCCAAGTCGGTTGCGAGATAGATGGTGTCAGCATCCTTGGCGAGCCGGCGCAGCTCTTCGATGACCTTTTCCTTGCCCGGGAGGATCTCGTACTTGGCTTTCCAGCCATGTTCCGGATCGACGCCCATGCGCGAGATCAGCTGCTTTTGAGCTTTCTCTTTTGGCGACAGGGCCGGCGCCTCGCCGGCCGCAGCCTTACCACGCTTGGCAGCAGGTTCTTTGCTGGCGCTAGCCGAACCGCTGGTGGGCAGGTCTCGGATATGGCCGATACTCGACTTCACCACGTACTCGTTACCCAAGTACTTGTTGATGGTCTTGGCCTTAGCCGGGGATTCCACAATGACCAGCGATTTGCCCATGGATCAGAAAATTCCTGAATTCTAGAAGTGAAAGGCGGTTCGCGCCTGACGCGGCACCGCTATATATAGTGGCTACAAGGTGAGGTCAAGCACAGGGTTCTGCGCGACCATGCCTTATGGCCGGGAAAAAACGCTGGGTTCGGCCTGAATCAGGGCAAAGCGCGGGACCTGTTCGCCCTCGACAATGACTGACTCCAGGAACATGCTCAGCGGGCGCACCCAAAAGCCGTAATCGCCATACAGGGCTTGGTAGAACACTACATCCTCTTCGGTTTCGGAGTGGCGAGCCACACTGAATACCCGATATTGAGGGCCTTTGTAATGTTGATAGAGCCCGGGTTGTAGCGGCATGTTGCGGCCCCTCTGCAAAATAAAAAAATAAAAACGCTTAAAAACAAAAACCGGGGCACAAGGCCCCGGCTTCCATCATCGCAACGCTTAGACGCGTTCGAAGACGGTGGAAATGCCCTGGCCAAGACCAATGCACATGGTGGACAACCCGAAGGTGCCGCCATTTTGCTTCATTACATTGAGCAAAGTGCCAGAGATACGAGCGCCCGAACATCCAAACGGGTGACCCAGAGCGATGGCACCGCCGTGCAGGTTAACCTTCTCATTCATCTTGTCGAGCACTTTCAAATCTTTCAGCACTGGCAGGGCCTGTGCAGCGAAAGCTTCGTTAAGCTCGATGAAGTCGATATCAGCCATATTCAAGCCCGCACGCTTCAACGCTTTTTGCGTAGCCGGTACTGGACCATAGCCCATGATCGCAGGATCCACACCGGCAACGGCCATGGAGCGGATAACGGCCAAAGGCTCCAGGCCCAGGTCTTTTGCACGCTGAGCCGACATCACGATCATGCACGAAGCACCATCGGTGATCTGCGACGACGTGCCCGCAGTCACTGTACCGCCTTTAGGGTTGAAAGCAGGTTTCAACGCCGCCAGGCTTTCCAGGGTGGTATCTGGACGAATAGTTTCATCGTAGTCGAAAATCTTCAGGAAGCCGTTTTCGTCATATCCCTGCATCGGGATGATTTCGTCTTTGAACTTGCCTTCAATCGTCGCCTTGTGCGCCAACTGGTGCGAGCGCACTGCAAATGCGTCCTGCTGTTCGCGGGTGATGCCGTGCATCTTGCCCAGCATTTCAGCGGTCAAACCCATCATGCCCGAGGCTTTCGCTGCGTACAGCGACATGTGCGGGTTAGGGTCAACGCCGTGCATCATGCTCACGTGGCCCATATGCTCGACGCCGCCAACCACGAAAACGTCACCGTTGCCGGTCATGATCGCTTGCGCAGCCGTGTGCAGAGCGCTCATGGACGAGCCGCACAGGCGGCTTACGGTCTGTGCAGCGCTGGTGTGCGGGATCTGGGTCATCAGCGACGCCATGCGCGCGATGTTCCAGCCCTGCTCCAGGGTCTGGTTCACACAGCCCCAGATCACGTCTTCCACTTCGCTCGGGTCAACCTTGTTGTTGCGCTCCAGCACTTTGCTGATCAGGTGCGCAGACATGTCTTCAGCACGGGTGTTGCGGTGCATGCCACCCTTGGAGCGGCCCATCGGGGTGCGACCGAAGTCTACAATCACCACGTCTCTAGGATTCAAGCTCATAATTTCACTCTCACTCTAATGGGGCGCTTAACCGAAGAAGCTCTGGCCGTTCTTGGCCATCTCACGCAGCTTCGCAGTCGGGTGGTACAGCGCGCCCAGTTCAGCGTACTGATCGGCCAGGGCCACGAACTCTGCAACACCGATCGAATCGATGTAGCGCAGTGCGCCGCCACGGAACAGCGGGAAGCCAATACCGTAGACCAGACCCATATCGGCCTCGGCTGCGGTTTCAACGATGCCGTCTTCCAGGCAGCGTACGGTTTCCAGACACAACGGAATCATCATCCAGTTGATGATGTCCTCGTCGGTCACGTCGCGCTGCTCGTAAACAATTGGCTTGAGCACTTCAAGTACGCTGGAATCAACGACTTTCTTCTGCTTGCCCTTTTTGTCAGCCTCGTAGGCATAGAAGCCCTTGCCGTTTTTCTGACCCAGGCGCTTGGCCTCGTACAGGGCGTCGATCGCTGAGCGGCGGTCGTCTTTCATGCGGTCCGGGAAGCCTTCAGCCATCACGTCGCGACCGTGGTGGCCGGTGTCGATGCCGACCACGTCCATCAGGTACGCCGGGCCCATTGGCCAGCCGAATTTTTCCATTACTTTGTCGATGCGCACAAAGTCGACACCGGCACTGACCAGACGGGCAAAACCGCCGAAGTACGGGAACAATACGCGGTTGACCAAAAAGCCCGGGCAGTCGTTGACCACGATCGGGTTCTTGCCCATTTTCTTGGCGTAGGCAACGGTGGTGGCAACAGCCAGGTCGCTGGACTTCTCGCCACGAATCACTTCAACCAGCGGCATCATGTGCACCGGGTTGAAGAAGTGCATGCCGACGAAATTTTCCGGACGCTTGAGGGCCTTGGCCAGCAGGCTGATGGAAATGGTCGAAGTGTTAGAAGCCAGGATGGCGTCTTCGCGAACGTGGTTTTCCACTTCCGCCAGTACCGCTTGCTTGACCTTCGGGTTCTCGACTACCGCTTCGACCACCAGGTCGACGTTGCCGAAATCGCCGTAGGACAAAGTAGGACGAATACCGTTCAGTACTTCGGCCATTTTCGCCGGAGTCATGCGACCTTTATCAACGCGACCCACCAGCAACTTGGCGGCTTCAGCCAGCCCTTGCTCGATGCCGTGTTCGTTGATGTCCTTCATCAGGATCGGCGTGCCTTTGGAGGCCGACTGATAGGCAATACCGCCACCCATGATGCCTGCACCCAGAACGGCGGCCTGCTTCACGTCTTTGGCGATTTTGTCGTAGATCTTGGCTTTTTTCTTCAGTTCCTGATCGTTCAGGAACAGGCCGATCAGACAGTTTGAAGCGGAGGTCTTGGCCAGTTTGGCAAAACCTGCAGCTTCCACTTCCAGCGCCTTGTCACGACCGAAGTTCGCGGCTTTCTGGATGGTCTTGATCGCTTCAACCGGGGCCGGGTAGTTCGGGCCGGCCTGGCCAGCCACGAAACCTTTGGCGGTTTCGAACGCCATCATTTGTTCGATTGCGTTGAGCTTGAGCTTTTCCAGCTTCGGCTGACGCTTGGCCTTGTAGTCCAGCTCACCACTGATGGCGCGCTTGATCAGGTCCAGGGCAGCTGCGCCCAGCTTGTCAGCGGTGACCGCAGCATCAACGGCACCTACTTTCAGAGCGTCTTCTGCGCGGTTTTCCTTGCCGGAGGCAATCCATTCAACCGCGTTATCAACGCCGATCAGGCGTGGCAGACGCACGGTGCCGCCAAAGCCCGGGTAGATACCCAGCTTGACTTCCGGCAGGCCGATCTTGGCGCTGTCAGCCATGACCCGGAAGTCGGCTGCCAGGCACATTTCCAGACCGCCGCCCAACGCGATGCCATTGATGGCAGCGACGGTAGGTACGTTGAGGTCTTCGAAATCGCTGAAGATTCTGTTGGCTTCCAGGTTGCCGGCAATCAGCTCGGCATCCGGCAATTTGAAGTTTTCAACGAATTCGGTGATGTCGGCGCCGACGATAAACACGTCTTTACCGCTGGAAACGATGACACCCTTGACCGAAGCATCTGCCTTGATCGCATCTACTGCCTGACGCAATTCGTTCAGGGTTAGACGGTTGAACTTGTTGACGGACTCACCCTTGAGGTCGAACTTGAGTTCGACGATGCCACTTTCAAGAGCCGTAACCGTGATGGCTTTACCTTCGTAAATCATCAACTGATCTCCAGGATATGGAAGCTGAACAGTACACGTCAGAAGCTAGCGCCTGGCTGTCACTGACCTTTGCGTCAATGCTGTTGCCAATCCGCCAGGCACACCCGCCAACGCGATAATCGGGATTGAACAAGCATCGTCCGACACGACAAACACTCAATTCATACGCCCGTTTGATTTGGGTGTCGACACCTTCACGGAAAAGCGATCGATTGTCAATTGTCCAAAACAATGATGACAAAACGACCCGGCAGTCAGTTTAGACACCTGCGCTATGAGCGCCCGAAACCATTGCGGCGCCTTGCAGGTGAAAAGTGTGGGAGCGGGCTTGCTCGGGATTCAGACGCCGCGGTTTGTCTGCCACACCCGGCCGATTCCATCGCGGGAAGCCCGCCCCCACAAGGGTCATGCCAGCGCCTTGAGCACCTCGTCAATGGCCTTGAGCACCTGAGCCTCGCCCTTCTCGCCCCAGACCAGCACAATCATTTGTTTATCGGCCTCAACCTTGTAGACATTGGCTGGCAGCTTGCGAAACTGCGCCAGCAGGCGCTCGTCCTCGCATTCTTCCTGCCAGCGATTGAGCCATTTTCCCGGTGCCGATTGCCAATAGCACCAAACATCAGGTTTAGTACTGCGGCGCGGACGGTGGTACTGCGCGCAGGAACCGGGCGGTTGCGGCTCAAGCCAGTGCGGCCACTCCTGAGGCGCCAGCTGCATGGACAACCCCATGCGCCGCGCCTCCATGCGCAGGTCCATCCGACCACTTTGCCCCCGGGACGGGCGCAACCACGCCAGGGGACTCAGAACCAGTGCCAGGATTGACACCACTATCCATACCGTCATATCTGTACTCTCACTGCTTGATAAACGCATGACCCAGACTTGAACCAAGGCTCTGGAAAAGGGCCATACTCATAATTAATCGCCATCTACAGGAGCACCCCACATGCCCTACGAACATATCCTGGTCGCCGTCGACCTGACCGACGAATGTGACCCCGTGATCAACCGCGCCAGTGAAAGCGCCAAGGCCAACGGCGCCAAATTGTCACTGATCCATATCGTCGAACCGATGGCGATGGCGTTCGGCGGCGATGTGCCAATGGATCTCTCGCAACTGCAGCAGCAACAATTCGACCAGGCCAAGGAACGCCTTGAACGCCTGATCGCCAAATACCCGCAGCTGCACAAGGACTACTGCCACCTGAACTACGGCCAGCCGCGCCAGGAAATCCATGCCCTGGCCAAAGCGCAAAACTGCGACCTGATCGTGGTTGGCAGCCACGGCCGCCACGGCCTCGCCCTGCTGCTGGGCTCGACCGCCAACGACGTACTGCATGGTGCACCGTGCGACGTGCTGGCGGTCAGCCTGAAAAAACCTGACTGAGTTTATCTGCAGCAACCACAAAAAAGCCCGGCCCCTTATAAAAGGGCCGGGCTTTTTCAGTTCAGCACGGGGTCAATCAGGCATCCAGCTCGGCCCAGCGCTCAACCAGCTGCTCAAGCTCGGCTTGCAATGTTTCAAGCTTGGCAATCACTTCCGCGGTTTTGGCCGCAGGCAGTTGATAGAAACCAGCGTCAGCCATTTCTGCTTCAACCGCAGCAATGGCCTGTTCCTTGGCGTCGATATCGGCCGGCAGGGCTTCCAGCTCACGCTGCAGCTTGTAGCTGAGTTTCTTTTTCGCCGCAGGAGCAGGCTGAGCAGCCACAGGTGCCGGTGCAGCCTCGACCACGGCCGAGTTGAGGTCGGCTTTGCCCGACTTGCTCTCGGTCACGCCCAGCAGGCGCGGTGAACCGCCCTGACGCAGCCAGTCCTGATAACCGCCCACGTACTCGCGAACCTTGCCTTCGCCCTGGAAAACCAGGGTGCTGGTCACCACGTTATCGAGGAATGCCCGGTCGTGACTGACCATCAGCACAGTGCCCTTGAAGGTCAGCAGCACCTCCTCAAGCAGCTCCAGGGTTTCAACGTCGAGGTCGTTGGTCGGCTCATCGAGCACCAGCAGGTTGGCCGGCTTGCTGAACAGCTTGGCCAGCAAAAGACGCGCACGCTCACCACCCGACAGCGCCTTGACCGGCGTGCGGGCACGCTGAGGGCTGAACAGGAAGTCACCCAGGTAGCTGAGCACGTGACGGCTCTGGCCGTCGATATCGATAAAGTCGCGGCCTTCGGCCACGTTGTCGATCACGGTTTTTTCCAGATCCAACTGATGGCGCAGCTGATCGAAGTAAGCCACGTCGATACGCGTGCCCTCTTCAACCGTACCTTCGGTTGGCACCAGGCCGCCCAGCATCAGCTTGAGCAACGTGGTTTTACCGGTACCGTTGGCACCCAGCAGGCCGATACGGTCGCCGCGCTGCAGCACCATCGAGAAGTCCTTGAGCAGGAACGGACCACCCGGGTGAGCAAAGCTGACGTTTTCCAGCACCATCACTTGCTTGCCGGACTTGTCTGCCGTGTCCAGCTGGATATTCGCCTTGCCGGTACGCTCGCGACGTTCGCTGCGCTCTACGCGCAGTTCTTTCAGGGCGCGCACGCGGCCTTCGTTACGGGTGCGGCGGGCCTTGATGCCCTGGCGGATCCAGACTTCTTCCTGAGCCAGACGCTTGTCGAACAGCGCATTGGCGGTTTCTTCCGCGGCCAGGGTAGCTTCCTTGTGCACCAGGAAACTGGCGTAGTCGCCATTCCAGTCGATCAGGCCGCCACGGTCCAGCTCCAGAATCCGGGTGGCCAGGTTCTGCAGGAATGAACGGTCATGGGTAATAAACAGAACCGCGCCCTGGAAGTCCTTGAGGGCCTCTTCCAGCCACGCGATTGCGCCGATATCCAGGTGGTTGGTCGGTTCGTCGAGCAGCAGCAGGTCCGGTTCGGAAACCAGAGCCTGTGCAAGCAGGACGCGACGACGCCAGCCGCCGGACAATTCGGCCAGGGTTTTGTCGGCGGGCAATTGCAGGCGGCTCAGGGTGCTGTCCACCAATTGCTGCAAGCGCCAGCCATCACGGGCTTCGAGGTCTTGCTGGACGTGCATCAGCTTGTCCAGGTCAGCATCGGTGACGATGTTCTGGCTCAAGTGATGGTACTGGGCCAGTAACTCGCCAACACCGTCCAGGCCTTCGGCCACAACGTCGAATACAGTCCGCTCGTCGGCAACCGGCAACTCTTGCGGCAATTCGCCAATCTTGAGGCCGGGCGCGCGCCAAACAGAGCCGTCATCGGGTTTTTGATCACCTTTAACCAGCTTCATCATGCTGGACTTGCCGGTACCGTTGCGGCCGATGATGCACACCCGCTCTCCACGGGCGATCTGCCAGGACACCTTGTCCAACAACGGCATAGAGCCGAAAGCAAGGGACACATCGCTGAATTTGAGCAGGGTCATGAGCTTCTCCAAAAACTGGGCGCGCATTCTACCTGATTTGAACCCCCGGGCGGCCGGGTATTTCTTGTACGGTGCCGTCTTGCCTTCATTTAGTGCCAAGTTGCTATGGTTGGCCGCCAAGACGTTCACGCGTCGCTGGCAAAAGGCTAAGCTACGAAATAATCAGTGCAGGTTCGGCCTGCGCTCGTCACGTTTTTTATCAGTACGGAAGCCTCATGCGCAGTCGTCTCTTCAACTTTTTATCCTGCCTGCTTCTCACCAGCTGCGCCGTGCAAGCCGCCCATGGCGCAGACCTGACCCAACAACGCCAGCTCTACGACCAGGCCAAGCGCGCCCTGGCCAAAGGCGATTCCGGCCCTTACTTTCAAAATTCCGCAGCCTTGCGCAGCTACCCGCTTACGCCGTATCTGGCCTATGACGAGTTGACCGCACGCCTGAAGTCCGCAAGCAACACAGAAATCGAACAGTTTCTCGCCGCACATGGCGACCTGCCGCAAGCCAACTGGATGAAACTGCGCTGGCTGCGCTGGCTGGCAGACCGTGGCGACTGGGCCACTTTCGCAAAGTACTACGACCCCAAGCTCAACTTCACCGAGCTGGACTGCCTCAACGGCCAATATGAGTTGCAACACAACCGCAAGGCCGAGGGTTATGCCAGCGCAGAAAAACTCTGGATGGTCGGCAAGGCGCAACCGGCCGCCTGCGATGCCCTGTTCAGCCAATGGGCCGCGGCAGGCCAGCTGACCGAGCAAAAACGCTGGCAGCGGGTCAAACTGGCCGCTGAAGCACGTAATTACGCCCTGGCCACGCAACTCGCCAACGGCCTCAATACGCTTGGCCCACAAGCCCGGCTGATGATTGACGTGGCGCAAAAACCCGACATGCTCAGCCAGCCGTCACGTTTTGCCCCGGCCAGCGAGGCCATGTCTGACGCCGTAGGCCTGGGCCTGCGCCGCCTGGCACGTCAGGACCCGGAAAAAGCCGCGTCCCTGCTCGACACCTACGCCACCAACATGCATTTTTCCCGCGATGAAAAAGTCGCCATCGCCCGGGAAATCGGCCTGACGTTCGCCCGCCGCTACGACAGCCGCGGCCTGGACATCATGACCCAGTACGACCCCGAACTGCGGGACAATACCGTCACCGAGTGGCGCCTGCGTCTGCTGCTGCGTCTGGGCCGCTGGGAAGATGCCTACCAGCTCACCCGCAAACTCCCACAAGACTTGGCAACCACCAGCCGCTGGCGCTACTGGCAGGCCCGCAGCCTTGAACTGGCCGAACCCAAAAACCCGCAAGCTCAGGTCCTGTTCAAAAAAGTCGCCAACGAACGTGATTTCTACGGGTTCCTGGCCGCTGACCGGGCGCAAACCCCTTATCAACTCAACAACCGGCCGCTGGTGCTCAGCCCGCAACTGATCAAAAAAGTGCGCAATACGCCAGGCGTGCAGCGCGCACTTGAATTCCATGACCGCGGCCAGGTGGTCGATGGTCGTCGTGAGTGGTATTACGTCAGTCGCCTGTTCAGCCGTGACGAAATGGTCGCCCAGGCCAAGCTGGCTTACGACCTCAAGTGGTATTTCCCGGCTATCCGCACCATCAGCCAGGCCCAGTACTGGGATGACCTGGACATTCGCTTCCCGATGGCCCACCGCGATACCCTGGTGCGCGAAGCCAAACTCCGCGGCTTGCACTCCAGCTGGGTATTCGCCATCACCCGTCAGGAAAGTGCCTTTATGGATGACGCCCGCTCCGGCGTTGGCGCCAGCGGCCTGATGCAGTTGATGCCCGCCACCGCCAAAGAGACCGCACGAAAATTCAGCATCCCGCTGGCCTCGCCGCAGCAAGTGCTTAACCCCGACAAGAACATCCAGCTGGGTGCCGCTTACCTGAGCCAGGTGCATGGCCAGTTCAACGGCAACCGGGTGCTGGCTTCAGCGGCTTACAACGCCGGGCCGGGACGTGTGCGCCAGTGGCTCAAGGGTGCCAACCACCTGGGCTTCGACGTGTGGATCGAGAGCATCCCGTTCGACGAAACCCGCCAGTACGTGCAGAACGTGTTGTCTTATTCGGTGATCTACGGGCAAAAGCTCAATGCGCCACAGCCTGTAGTGGACTGGCATGAGCGCTATTTTGATGATCAGTGACAGGTAGCCTGTAGCAGCTGCCGAAGGAACGAGGCAGCTGCTACAGGGCTTGGCTACTCCAGGATTGTTACCGGCATGCCGACTTCCAGAACGCCATTACCCTCGTTAACCAGGTTCTGACCGAACATGGTGCCGTTTTCCTGCTTGCGGTAGGTCATCAGGGTCGCCAGCGGTTCGCGCTGTTCATCACGCACCCCTGTATGCGGATCAACAGTAGTGAGGATGCAGCGCGAGCAGGACTTGACCACGCGGAACTCGACATCGCCGATGCGGATACGCTTCCAGCCGTCTTCGGCAAAGGCTTCGCTGCCTTCGATCACCAGGTTGGGGCGAAAGCGCAGCATGTCCATCGGCCGGCCGATCTTGTGCGAAATATCATCCAGCGATGCCTGGCCAATCAGCAAAAGCGGATAACCATCGGCGAACGCAACCTGGTCATCATCCCGGCCGTAGCCCGACTCCGTGGTGCGCGCCCTTTGCAGTGGTACATGCACCAGCCGCACCGGCTTTTCTACAAAGCGGCTTAGCCAGTCAGCAGCAGCATCCCCTGCATCCGGTACACGCAAGGTGTCGCGCCATATCGTCACGCCACGCAGGTCGGTGTCGGCATCCGGCACTGTGACCTCCAGTGCCTCGAACCCTTCGGCATTCAGGGTCAAGCCACCGGCGACATTCCACAGCGCAGACAGCTGACTCATTTTGGGGTCGGCACGCTGGGTCAGAAACCGCCCGCTGGCTTCATCCACCAACATCCAGCGTCGATCGCCCACCAGCCCCAGCTTGTCCAGCGTGGCCAGAGGCAAGCTTTCACCCTTGCCGGATTTAAGTGGAAAACGATAAAGCGCGCTTAGACGCAGCATGACTCAGCTCCCTGCGGGGTTAAAAAAGCCACAGTATACGAGCCGATCACTGATGCAAAGGTGCGGGACTTCATGCAGGTTGTTGGTCCAGTATCAGGCGCTGACGTACGACATCCACCAGCTTGTCCGGCTGGAATTTGGACAGAAAATTGTCGCACCCGACCTTTTTCACCATCGACTCGTTAAAGCTGCCGGACAACGAGGTATGCAACACCACATACAGCGCGCGCAAACGCGGGTCATTACGGATTTCAGTGGTCAACCGGTAACCGTCCATTTCCGGCATTTCGGCATCGGTGAAGATCATCAGCAACTTGTCGGTCATTACCTGCCCTGTATCGGCCCAGCCCTTGAGCATGTTCAGCGCCTTCAAACCATCGCTGGCGATATGCATCTTGACCCCCAGTTGCGAAAGCGTTTCACGCAGTTGCGCCAGCGCTACACTGGAATCGTCGACCAGCAGCACTTCACGCCCGCGCACTTGCTCGAAGATCGGATCGGCAAGCTTCTCGCGCGAGACTTTGGCGTTGTACGGCACGATTTCGGCAAGAACTTTTTCCACGTCGATGATCTCGACCAATTGCTCCTCGACCTTACTGATGGCCGTCAGGTAATGACTGCGCCCGGCACTGGCGGGTGGAGGCAGGATGGCCTCCCAGTTCATATTGACGATACGGTCAACCCCGCCCACCAGGAAGGCCTGCACCGAGCGGTTGTACTCGGTGACGATAATGGTGCTGTCCGGGCCCGGCACCAGCGCACGCATGCCGATGGCCTGGGACAGGTCGATCACCGGCAGGGTTTTACCGCGCAGGTTGACCACGCCGCACACATGGGGATGGCGGTGCGGCATCAAGGTCAGTTTTGGCAATTGCAGGACTTCTTGCACCTTGAACACGTTGATCGCGAACAACTGCCTGCCGGCCAGACGAAACATGAGAAGTTCCAGTCGGTTTTCACCGACCAGTTGAGTGCGCTGGTCTACCGTGTCGAGAATGCCGGCCATGAGTAACTCCTGGGGTAGGTACTTGATGCCTGACCTTATCGGCCGGATTCCCAGGACCTTGATATCGTTTAGCTATCAACCAACCCGCAGTTCTGACTGGCCCAGCAAAGGCGACCCCTGGGGTAAGTGGACCTTCAAAGCGCCCTTGCGCACGGCAAAGCGCATCGCATCGCCCGCAAGCGGCTCACCATCGAGGTTGATCGCCAGCCCTTCGGCGGCCTTGATCTCGACCCAGGGCAAACGCGCGCGGACAAACAGGTTATCCAGCCCCCAGCCTTCGGTCATCAGGCTTTTGAGCGTGCCGACGATTTCCGTGGGTGCAGGCAAAATGCTGATATCCAGCATGCCATCATCGACCAGCGCCTCAGGGCACAGGACTTGCCCGCCCCCGGCCTGACGACCGTTACCGATGCCCAGCGCCAGCAACTCGCCTTGCCAGTGAAAGTCCGGCCCTTGTAGCTCGGCATAGGCCGCGTGCAGCTCAGTAAAGCGCGACAGCCCGGTAAACAGATAGGCAGCGCCGCCCAGGACCTTTTTCAGGTCTTCGGAGGTATTGGCCGTGACCTGGCTACCAAAGCCACCGGTGGCCATGTTCAAAAACAACTGGCCGTCGACTTCACCCAGATCGATGGGACAGGCTGGCACATCGAGCAAGGCCAGGGCTTGAGCGGGCTCCAGGGACACACCGGCCGCCCGGGCAAAGTCATTGGCGGTGCCCAACGGCAACAGCACCAGACTGGCCTCGGTATCGGCCAGTGCCATCGCCTCGCAAATATCACGCAAAGTGCCATCGCCGCCACCGGCAATCAGCCGGGTGTAGCCGCCCTCCAGCGCCTCGCGTACCAGACGCTGCGCATCCCCGGCCTCCCAGGTCAGCCGCACCGCCAGTTCCCACCCCGCCGCCCGCTGCTGCTCAACGGCAGCGCGCACGTCCTCGTTGAGCGCCTGCTTGCCGTGCAAAATCAAAAAAGCCTTACCTGCACTCATATTCCATCCCTCGACATAACGGTCTGATTGCTTGGACAACAGCCAGACCGAAAAGGCCCATGCACCCGTGATTTAACCTTCACGGCTCGATCAAAAGCGCAGAACCGGTCAGACTTCAACCCCTGTAAGTTGTCCAATGATTCTAGAGGCGTTCTGTATGAGCACACTGGTTCCCTGCATCATCGCCGGTGGCGCTGGCACCCGGCTATGGCCAGTGTCGCGCGAGGCCATGCCCAAGCCCTTTATGTGCCTGCCCGATGGTCAGAGCCTGCTGCAAAAGACCTTTGCCCGCGCAACCGGCCTGCGTGACGTTGGCCCGTTGCTGACCGTAACCAACAGGGAGGTGTTTTTTCGCACGCTTGATGATTACCGCGCACAGAGCATGGACGACATCGAACTGGACTTTATCCTCGAGCCATTTGGCCGCAATACTGCCCCGGCGATTGCCGCAACCGCCTTGCAGATTGCGCGGCGCTACGGCGGTGATACGCAGTTGCTGGTGCTCCCCGCCGACCATCTGATCACCGATATTGCCGCCTTCGGCCGGGCCGTCGACAACGCCCGCAAACTGGCCGACGAGGGCTGGCTGGTGACCTTTGGCATACTGCCAACCCGGGCCGAAATCGGCTTTGGTTATATAGAAAAAGGCCAGAAGCTGAACCAGGATGGCTTTGAAGTGGCGCAGTTTGTTGAAAAACCGGACGCCAAAACGGCCCAGGGCTACCTCGACGGCGGCCTGCATCTGTGGAACAGCGGCATGTTCTGCATGCGCGCCGACAGCGTACTGCAAGAATTCAGGGCCCATGCGCCTCTGGTACTGGATGCCGTGACCCACTGCCTTGATCACAGCCAGATGTTTGAGGGCAAACAACAACGCCACCTCGAACTGGACAGCCAGAGTTTCGCCCTGGTGCCCGATATCTCCATAGACTACGCCGTGATGGAGCGCTCGCAAAAAGTTGCCGTGGTGCCCTGCCAGCTGGGCTGGAGTGACATAGGCTCATGGCAGGCGGTGCGCGAGCTGACCCCGGCCGACGCCAATGGCAACCAGTGTACTGGCGAAAACGTACTGCACGATGTACACAACTGCTACATCGATTCGCCGAAACGGTTGGTGGGCGGGGTCGGACTAAACGACCTGATCATTATCGATACGCCGGATGCTCTGCTCGTGGCCGACGCCCGACGCAGCCAGGACGTCAGGCACATCGCCCGAACACTCAGACTCCAGGGCCACGACGCCTATCGCCTGCACCGCACTGTGACCCGCCCGTGGGGCACCTACACCGTGCTGGAGGAAGGTCCGGGGTTCAAGATCAAACGCATCGTGGTCAAGCCCGGAGCCGCGCTGTCCCTGCAGGTGCACCAACGGCGCAGCGAACACTGGATCGTGGTCAGTGGCAGGGCCGAAGTGAACAATGATGGCCTGGACTTCACCCTCGAAACCAACGAGTCCACCTTTATCAAACCCGGCAGCCCACACCGGCTGGGCAACACCGGGGAGGCTGAACTGGTCATGATCGAAGTGCAAAGCGGCGAGTATGTGGGCGAAGACGACATCGTGCGCCTGACTGATATCTATGGGCGCGCGCCTGTCTGAGATCATTGTGGGAGCGGGCTTGCTCGCGATGGCGATCACCCGCAATCGCGAGCAAGCCCGCCCCCACGGGTGACGCAACAGTGCTAGCCCAGCACTTCACTCAACGGGATAAACCCCACCCGGTCGCCTTCGGCCAGGGTGCAATCCTCAAGGACTTCCACCAGCCCTTCAGCCCATGCCGCGCTGCGCAACACGCCTGAACTCTGGTTTTTGTAAATCACCGCACGCCCTTGCTCCAAACGCCCGCGCAGGTACTCGCGTCGATTGCCCGGCTTGGGCCAGACAAATCCTGCAGGCACCTGGAACTTCAGCGGTTCGACAGCCTGCACGCCTTGCAGGCGCAGCAGATAAGGCCTTGCCAGCAACGCGAACGTCACCAGAGTCGAGGCAGGGTTACCTGGCAGGCCGATCACCGGCACACCGCGAAAATGCCCGCAGGTCAGGGGTTTGCCCGGCTTGATTGCCAATTTCCACAGCGCCAGCTCGCCCTCTTCGCGCAACGCAATGCCCAAAAAGTCTGCCTCACCGACCGACACTCCGCCGGTGGATAAAATCAGGTCAACCGTTCCCAACTCACCCAAGCGTTGGCGGGTGGCGGGCAAGTCATCAGGCAGAATCCCCCCATCGACCACTTCACAACCCATGCGCGCCAACCAGCTGCACAGCACTATGCGGTTGCTGTTGTAGATTTGCCCCGGGCCCAACGGCTGCCCGGGCTCGATCAGTTCATCGCCAGTGGATAACACCGCCACCTTGACCCGTCGCATGACTCGCAGCTCGGCGCAGCCCAGGGATGCTGCCAGCCCCTGCTCGATCGGCCCCAAGCGCGTCCCCGCAGTAAGGACTACCTCACCAATGGTGGTTTCCTGCCCTTTAGGACGAATGTTCTGACCTGCACGCAAGGCATGGGTAAATACCACTCGTCCGTCGGCCTGCACCACAGTATTTTCCTGCATTTCGACGCAGTCCGCGCCCGCAGGTACCGGGGCACCAGTAAAAATGCGTGCACAGGTGCCTGGCGCCAGTGGCTCCGGGGCAGTACCGGCAAAAATTCGCTGGCTAACGGTTAGCGGATCCCCGGACCAGTCGCCCAGGTTCAACGCATAACCGTCCATTGCACTGTTGGGCCAAGGGGGAAGATCAAGGCTTGCAATCAAGTCGTGGGCCAGTACGCGGCCATCCCCTGCGCCCACCGGAACCGATTCGGTGTCAAGGATCGGCGCCGACTCAGCCAGTGCCAGCAAACGCTCAAGTGCCACCTCGACGGGCATCAGCGCGCCAGTTCGGCCCGGCTTATCCACGGGTTTCACAGGCCGGTGCCTGCTTCAAGTGGGCGACGAAGTTGCAGGGGCGATGACGGGAATCCAGTTGCTCGGCCAATATCCCGTCCCAACCGGTGCGTACAGCGTTGGTCGAACCTGGCAGGCAGCACACCAGCGTACCGTTGGCCAAGCCGGCAAGAGCCCGGGACTGCACGGTCGAAGTGCCGATATCGGCCACGGAGATCTGGCGGAACAGTTCACCAAAGCCATCTACTTGCTTGTCCAGCAGACAACTGACGGCTTCTGGCGTGCTGTCCCGTGCAGTAAAACCTGTGCCGCCGGTAATCAGCACCACCTGCACCCCATCGTCGGCGATCCAGGTGGCGACCTGGGCGCGGATTTTATACAGGTCATCCTTGAGCAACACCCGTGCCGCCAGGTTGTGCCCGGCATCACGCAGGCGATCGACAAAAACCTGACCCGAAGTGTCCGTTTCCAGGGTTCGAGTGTCACTGACGGTAAGAACGGCGATATTCAAAGGTACGAAAGGTGCATCAACCTTGGCTTTCATAGACGAGGTCCAGTTGTAGGAGAAACAGCCCGGTGTTATATCACAGCGCTTCTTTTGCCTGGTTGCGCGGAGTTCCATATGAACCGGTTTCAATGCTCCATCTTGCTGCTGGCAGGTGGCCGTGGCCAGCGCATGGGCGGTCAGGACAAGGGGCTGGTGAGATGGCAGGGTCAGCCGCTGATCGCGTATGCCCAGCGCGTCACCCGCCCGCTGACCGATGACCTGATCATTTCGTGCAATCGCAACCACGAACAGTACACCCGCCTGGCCGATCAACTGGTCAGTGATGGCAATGATGACTTTGCCGGGCCGTTGGCGGGGATCCGCGCCGGGCTGGCCGTGGCCCGCCACTCACACTTGCTGGTGTTGCCCTGCGATGTACCGAAAATCGACCGCGGGTTGCTCGATGCCCTGCTGGGCGCTGCCGCTCAACATCCCGATCAGCCGCTGATGGTGCGCCACGGGGAGCACTGGGAACCGCTGTTGTGCGTGATCCCCACAGCCCTGAAAGATGCATTCGAGGCAGCCTGGCAGGCAGGTGAACGCAGCCCGCGCAAAATCATGCTCCAGCTCAATGCACGGGCCTGGCAATGCGCCGAAAATGACCCGCGGCTGGCCAATTTCAATACCCCGGACTGGCTGAAATAATCCGCGCCAGTGTCTGCCTGGGGCTAGCAATGGAACTTGCAGACGATGTATACGTCTCAAGGACAGTAATCATTAACAGCACATTCACTTGTTGGAGATACACAATGACTCACCGGACTCTCGCCGCCCTGATGCTCGCTGCTGGCATGGCCGCCCTTGCCGGCTGCTCCTCGCCTTCGGTGATCACCCTGAACGACGGTCGCGAAATCCAGACTGTCGACGCGCCAAAATACGATGACGACTCAGGCTTCTACCAGTTCAAGCAACTGGACGGTAAAGAAACCCGCATCAACAAAGACCAGATTCGTACCGTTAAAGAGCTGTAATACCGCTCTCTGGACTTAAAACAAAACCCGCCTAGTGCGGGTTTTGTTTTACCAGTCCAGATGAATCCTGCTCTCGAACAAGCGTGCTTCTCCCGTGAGCGGATCAACAAAGCGCAAACTCTGGGCCAGCAGTTTCAGCGGCTCGGCATAGTCATCGACAGCGTCCCTGATCACGTCCGGGTAGAACGGGTCATTGCATATCCCTGCCCCCAGCGCCGCCATATGCACCCGCAACTGATGCTTTTTCCCGGTGACGGGGTACAACGCATAACGCCACAACTCACCGTTTTTCTCACAAACGTCGACCAGGGTCTCGGTATTGCTGACGCCCGGCCCTTCTTTCATGCGGAAAAAAGGCTCGCCCTCCACCAGGCGGCTTTTATGCACCAGCGGCAGCTCAAGTTCAGGCAATGCGCGAGCAATGGCCTCATAGCGTTTGTCGATCTTGCGCGTGGGAAACAACGACTGATACGCCGAACGAGTGTCCGGATTGGCAGAAAACAGCACGAGGCCCGCCGTGTGCCGGTCGATACGGTGCAGGGGCACCAGATGGGGGTTGCCCAGGGTGCGGATCAAGCGCCGCAGCAGTGTTTGCTCGACATACTCACCGCCCGGGGTCACCGGCAGGAAGTGCGGCTTGTCCGCCACCACCAGATGCTCATCGGCATACAGGATGGTTTCCTGCACCGGAATGGGCGTTTCGTTGGGCACTTCGCGAAAGTAATGAATGCGCAGGCCTTCCCGGTACGCCAGCTGCGGGCTGATAGGCGCACCGTCGGCATCCAGCACCCGGCCACGGGCGATACGGTCAAGCCACTGTTCGCGGCTGATGGCACTGAAGTGTTCACTCAGGCAGTCGAGCACCGTCAACCATCTGCCTGGCGGCAGGTGCAAGGTACTGGCTTGATGCTCGGCGGCGATGAAAGGCTGGGACGACATAAAGGGTCTCGAGCGGAAAATGCAGCCGGTGATTATGCAGGTTTATCCAAGAAAATTGACCACCTGCGCAGTATCAAACGGCCAGCCCAACTCCTGGCCCGTATCGACCCGGCGCAATACCGGAATACGCAAGCCGTAGCTTTCAAACAACGAGTCGCTGTCAGCAATATCGACCAGCTCGACCATCAACCCATGCTCGACCAAGGGCATTAAAACCGCTTCGGCCAGTTCACACAGGTGACAACCCAGGGTGCCGAACAATTGGCATTCGGGAGGCATAAATAACGACCTTAGAAATAAAGTGTTTATCTTAAGAGCCTGGCCCGGTGACGTCGACCCGTAGCAGATAGCCGCAGCCGTATGCCTGATTTGCCAATACAATCGCTCTATTCCCCTGCTTGCGACTACGCTTGACCCACATCAGCGACAGACCTTCGTATTTGCCGGATGCTCGCGACCTTTTTCCCGACCTGCCAAGGAAGCCTTTCGTGTTTGCCAATCTGTTAATCATCCTTGCCTCGTCACTGGTGGTCATTGCCCTGTTCCGGCGCCTGAAGCTGCCGCCGGTGCTGGGTTACCTGTGTGTCGGCCTGTTTGTAGGTCCCACCGCCCTCGACTGGATCAATGACAGCCCCGACCTGCCTGACCTGGCAGAGCTTGGAGTGGTGTTTTTGCTGTTTTCCCTGGGGCTGGAGTTCTCGCTGCCCAAGATGCTCAAGCTGCGTCGGGTGGTATTTGGCCTGGGCAGCCTGCAAGTGCTGTGTTCGGCAGTGGCGCTGGGCGGCCTGCTGTATGCCTTTGGCATGAGCCTTAACGGCGCGTTCCTGCTCGGTGCCGGACTCGCCCTGTCATCCACGGCGATCGTAAGTAAAGAGCTGACTAGCCTGGGGGAAATCTTCAGCCGTCACGGTCAGAATGCCATTGGCGTACTGCTGTTTCAGGACGTGGTCGCGGTACTGTTGCTGACCCTGGTGCCGGTGTTCGCCGGCAGCAGCGACCAGGCCTGGTATTGGGCCTTGCCGGTTACCTTGGGCAAGACTGTGATCCTGTTTCTGGGGCTGCTGTTTGCCAGTCGCTTCCTGCTGCCGCGCCTGTTCCACGAGGTGGCGGCGTCGCGCTCGGCAGAGCTGTTTGTGTTGCTGGCGCTGGTGATCGTGCTGCTCACCGCCTGGCTCACCCACCTGCTGGGCCTGTCCCCTGCGCTCGGCGCCTTCCTGGCCGGCATGCTACTGGGTGAAAGCCACTATCGACACCAGATTGAAGCCGATATCCGACCTTTCCGGGACATTCTGCTGGGTCTGTTTTTCGTCAGCATCGGCATGCTGATCGACCTGCAGCTTTTCATTCACCACGGTTTCCTGATTTTAGGCCTGACCCTGGTCCTGATGCTGATCAAGGGTGCCGTGGTCGCGATTCTGGTCAAGTTGCGTGGCAGCGACGGAGAAACCGCCTGGCGCAGTGGCCTGGCCCTGGCCCAGGGCGGTGAGTTCTGCTTTGCCCTGATGGCGCAGATGCAGAGCAACTCGCTGATCCCGGCGGATATGGCTGCCTATCTGCTGGCCGCCACGTTCTGCTCGATGCTGCTGACACCCCTGCTGCTGCGCGCCGCGCCACTTATCGCAGCCAGCCTGCACCGGCAATCCTATGAAGAGGCGGAGCTGGAAGAAATCGCCAGCCAAAACGCCGAACTGCACGGGCACGTGGTGATGTGCGGCTATGGCCGCGTGGGCCAGTCCATTGGCCGTTTCCTGCGCAGCGAACACAAGGACTTTGTCGCGCTGGACTACGACCCCGATCGCATTGAGGAAGCAGCTAAAGCGGACAGCTGCGTGCACTACGGCGACGCCCGCCGGGGTGATCTGCTGCGCGCTGTAGGCCTGGATCGTGCGCGACTGCTGGTGATTGCCGTGGACAACACCGAGGTGGCCATGAGCGTACTCAAGGAAGCCCGGCTGATTACCCTCGAAGTGCCTATCCTGGTCAGGACCCGCGATGACAGCCAGCTCACCGAGCTGAAGGCCGCCGGGGCAACTGAAGTGGTACCGGAATTGCTCGAGTCGAGCCTGATGCTCGCCTCCCATGCCTTGATTTTGCTGGGCCTGTCAGAAAAAATCGTGCAACGCCGGGTCGACCAGGTACGCCATGACCGCTATCACCTGCTCGAAGGCTGTTTTGAAAGCGAAGACGCGCGGGAAGCTGCAATCCCCCGCGAAAACGACTGATTTAAGGTAAGGTTTTGCCTCTGTACACAAAAGACATCTCTGGCATTGCCCATCCAACAGCGTAAGCAATGCCAAGGAAACGAGTGAACCTTCACCGAAGGCCTACACTCGAACGATTATCAAGCCACTAATGGAGTGAATCATGGCCCGTAAAACAGCAAAGAATGCTCAAGAAATCCTGATGGCCGATTTCCAGACGCTGGTACTCGATGCCGAAAAGTTGCTGGAACACACCGCGTCCCTGGCCGGTGACCAGGCTGAAGAACTGCGCGCCCAGATAAAGGACAGCCTGTTCAAGGCCCGCGCAACCCTGGAAGAAACCAAGGAATCGTTGAAAGACCGCAGTCAGGCGGCTGTGGTGGCCACCGAAGATTATGTGCAGGCAAACCCTTGGCAGTCTGTGGGCATCGCGGCCGGTATCGGCTTTGTTCTGGGCCTGCTGGCAACCCGGCGCTGATATGACAGACGAATCCGGTTCCCCCCGTTCCTCACCGCGGCGCTTGGGTGCCGCATTCCTGGGTCTGTTGCACAGCCATGTCGAATTGCTGGGCATCGAACTGCAAGAGCAGAAGGCACGCACCGTCAGCCTGTTGTTGTTTGCCGGGCTGGCACTGGTGTTCGCGCTGTTGCTGCTGATCGGACTGTCGGCGCTGGTGATGATCCTGCTCTGGGACAGCTACCGCATCCCCGGCATTATCGGGCTTTGTGTGTTTTATACACTGGCCGCGGTGTTCTGCGGGCTGCGCCTCAACGCCGCGATATTCGATGAATCCTCTCCTTTCAATGCCACGCTTGAAGAGCTGGCCAAAGACCGCGAGCGTTTGTTGCCATGAGCCTGCCTGAATTGCCGAAAAATGCTTCACGCCAGGAGTTGCGCAAAACCTTGATCCGCCTGCGCATGGAAATGCACCGTCAGGAGATTCGTCATGAGTCGCAACAACTGCTGCAACCCCTGCAAAAAATGCGCGGAATGACCAGCAACTGGCAGGAAACCCTGGGGATCAAGCATGCACCCTTGTGGGGTGTGGGGATTGTCACCCTGCTCGGGTTCCTGACCGGCAGAGGCGCCAAAAGCAAAAACACCGGGGGCACGTCACGCTGGATCAGCTTGACCACTGGCTTGATACCACTGATCAAGATGGTGATCCAGGCCTCGCGCAAGCCCTGAACAGAAAGCCTCCCCCCCTCCTTCTGTGGGAGCGGGCTTGCTCGCGATGGCATCGACGCGGTTTGACTGAAACACCGCGCTGCCTGCATCGTGAGCAAGCCCGCTGCCACAGATGGCGCCCCTGATCATGCCTCCACTTGCGTCATCCGTTCTGAAACGAGAAGCTGCTGGGGCGCAAAACACAGGTCCATCCGGTCAACAGCAACGACCATATCCACACCCGCCTCACCCACTCCCTCGAAGTCAGTTGCGTCGGCCGCTCCCTGGGTGACAAGAAGCACCGGTTCGGCTGCTACCGAGCGAACTGTATTTAGGCTCCGCAGCCAAAAACGACCTTATTACAGGGTCAACAGCCAACTAGTTACAAATAAGAATATATAAGAACAAGAAGACGAAATTGTACCACTTAGGAATAACCTCGGTTTTTGTCAGGACAATTATAGAGCCGATACACCACCCTTCGAACAGCCCGTTCGAACTGACTAGGGATTTACGGTTGTTTGCATCACCAGCAAAACAAAGACACTAGCCATCGCCTGCCTATAAGTCACCTGCTCTACGCCTCTGGCGCAGCAGCGAAACCCTATCCTGTTAGCCTCTAACGAACGCATAAAAGAATGAAGCCTCTACAGCCGCTTGATCAGGCTTTGGAAATTTGATAAGTTCCTGGCCCTCATCAAATAATGGCATTAGGCCAGCCTCCCGCTTAATTTTTTGAGTTAGTCGTTTTTTTATTGCTAGCAAGCTAAGGAATAGCCATGAGTAGAAGGCCCGCGTTCGATTGTGCAGCAGTCATTTTAAGGGACAAAACAGTCACCTCCCACACAAGTGGCTCAGTTACAACCACTAAGCAAGGCAACAACGTTTCAGTTAGTAACAATATAGGAACTCATGTCAAGCTTGAGGCATTGCTTGAGTTTCAGAACGGTGACTTGCTGCCAGCGATCCTCATTGACGAGAGTTTACATGCTCCTGTTGGCAAAAAAATTCTAATGGCTTTTAAAAGTGGTGAACCAGTCGCCTATCAAGTGACCCCGAATGGAGAGATTTACACACTCGGGTATATTAGCGAAAGAGAAACTTTTACTTTTCAAGACTTTATAATGTTTGCATTGCCGGGCGTAGGCACATTTTTTAGCCTGGCCTCACTTGCAGTTACGCAAACGTATTACGAGCACGGGGAATTCAAAACCTATAACGGCAACAAAATTGTTGTCGCCGCCGGACTCGCAGTTACTGCCCTTAGCGTATACATTGCCAAAGGATGGTTTGGCTATGTAGTAGGAACAGCCCTTACTGCCGTTGGATTTTCCATCTCTGCCATTATTGGAAATTCCAAAGCAAATGAGGGACGCAAGTTAATGCTTCGCGAAATAAAAAATGAATTCGACAAACTAAAAGCTGAACTGTGATACAAAAGGCCACTTAAGTGGCCTTTTCAATGAAAAGCACATTTGCAATCACATAATAAAACAGCTGCCTAATATGTACACGCAGGCTCAACGTTCCCCGCCCATACCATTAAACTGTCGAGCCAAGTGCATGGCATAGTTATCGGTCATGCCACTCACGTAATCCAGAACCTGCATCATTGCACCGTACTCCTTGGAAACACCCCCACTGGCGTCTAAATTATTCAAGTCCAGCCCAAGAAGCTCTACCACCCTTCTCGTCTTCGAATCAGCTACACCGCCCTTTCTGACATATTCCAAAGCAGCAGAGCAGCTAACGTTTAACAGCGTAGATATAGTGCTATAAGCCCCTATTTCTAACTCAACCTTCCTGGGATGCTGGAAGATTTCATCACGCGCAAGACCTTTGGCGGCGGCTACACACTCACGGACATTCTTATCACAAAGTTCTAAAATACCTAGAACCTTGCCAGTCATGATTTCATTATGGTTATTCATGAAAGCAGTCGCTCCAGCATCTACAAAAGCTGAAATAACTTTCCCACGAATCATAGAGAGCCTACGGCCAACCTTCATGCCTTGAATTTCTTTGACTAACTGATTCTTCTGGTGATCATCAAGGACAAGGCACAGTATTTCAAAGACCTTATCCCACTCAAGGATACCCATCTCTACACCATCCTCTAAATCAAGAATGGCGTAGCAAAAATCATCAGACACTTCCATCAAGTTAGCCAGTGGATGGCGACACCGCCAACCATCACCCAGCTTTAACAAGCCAGTAGCGTCCGCCACTTCATTGAACAAACCCAATTCAGAACAGTAAATACCATATTTGTTCTGAATAGGTCTTTGCCCATTAACAGCATCACCAGCAAGCCAAGGATACTTAATGAAAGCGCCAAGCGACGCATAAGTAAGACGCATCCCCCCTTCATAGGGATGATATTCCGAGGTCGTTAAAACCCTAAACCCTTGTGCATTGCCTTCAAATCTACGTAAATCAGTAGCTTCATTAAAAGGCAATTGCTCTATTATCTTCGCCCCAACATCATTGGTGAACCAGTGACGAATAGCTTCTTCACCTGTATGCCCAAAGGGAGGGTTGCCAATGTCATGAGCGAGACAAGCAGTCTGGACAATATCACCAATATCAGAAGCTGAATGTTGCTCAGGAATAAGTCTTTCATTCAGAAGTTCCTGGCCTACTCTCACCCCCAGGGTACGGCCTACACAAGCCACTTCCAAGCTATGTGTGAGACGGTTATGAACGTGGTCATTAGTGGCAAGAGGATGAACCTGAGTCTTTCTGGCAAGGCGTCTGAAAGCTCCGGAGAAAATAACCTTGTCGTGGTCTGAGTGGAAAGGTGAACGGCCTAGCTCAGATTTAGGAGGACGACCGCCAAGACGGGTGTTATTCAGCAACTTGTCCCAACTCATGCTTCCCATGCTTACCTCTCAAACCATTTATACAACATCCAGCATAGCTTACTTAAACAATATTTCAAAACACACTTTAACCCGTATCAACTTATATTATCGCAAAGCCCGAGCATCAACCCGAACAATAGCCATCCACCTACGACACAAACAATGCCACCAATTTAAATACGAATACAAAAAAAGACTATCTAAATAGTCTTTTTTATACTTATTTATTAAAAAAATGTACCGTCATCCATTGCCGACTCCAACTGATCCTTGTAATAACTCTCATTGAATTTCTCAACTTTATTGTAAGTCATTAACTTGTCCGGCTTACGATATTCGTCATCGCTTGCAAATGCTTGGAAGGTGCTGTCATCAACCATCCGAATATGCAGTTGAAGTTCTCTCGATTCGTAACCATAAAACTCAACAAATCCCGGAATTTGACTTTGACGGGCAATCATCAAAGCTTCTTTAACCGGCTTATCATAAAGGTAGTAAGTAGCTTTTACCATTATAGCCCCACCCGTTTCAGTGTCATTTTTACCGAAACGAGTGTTTACATAAGGTTCAAAAACCACACCACCATTCATGTCTTTTGATTGACCAAGCCATCTGTAACCTTCAAGAGCCTTAGTGATTGACTTGATAGGTCCAGCATACTGAACACTGGTTCTATCTTTATCAAGTTCTGCACGCTCAAATGTTTCTGCACTAGCAACAGAAGATGAAGTAGCCAATACTACTGCGAAGCACAATCCAATTATTTTCACTTATCTCTCCTTTTTAGTTAATCGGCTACACAGCCCAATAAAGCTTTAAACAATAAACAAGACTGCTCGATTAGCCCTTCTTATCTCTCTTTACTAGAAAATCATACCACTATCTCTCGCGGATTTAAGCTTGTCTTTATAATTACTCTTATTAAACTCTTCAACTTTTTTGTAAGTCATTAGGTTTTTCGCTGGATTTTAATATTGGTCATCGCTAGAAAAAGCTTGAAAGGTGTCAGCACCCACCATTCTTATGTGAAGTTGAAGCTCTCTTGAGTCCAAACTATAAAACTCAACAAACCCCGCAACTTGGCTTTGACGGGCAATCATCAAAGCTTCTTTAACCGGCTTATCATAAAGGTAGTAAGTAGCTCTTACCATTATAGCCCCACCCGTTTCAGTGTCATTTTTACCAAAACTATTATTTACATGGGGTTCAAAAACCACGCCACCATTCATGTCATCTGATTGACCAAGCCACTTATAACCTTCAAGCGATTTAGTGACTGACTTAATAGGGCCTGCGTACTGAACACTGGTTCTATCTTTATCAAGTTCTACTCGCTCAAAGGTTTCTGCTGATGCTGCAAACGACGAAACCGCAATCAACGACGCAAATACAACACTTATAATTTTATCCATTTTTTCCTTTTCCATTTAATAGATTGCATAAACCAATCAACGCTAGAACGGACAAATCCTATCACAAAACGATTGATTGTAAAATGCCACTACCCCCTACACAAAAATAAATTCACAACCTGCTAATAACTTCTCCACTGCTATACCTGACAGACAAACAGCAACAGGAAATTTAACAACCCCTTACAGCTAGCATCCCCCCCTGACTAAAGTACAGATTACAAACACCCCAGCTCACTCGACAAGCTATAACAGTTAGAGAAAAATCACGACTTATAAACACCCCCCTAACAGCCCAACCTGACTAAACAAAAGGAACTGGGTATTTTGCCGCCTATAGCCAGTCAACAGGAAGTAAATAGAGTTCACCGCACATAAAAAACACTTATTACTTAAGGAAAACCTTACATAAACCAACCCACCAAACACATATATACTCTAAACCTGAAGACCCTCAACGGCAGATCATGGCCTCTTCAAAATATCCAAAACTGCAATGATGTAACTAGCCTTGTCCATTTATCACCAAGAGAGGTTCCCAAACGCAAACGCAGCTTCTCCATGTGTCGAGTCCCTGCTGCTGAACCTGGTGGGCGATGATTTGCCTGAAACTTTTCGCCTGCTTGGCCCCAACGACTCACGACGGCGAAAACGGGCAATACTGCGCGGCAAGGCCATCGAACATCTGACCAACGCCGCTGCCCGGGCTTTTGTCGAACAACAGCAAGCACTGCTGGCACCAGGGGATCTGGTCGAGCATATGCACGGCACGGCCACGTTGCGTGCTGGACAACAAAGACATGGCACGCAAAAAAATCTTCCAGGACAAATGCAAAACCTTGCATGAAATGGATGCCTATACGTCCCTGGAAATCCTCCTCAATGCATTCTGTGGCGCCGCGCTTTCGCAGCATTGCGGTCGTACCCCATCGTTCAAAAACCGTCGAATCCTCGATTTGCTGGGCAACAATGCTCCCGACCCACAGTGGCCATTACATCGATCGTTTATGCGCATCAACGACTTTATTGCCGGCATGACCGACAGTTATGCCACTGAAATGGCCAGAGCAATGACAGGTCACTCCACCCCCCGCCTGACAACCGCTGCCCTCCCCTGCCAAACAGGGAGGGCACGCAGCTCCACTTGATCAAACACTATGTTTACCACATGAAGTAGCAAGTAAGACTTTTCCATACACAAGAAAGAAATATACTCGCGCGCCCAGCGTTAAACTCAAAAAATCTTTAAACGCGCATTTAAATACGCCTCTCCCCTTGTGTATTTAGTGAGCCATCGCCTTATTTTGCGTAGGATAATTCCCATACTACGTTTGTAGGCTCCCCGGTTCCTGCCCCAGCTCTTACATCTGAGCTAAGGTCGCGCTTTCTATTCAGCACCTTATGGGGAATCAATATGAACACCGTATTTATTGTCGACGACCATCCTGTAATCCGGCTCGCAATTCGCATGTTGTTAGAACATGAAGGTTATGAAATAGTCGGAGAAACCGACAATGGAGTAGACGCCATGCAGATGATCCGCGAGTGCACTCCTGATCTGGTAATTCTTGATATCAGCATCCCCAAACTCGATGGCCTGGAAGTGCTGTCACGCTTCAGCTCAATAAGCCCAGCCCTCAAGACGCTGGTTCTCACATCGCAGTCACCGACACTTTTCGCCATGCGCTGCATGCAATCCGGTGCAGCCGGGTATGTGTGCAAACAAGAAGAGCTGAGTGAGCTTACCAGTGCAATAAAAGCGGTATTTTCTGGCTACAACTATTTTCCAAGCCAGGCATTGACTTCTGAAACAAACGATCACAACAACTCATCTGAAATCGAGTTATTCAAACTTGTCAACGACAGGGAACTTATGGTTCTGAAGCTGTTCGCACAAGGCAAAACAAACAAGGACATTGCAGCCGGCATGTTTTTAAGCAACAAAACCGTGAGCACTTACAAAAAGCGCCTCATGCAAAAACTGAAAGCCCATTCGCTGGTGGAACTTATCGAGCTGGCAAAACGTAATGGTCTTGTATGAAAAACAGGATGCCCGCACGATTAATCAAGTACCTGTCACTTTTTGCGGGGTTAGTTCTGTGCGTGCCCGTGCTGGCCGCCCCGGTCCGCAGTGAAACCCTTACGTTGCTCAGCCGCTCGAGTTCCGGCCACATTGAAGTCCCCCTGGACAACACTCAACGATACTGGCTGCAAAATAAGCGCGAACTCGTGATCGGCACCTCTGCTGCCGACTATCCACCGTTCGACATGACCGATAGCGGTCGGGACTACGAAGGCCTCACCGCAGATTACGCCGGCCTTCTGCGCAAAGCCCTCAAGCTGTCGATCAGGATCCAGCGCTTTGCCTCCAGAGAAGCAGCCATCAAGGCACTCGAGGACGGCCAGATTGACCTGCTGGGTACTTCCAACGGCTTTGAGGCCGCGAACCAGCACCTTGTACTTTCCATTCCCTATGCCATCGACCAACCCGTACTGGTGACCCGAGAGGGAGAAACACGCTCACTCTCCCAAGGCCTCGCCGGTTTGCGCTTGAGTATGGTGTACCACTATCTGCCCCAGGAGGAAGTAAAGGCGCTTTATCCCCAGGCAATCATCCAGTCTTATCCGTCCTATCAAAATGCCATTAATGCCGTGGCTTTCGATCAGGCGGATATTTTTCTGGGGGACACTGTGTCGACCCATTACATGATCAACAAGGGGTACCTGAAAAACATCAAGATGGCCAATTTTGGCAAACACGAAGCCCATGGATTCAGCTTTGCAGTGCGTCGGGACAACTCGCCCCTGCTAGGCATCATCAACGCCACACTCAAGGCCGTACCCAACAGTGAACAAGAAAGCATTGCCAAACGCTGGAGCGCTGGCAGTGACATTCTACTGTCCGATCAGAAGCTGCAGCTTACTCAGCGAGAAGCCCGTTGGCTGCTCAAGCATCCTGTGGTCAACGTAGTGGTCAACGAAACCATGGCACCCCTGACATTTTTTGATGCCAGCGGGGATTTCCGAGGCATTACTGCCGACCTGCTGGAGATGATCCGTCTGCGCACGGGGCTGCGCTTCGAAATACAACGCGCGAACAGCCTCGACACCATGACCCGAATGATCAGTCGGCACGAAACCGACATTATCTCGGCCATCAATCCTTCAGCCTCACGAGAAAGCGCCCTCAGTTTCACCCGTCCCTATCTGGTGAACTCCTTTGTCCTGCTTACGGCAAAAGGTGATGGGCAACCTGCGAGCCTTGAACAACTTGCGGGTAAAAAACTGGCCTTGACCCGAGGCAATCCCCTGACCGATTACCTGCGCAGTCAATACCCGCAGATAACACTGGTAGAAACCGGGGATATCTATCGCGCCACAGAACTGCTGGCCGAAGAGAAAGTGCAAGGTGCAGTCAGTACGCTGGTCATCGCCAACTACCTGCTGGCCTCGGGGTTGTTTCAGGACCGGTTACAAATCAGTGCCACCATCGGCACCCAACCCGCCATGTTTTCCCTCGCCACTGCCCGGGATGCCAGCGAGTTGTCCTCAATCCTCAACAAGGCGTTGTTGAGTATCGCGCCTGATGAGCTGGGCATTATCAACAGCCGCTGGCGGGGCTATGTGCCGGCATCTGATAGTTACTGGCACAATTACCATCGCCTGTTCTACCAGTTCATCATTGGCACCAGCCTTTTACTGTTGCTGTCCCTGATCTGGAATGCCTATATGCGGCGCCAGATCCGGCAACGAAAATCGGCCGAACGTGCACTCAGCGATCAGTTCGAGTTCATGCGTGCGCTCGTCAACGGTACGCCTCATCCTATTTATGTGCGTGATCGCGAAGGTGTTCTGAAAACCTGCAATGACAGCTACTTGAATGCCTTTTCAGCCAGGCGCGAAGAAGTCATCGGCAAGACCGTGATGCAAACCTGCGACCTCCTGAGCAACGAATGTGAAGCCCGTGACTATCAGGCCGACTACCTGCGTGTCATGCGTGAAGGTACTCCGCTGGTGACTGATCGCCCGCTGAGAATCGGCGAAAAAACGCTCACTATCTATCACTGGATTCTTCCCTATCGGGACTCCCTGGGCGAAGTACAGGGCATCATCGGTGGCTGGATTGATATCAGTGAACGTCATCAGCTACTGTATGAGCTGCGTACGGCCAAGGAGCTGGCAGATGATGCCAACCGGGCCAAAAGCACCTTCCTGGCAACCATGAGCCATGAAATCCGTACACCGATGAACGCAGTGATCGGTTTGCTTGAACTGACGCTCAAGCGCGCCGACCATGGGCATCTCGACCGCCCGTCCATTGAAGTTGCTTATAACTCGGCCAAAGACCTGCTGGAGCTGATAGGCGATATTCTTGATATTGCCCGTATAGAGTCCGGCCGCCTGAACCTGTGCCCGGAACGCGTCAATCTGCACCAACTGGCACACTCCGTGATGCGGATTTTTGATGGCCTGGCGCGGCAAAAAAACCTCACGCTCGACCTGCGTTTCGATGCAACAGACGATCTACCCGACGTACTGATCGATCCGCTTCGTCTCAAGCAAATCCTGACCAACCTGATCAGCAATGCGATCAAGTTCACCCAACAAGGCCGGGTGACGCTTGAAATCAACTTGCTGCCAGCCGGCACCCCTGAGCGGACTGAACTGCACTTGAGCGTCAAAGACACTGGCATCGGCATCAGCGAGCGTGATCAGGCACGCCTGTTTGAGCCCTTCGCCCAGGCACAGAACAGCGGGCAACTGGCGCTCAATGGTGCCGGTCTTGGCCTTGTCATCTGCCGTAGCCTGTGCGAAATGATGGGCGGTACCCTGGTACTGAGCAGCCAGGAAAGTGCAGGTACCCAGGTTCAGATAAAACTTGAAGTGCCGACCCTGACGCCGTCCCAGTGCACCCCCGCACAAGAACCCTCAATCAACCCTGCCGCTCATCCGCTTAACGTACTGGTGGTGGATGATCACCCGGCCAACCGCTTGCTGATGTGCCAGCAACTTGGATTTTTAGGGCACAGGTTTACCACCGAGCACGACGGCGCCGCAGGTTTGAAAACCTGGAAGACAGGCAAATTCGACCTGGTCATTGCAGACTGCAACATGCCTGTCCTGAATGGCTATGAACTGACTCGAGCCATACGCAAGCATGAGCTGGCCTCCAGCCAACGGCCATGTACCGTGCTGGGGTTTACTGCAAATGCCCAACCGGAAGAGCGGCAACGCTGCAAGCAGGCAGGAATGGACGACTGCCTGTTCAAACCCATCAGCCTGACCCTGTTGAGTCAACGACTGGCCATGCTTGAGCCGCTATTCCACTGCCCGGAAGCCTTCAACGCCGACGCTCTCAGCCCGCTTACAGGAGGCGACAAGGAACGAACAAGACTCTTGCTGGAAGAACTGCTCCGCAGCAACTGCCAGGATCTCAAGACGCTGCTTGAGTTACCTGACAACGGCGAATTGCAGGCGTTTGTCGAAATTGCCCACAGGATAAAAGGCGCTGCCCGCATTGTGGGCGCCCAAAGCCTGATCAACAACTGCGAGGCACTGGAGCAAGCCACGCCCGCTAACCTCGTGCAGGCCCGCGAGCAAGTGCAGGTCTCCATGCGTGCACTGGGACAGGCGCTGGCCCTGCAACTTGAATCGTTGACGAAGCACACCTGAGCGCCAATCAAAGGCAGGTTGGCGCGGTTTTACTATGCTGATAGATACCAGCACGCCTACATCAGCGGAGAATCAGCCCATGCGCAACAGTGCGCTCTCCCATCGGCGCCAGTACCCGCTGCATGCTCACATAAGTGCGATGTTTACATTTTTGTTGCTATTGCTGGGCGTTGTACTGGGCGTATTCAATTACCAGCAAACCACCCGCATCATTCTCGACAGCAGCCAAAAGTTGTTCAGCTACATAGAACAGGATGTTCAGGATGACCTGCTGGATGCCTATCAACCCATACGGCATGCGCTCAACCTGCTAATTCTTGATTCTGCGGCCACAACCGACCAGGTCGAGCTTCGAACAGGCCTGCTGCAGCCCTTTGTACAAGCACTCGAAGACAACCACACGCTGTCAGCTCTATACCTGGGCGATGACAACGGCAACTTTTTCCTGGTCCGGCCTTTGCGCAATCAAGAGGTCCGGCGCCAGTTAAAAGCCCCACCCCAAGCTAGCTTCGAAGTATGGTCGATAACACGTGCAGCCCGGCAAGGCACGGTTAATTCAAAAAAACTGTATCTGGATGCAAATCTGAAACAGCTCGAACAGCGCAACATCCCCAATGAGCTCTATGACCCCCGGCTGCGCAGCTGGTTTATTGCGCAGGATGCCGACAAAAATCAGACCACCACCAGCCCCTACCTGTTTTTTACCACCCACGAAGTTGGTACTACACTCGCCAAACGCAGTACTGCCAATACGGTGATGGGTGCCGATGTAACGCTGTCTCAACTGTCCGCCACCCTGGCCGACCATCAAACAACGCCTGGTACACAGATTGTTCTGTTCGGCGATGATGGCCGGGCCATCGCTTACCCGGACTTCAACAAATTATTGAACGCCATGGACCCCACCAAACTGCCCAAAGTCTCGGAGCTGAATCCGGCCCTTGGACTGCTGATCAATCAAGGGGCAGATGCTCAGCAGCGCCTGGACGACGGCCAGCGCCAATGGATCGTTTCGCGGTTCAAGGTGGACGATGGCAGTGCCAATGGCTTGCAATTGGCAATGATGGTCCCGCAAGACGAGCTGTTGGCCGATGCCTATCAGTTGCGCTGGCAAGGGGCCCTGGTGACATTGGGCGCCCTGGTGCTGTGCCTGCCCATGGGGTGGGTGACCTCCAGGTTGCTGGTGAGGCCCTTGCGCGAATTGGTGCGTGAAGCCGATGCGGTTCGACGGTTCGATTTCAACTATCCATTCACACGACAATCGCCCGTGCTCGAAATCGATCAGATGCAGGCATCCATGGGCCGCATGAAAGAAACCCTCGCCAGCTTTTTTGAAATCACCTCCAGCCTCTCGGCCCATACCCGATTTGAACCCTTGCTGCAGTCCGTACTGTTCGAGACTCTCAAGATTGCTCAGGCAGAGGCCGGGCTGATCTACCTTGCAAAGAACGACAGTACTCAACTGGAGTTAAAAGGCCTGATCATCAACGGCCAGCCCCAGGATCTGGCAACCCAGCCCGCGCCCGTGCTGAACCCTGACGACAGCCAGAGCCCCGAGTGGTTGCGGGCGCTTTTCGAAGGTCATGACAGTGTCGCCCGCTCACTCACCCTTGAACAGGCGGGTGACTTGCAGTCTGTGATGGATGAACTGGGCAGCCAGAGTATCCACCTGATCGGCATTCGCCTGCACAACCGCCAGGGCGAAACGGTGGGTATTCTTGTGCTGGTATTGAACGACAGTGGTTCGACTGACGATCAGGATCACTTGCGGGCCGACCGGATTGCCTTTATCCAGGCGGTGTCCGGTACGGCTGCCGTTGCTATTGAAAGCCAGCGCCTGCAGGCTCGGCAGAAACAGTTGCTGGATGCATTGATCCAATTGCTGGCGGGGGCTATCGACGCCAAAAGCCCGTACACCGCCAGCCATTGCCAACGGGTTCCAATCCTGACATTGATGCTGGCACAGGCGGCTGCGGCGAGCCGGCAGCCACCCTTTGAGCAGTACGCTCCCACGGATGAGCAATGGGAGGCGCTGCGTATCGCCGCCTGGCTGCACGACTGCGGCAAAGTCACAACACCGGAATATGTAGTCGACAAGGCCACCAAGCTTGAAACCCTGTACGACCGCATTCACGAAATCCGCACCCGCTTTGAAGTGCTCAAGAGCGATGCCTGGGTCAATTACTGGCAGGCACGAGCCCTGGGTGGCGACGATCAACAGCTGGCGCACCTGCGAGATGCCTGCCTGCTTGAGCTGGATGATGACTTCGCTTTTGTCGCCCAGTGCAATCTGGGCGGGGAAGCCATGATGGAGGCAGACCTGCAGCGTTTGAACGCCATTGCGCGCCGCACCTGGACCCGCACGTTGGATGATCGCCTGGGCGTTTCCTGGGAAGAAAACAAACGCCAGTCCACCCGCCAGGAGCAAGCCTTGCCGGTGACCGAGTCGCTGCTGGCCGACAAGCCCGAGCACCTGTTCACTCGCCCCGAGGCCGACCTGATTGACCCCGAAAACCCCTGGGGCTTCAAACTCGAAGTACCACCCTACAAATTCAACCGTGGCGAGCTGTACAACCTCAGTACCCGGCGCGGCACCTTGACCCGCGAAGAGCGCTACATCATCAATAACCACATCGTGCAAACCATCCTGATGCTCAGCAGCCTGCCGCTACCTGCCTACCTGAGCAACATTGCCGAAATTGCCGGGGGGCATCACGAAAAAATGGATGGCAGCGGTTATCCAAAACGCCTGAAACGCGAGGAAATGAGCCTGGAGGCACGGATGATGGCAATTGCCGATATTTTCGAGGCATTGACCGCGTCGGATCGCCCCTATAAACGCAGCAAAACCTTGAGTGAGGCGCTGAACATCATGGCCGCCATGTGCCATGACGCCCATATTGATCCGCAACTGTTCGCGCTGTTCATGCACGAACAGATTTACCTGCAATACGCCCGGCAGTTTCTTGACCCTCAACAAATCGATACGGTCGATATCGATGCGCTGATGCTCAAGGCCGGGCTGAAAAACTGATGCGGATCAGCACTCGCTCAAGCGCAAAAAGATGGCCGCCAGCGCTTCAATGCCCAACTGATCCTGCTCGCTGAAGCGCCCGATGCTCGGGCTGTCCAGATCCAGCACGCCGATCAGGCGACCATCCTTGATCAACGGCACGACCAACTCACTGTTGGAGGCACTGTCGCAAGCGATGTGCCCGGCAAATGCATGCACGTCTTCAACTCGCTGCGTTTGCCGGCTCGCCGCTGCAGCCCCGCAGACGCCACGCCCAAACGGGATACGAACACAGGCAATTTGCCCCTGAAACGGGCCCAGTACCAGCTCCTCATTACGATTTAGGTAAAACCCGGCCCAGTTCAGATCATCGAGCTGGTGATACAAAAACGCCGAGAACTGTGCAGCGTTGGCAATAAAGTCACGCTCATCTGCCAACAACGACTCCAACTGAGCCTGCAACAGGCCATAGCCGTTCAGGCCTGCACCTGTGGCGTTCAAATCAATCATTCACTTGCTCCAACAATTTCAAACCCACCCAATAACGCGCGAACTGATAGGCACAACGGCCGTTGCGGTTGCCACGCCCGGTTGCCCAGCGCACCGCCAGAATATCCAGTGCCTCGTCGCGCTGCCACTGCAAACCGGCTTTGGTGGCCAATACATCGATCCAGTGCTCAACCACGCTCAGGAAATGGTCCTGGGTGAACGGATAAAACGACAGCCACAGGCCGAAGCGATCAGACAAGGCGATCTTGTCTTCCACGGCTTCATTGGGATGCAACTCACCGTCGACATTCTTCCAGTTTTCGTTATCGCTTTCCTTTTCGGGCACCAGATGACGGCGGTTCGACGTGGCGTAAAGCAGGACGTTATCCGGCGCTTGCTCAAGGGAACCATCGAGCACGCTTTTGAGCACCCGGTAATCGCTTTCACCCGCCTCAAATGACAAGTCATCGCAAAACAGCACAAAGCGCTGGGGCAAACCTTGCAATTGCTCGACCACCCGCGGCAGGTCGGCCAGATGGTCACGCTCGATCTCGATCAGGCGCAGGCCCGCATTGCCATACTCGGCAAGCAGTGCACGGATGATCGAAGACTTGCCAGTACCGCGCGAGCCCCAAAGCAGAGCGTGGTTGGCCGGCAAACCATCAAGGAACTGTTTGGTATTGCGACCCAGTTGATCCCGCTGGTTATCGACGCCGATCAGGTCCGAAAGGCGCATATCAAGGCTGACTTGCAATGGCATCAGGTAACCCGAACGCCCCTCCCGCTGCCAACGGGCCGCCAGGCATTGATGCCATTCGATCGGCTCACGCTGAGCAGGCAGCAAGGGTTCAAGACGTGCGAGGACCGCTTCGGCCCGTTGCAGAAAGGCATCCAGATTAGAATTCACAACATTTCCTCAGACTGATACACAATGATGGCATATTGATATGACCTACATTCAGCTCAAACCACATTACGACTCACATCGCCAGGTCGCAAATACCGCAGTAATGCCTGCCGGTTGACCCACGAATCGACTACTCTTGCACGCCGCAAGGAAATGGAAACAGGTGCAACACCCCCAATGGACATAAAACTCACCCACCGCCTGTCTTTCAAGCAAGCCAAACTGACTGTGCTGGTCGGTCTGATATTGGGGACCCTGCTTAGCCTGCTGCAAATCGGCATCGATTATGCCAGTGAAAACGCCGCCATCGATCGCGAAATCCAGTCGCTACTCGAGATCAGTCACAACCCGGCATCACGCATTGCCTACAACCTTGATTCGGAGCTTGCCCAAGAGCTTTTGCAAGGGCTGGTGCGCTCACCGGCGATCACCGCCGCACAACTGCTCGACAACGACTATCTGGTGCTCTCGGCGGTGCAGGATCTGCCTGAAACCGGCCGTTATCGGGCGCTGAGCGACTCTCTGTTCGGTGCCAACCGCTCATTTGACCAGCGACTGTACTTCAATCACCTCCCCGAACAAAGCATGGGGGTCTTGCACCTTGAGGTGGATACCTACCCCTTCGGCAAGCGGTTTTTGCAGCGGGCGGAAGTCACACTGCTCAGCGGTTTTATTCGCAGCATCGTGCTCACCTTTATTCTTCTGGGCCTGTTTTACGTCATGCTGACCAAGCCGCTGGTGCGAGTGATTCGTGAGATCAGCGATGGCAAGCCCGCAGATCCGGGGCAGTCGAAAGTGCACTGCCCCAGCGGTCACGAAAACGATGAAATTGGCGTACTGGTGAACGCTGCCAATCAGCAGTTCGAGGCCATGGCCCGTGAAATGGAATACCGGCGCCGCGCCGAAAACACCCTGACCGAGTACCTGGCACAGCTGGAAACCATTGTTTCTGTGCGCACCCAGGAACTGGAGGCCAGCAACGAGCAACTGCGCCACTCCAATGAAGAGCTTGAGGCTGCGCGCACTACTGCCCTGGAAATGGCCCAGGCACGCTCAGCGTTTCTGGCCAATATGAGCCATGAAATACGCACCCCGCTCAATGGTTTGCTCGGGATGCTGGCGCTGTGCCTGGACAGCCCGCTGAATGCCGAGCAACACCAGCAATTGTCGATTGCCCATGACTCCGGCAAGGTTCTGGTCGAGCTGCTCAATGACATTCTCGACCTGTCGAAATTCGACGCGGGCCAACTGGAGCTTGAACATATTGCCTTCGACCTGGGCACGCTGATCGAAGATACCGCCAACCTGCTGTCACAGAACGCCGCACCCAGCGTGGAACTGACCTGCCTGATCGATCCGCAGTTTCCGGCACTGGTCATGGGGGACCCGACCCGGGTCCGACAGATCGTCAGCAATTTGTTGTCCAACGCGCTGAAATTCACCCGATTCGGGCGGGTGGATGTACGGCTCAGCGCGCAAGGCGATCAGGTACGTATCGAGGTTTGCGATACCGGCATCGGCATCGCCCAGGAGGCCCAGGCCAGAATTTTCAGCCCCTTCACTCAGGCAGAGGCCGGCATCACCCGCCAGTATGGTGGCACCGGGCTTGGTCTGACCCTGACCAACAGTCTGTGCGCAGTCATGCACGGACGCCTGACCATCAGCTCGGAAGTCGGTTTTGGCAGCCAGTTCTGCGCCGAACTCCCCCTGCCCTGCCATACCCCCGCCATCCAGCCAAAGCCGTTGTCCGGCCGGGTTATTGTGGTGAGTGCAGCGAGCAGCGGGCTGAGCGAAATGCTTGGCAGTTTTTTGCCCCTGTGGGGGCTGGACTACACACGCTACTCCCAGGACGACTCACTGACCGACACCCATCCACAGTTACTGATTACCGACTGTGCCGAGTGCCTGCTTGGCCTGCGCCCGGCCATCAGTGCGCCGATCCTGCTGGTGACCGCGTATGGCAACTTTATGCCCGGTGACCAGGTCAATGCGCTGGCACCCCTGCAACAAAAAGCCCGGCCCCTGTCGCGTCAGGCACTGTACAAGACCTTGCAACATTTGCTGCTCAAGGACGACGGCGAGGTACAGGGCACTCAAACCGTGAATACTCCTGCGGTCCACCGCGCGCGAATCCTGCTGGTCGAAGACAATCCGGTCAACCAGCTGGTGGCCAAGGGCATGTTGAGCAAGCTGGGCTGTGAAGTGGTGGTTGCGAGCCACGGCGGCGAGGCGCTGAGTCGGCTGGAGCAGAAGACCTTTGACCTGGTGTTGATGGACTGCAACATGCCAGTCATGGATGGCTACGAAGCCACACGGCAAATCCGCCATCGCGGGCGCTGGCCCAAGTTGCCCATCGTCGCCCTGACCGCCAATGCCATGCCCGAAGAGCGTGAGCGCTGCCGTTCGGCGGGGATGAACGATTATCTGGCCAAGCCGTTTCGGCGCGAAGAGCTGGCGGCGTTGATTGAGGTATGGGTGCCGCAAAGGCGAGACAGAGACTCCAACCGTGTTGCCGCCGACGAGTAGAACGAGGCCGCGATCGAGATGGTGCGCCACTGCGACGAAGCGGTCGCAAAATGATGCACCAGGGTGCACCAGACAGGCACGGTTTGCAGGATTTGCGACGGCTGCGCCGCCGATCGCAACCTCGTTCCACTCGTCAGCGGCTACAGATAGAGCGATTTTAACCCAGTAACGCTTCGATATCGGCCTTGAGCGCCTCAGGTTTGGTGGTCGGGGCATAGCGCTTTACGCTTTTGCCATCGCCACTGACCAGGAATTTGGTGAAGTTCCATTTGATTCCCTGCGAGCCCAACAGCCCCGGCGCACGCCTCTTGAGCTGGACAAACAATGGATGAGCCTGGGGGCCATTGACCTCGACCTTCTTGAACAGCGGGAAGCTCACACCAAAATTCAGCTCGCAAAACCCGGAAATGGCCGCTTCGTCGCCCGGCTCCTGCTTGCCAAACTGGTTACAGGGGAAGCCCAGAATCACCAGCCCTTGATCCCTGTACTGCTGCCACAACGCCTCCAGCCCTTTGTACTGTGGGGTAAAGCCGCACTTGCTGGCCGTATTGACCACCAGCAGCGCCTTGCCGCCGAAATCGCCAAGGGCCTTTTGCTCACCGACCCGCGTGGTACAGGCAATATCGAGCAGGTTATCGTTCATGGCAACACCTCAAGAAGTCAGACGCGAGGGACCAGGTCCAGGCACACCGAGTTGATACAGTAGCGCAGCCCGGTCGGGGGCGGACCGTCAGGGAACACATGGCCCAGATGCGCATCACATTTGGCGCAGACCACTTCGGTACGCACCATGCCGTGGCTGACGTCACGGATCTCGACCATCGCACTGTCGCCAATGGGCCGGGAAAAGCTCGGCCAGCCGCAGCCAGAGTCAAACTTGGCGCTGGAGTCAAACAGCGGCGCGTTGCAGCAGATACAGTGATAGACACCGTCAGTTTTGGTGGCGTTGTATTTCCCCGAAAACGGCCGTTCGGTGCCTTTGAGGCGGCACACGTTGTATTGCTCCGGGTCGAGCATGGCCTTCCATTCGTCCAGGGTTTTGTTCAACTTTTCCATGGTTCTGCCTCTGTCACTGAAAAACCCCGACCGGTGGCTTTTCCAGGGATCGGGTGGCACGTATGATTGCGCCTCGTTAATCACCAGTCTGGCACCCGCCCTAGCTGCATTCAAACGGATTCTTGAAGCAAAGCGGTGTTAGCCACTGTGTGCAAACACAGAATTTCCCAGTGCAGTGGTCATCACATCGCCTGGATCGTTCATTTTCGGGATCACATCGCCATGCAGGTCAGCAAATCAAACAAGCTCGCCAACGTCTGTTATGACATTCGCGGCCCGGTGCTCAAGCACGCCAAACGACTGGAGGAGGAAGGCCATCGCATCCTCAAGCTGAACATCGGCAACCCGGCACCTTTTGGTTTTGAAGCGCCGGACGAAATCCTCCAGGACGTGATCCGCAACCTGCCGACAGCCCAGGGCTACAGCGACTCCAAAGGCCTGTTCAGCGCCCGCAAGGCAGTCATGCAGTACTACCAGCAAAAGCAGGTGGAAGGTGTCGGCATCGAAGACATCTACCTGGGCAACGGCGTGTCCGAGCTGATCGTGATGTCGCTGCAGGCGCTGCTCAACAATGGCGACGAAGTTCTCGTACCAGCACCGGACTACCCGCTGTGGACCGCTGCCGTGACGCTGGCTGGCGGCCATCCGGTGCACTACCTGTGCGACGAGCAAGCCAACTGGTGGCCTGATCTTGAGGACATAAAAGCCAGGATCACTCCAAACACCAAAGCCATGGTCATCATCAACCCGAACAACCCGACGGGTGCGGTGTACTCCAAGGAAGTCCTGCTGGGCATGCTCGAGATTGCCCGCCAGCACAATCTGGTGGTGTTCTCGGACGAGATCTACGACAAGATCCTCTACGACGACGCGGTGCATATCTGCACCGCTTCACTGGCCCCTGACGTGTTGTGCCTGACCTTCAACGGCCTGTCCAAGTCGTACCGGGTTGCGGGTTTCCGCTCGGGCTGGATTGCCATCTCCGGGCCCAAGCAAAACGCTCAGGGCTATATCGAAGGCATCGACATGCTGGCCAACATGCGCCTGTGCGCCAACGTGCCCAGCCAGCACGCCATTCAAACCGCATTGGGCGGCTACCAGAGCATCAATGATCTGGTACTGCCCAACGGACGCCTCCTTGAGCAACGGAACCGCACCTGGGAACTGCTCAACGCGATCCCCGGTGTCAGTTGCGTGAAACCGATGGGGGCGTTGTATGCGTTCCCGCGTATCGACCCGAAAGTGTGCCCGATCCTCAACGACGAGAAATTCGTGCTGGACCTCCTGCTCTCGGAAAAACTGCTGGTGGTACAAGGCACCGCCTTCAACTGGCCGTGGCCGGATCACTTCCGTGTCGTGACCCTGCCTCGTGTCGACGAGCTGGACATGGCCATTGGCCGGATCGGTAACTTTCTGAAGACTTATCGTCAGTAGTTTCTGAACATGTTGTGCGACCAATCAAAAGTCGCACAACATGTGTCTGATGAAACATTCTTCATTCTGCGTCTTTACGGACCTCCCCCGCCTTCAATAGCCTCATGAAAACCATAAAGCCCTTTATTTACTGGCGCTCAGTGGAACTTCTGGCCAAAAAAAACGCTCCTTCATATTAGGAAATCCCCAGCAAACTACTAAAATCAGGCTGCAGGACACAGTTTGAAATAGTCACCTGGTTGAATAGCCTGTGGCAGCACCTTATATACCCCGCATACGGCAACACCCTTAAGACGAGGAGATCCATACAACCATGATGCGCATTCTGCTGTTTTTGGCCACTAACCTGGCGGTCGTGCTGATTGCCAGCATCACCCTGAGCCTGTTCGGCTTTGACGGGTTCATGGCGGCCAACGGGGTTGATCTGAACCTCAGTCAGCTGTTGGTGTTCTGTGCGGTCTTTGGTTTTGCAGGGTCTCTGTTCTCGCTATTCATATCCAAATGGATGGCGAAGATGAGCACCAGCACCCAGGTGATTACACAACCTCGTACTCGTCATGAACAATGGTTGATGCAAACCGTTGAACAACTGTCCCGCGAAGCCGGGATCAAGATGCCTGAAGTGGGGATTTTCCCGGCATACGAGGCTAACGCCTTTGCCACGGGCTGGAATAAAAACGATGCACTGGTCGCAGTCAGCCAGGGCTTGCTGGAGCGTTTTTCGCCCGACGAAGTAAAAGCGGTACTGGCCCACGAAATCGGCCACGTTGCCAACGGCGACATGGTCACCCTGGCGCTGGTGCAGGGCGTGGTGAACACCTTTGTCATGTTCTTTGCCCGGATCATCGGCAACTTTGTCGACAAGGTGGTGTTCAAGAACGACGAGGGCCGCGGCATTGCCTACTACGTTGCGACCATCTTCGCCGAACTGGTCCTGGGTTTCCTCGCCAGCGCCATTGTGATGTGGTTCTCGCGTAAACGTGAATTCCGGGCTGACGAAGCCGGTGCGCAGCTCGCCGGCACCTCGGCAATGATCAGCGCCCTGCAGCGCTTGCGCTCCGAGCAGGGTCTGCCGGTTCACATGCCGGACACCATGGCGGCTTTCGGCATCAACGGCGGCCTCAAACAAGGCCTGGCGCGGATGTTCATGAGCCACCCGCCACTGGAAGAACGTATCGACGCACTGCGTCGCCGCGGCTAACCCCACGGCAAACATAAAAAGGGCGACCCAGGTCGCCCTTTTTTGTGCCCGGGTTTTGCTTCAGGCGATTTTGCTCAGGCGATACACCCGCTCCACCAGTCGCGTCACGCCGCCCTTGAGGAACTTCCACTCCTGATCGAGTACATCCGGCTGCTCGAGCACTTCCAGCGCCCAGGCAGGCGACAGCAGGCTTTGTACCTCGGCGTCCGGCACCGAGAACGGCGGGCCGTTCATTTGCGACTGATCGTAATCCAGGGTAATCAACAGCCCCCGACAGCCTGGCGGCAGAATCCGGCTCAGGTGCCGAGCATAGGCCGCACGCATCTCGGGAGGGAATGCGATGGTTGCAGCGCGGTCATACAACCCCACACAGGAGGCCACGTCAGCCTCAGTCAGGGCAAACACATCACCGCAGAGGATCTTCACAGGACCCGCCTCGTACACCTTGAAGGCGCCCTGCTGACGAACCTGTGGCTTGACCTGTTGTTCACTGAAAAACTGCTCCACGGCCGTCTGCGTCAGCTCCACGCCCAGCACTTCATGACCGTTGGCCGCCAGCCAACTCATATCCAGGCTTTTGCCGCATAGCGGCACCAGCACACGACCGCCCTCCTCCACCCCCAGTGCCGGCCAAAGGCGCTGAAGGTAAGGGTTGACCTGCGACAGGTGAAAGCCAATCTGATTGCGATCCCAGCGGTCGTGCCAAAATTCGGGCTGCATGATTCACCTTTAAATTCGATAGATAAGCACTAAAACTTATATTGGATTTAGATCAATGATCAGGATGAAGATGACGCATCTCAACTTCGAGGACCTCTTTCATGCTCCCCAGCCTGTTTATCTCCCACGGCTCCCCCATGCTAGCACTGGAACCGGGCGCCAGTGGCCCGGCGCTCAAACGCCTGGCGGCCGAACTGCCGCGCCCCAAGGCCATAGTGCTGGTGTCTGCGCACTGGGAAAGCCCCGACCTGCGGGTCGCCAGCCACCCGTCACCGGAAACCTGGCATGACTTTGGCGGCTTCCCGCCAGCACTGTTTGCCGTGCAATACCCTGCGCCCGGCGACCCGAAGTTGGCCGCGAACATTGTGGAATTGCTGGCAGACAACGGCTTGCCGGCGCGACTGGACGCCAGACGCCCTTTTGACCATGGCGCCTGGGTGCCACTGTCCTTGATGTACCCGGATGCGGATATCCCGGTGGTGCAGGTCTCGTTGCCCAGCCAGTTGGGCCCGGCGGGCCAGACCAGGGTAGGCCATGCACTGGCGGTCTTGCGCAGCGAGGGGATTCTGGTCATCGGCTCGGGCAGCATCACCCACAACCTGCGCGAACTGGACTGGCACGCAGGCCCTGAGAGCATTGAACCCTGGGCCAAGGCGTTTCGTGACTGGATGATCGACAAACTGGCGGCTGATGACGAAACGGCGCTGCATGCCTACCGCACACAGGCGCCTTTCGCCGCTAAAAACCACCCCAGCGACGAGCACCTGCTGCCGTTGTATTTTGCCCGTGCCGCGGGCGGCCAGTTCAGCATTGCCCACCAGGGCTGGACACTGGGTGCGTTGGGGATGGATATCTACCGGTTTGGCTAGCGCCCCGCTCCCACAAAGGCCAGCAAATACAAATCCCGGACAAAAAAATCCCCGCACCAGGCGGGGATTTTTTAGCGATCAATCACTGCAAGAGTGATTAATCTTCGCGGTAGCGACGCAGTTTCAACTGCTTGCCAGCAACGCGGGTGTCTTTCAGTTTGGCCAGCAAACCTTCCAGACCGGCTTCCGGCAGTTCTACCAGGCTGAAGCTGTCACGCACCTGGATGCGACCGATAGCTTCACGAGCCAGGCCACCCTCGTTGAGGATAGCGCCCAGCAGGTTCTTGGCAGCGATACCGTCACGCGCACCCAGCGCGGTACGGCAACGTGCACGGCCTTCAGCCAATGGAACCGGAGCACGACGCTCGCGATCACCACGATCAGGACGGTCACCCGAACGCTCGGAACGCTCACGCGGTGCACTGTTAGGCACCAGTGGACGTTCACGCTCGATGGCTGCCAGGGTCAGGGCCTGACCGTTGGTTGCCTTGCGCAGCAGAGCAGCGGCCAGGGCACGCGGGCTGCAGCCGATATCGGCAATCAGGCGATCCAGCAGATCACCGTGAGTCGATTCAGCGTCAGCGACCAGCGGCGTCAGGCTGTTGGTCAACTTCTTGATGCGGGCATCAAGAACAGCCTGGGCATCCGGCAGACGGACTTCCGCAACTTTCTGACCGGTTACACGCTCGATCACTTGCAGCATGCGGCGCTCACGAGGAGTCACCAGCAGCAGTGCGCGACCTTCGCGACCGGCACGGCCAGTACGGCCGATACGGTGAACGTAGGACTCTGGATCGTAAGGCATGTCAACGTTGAACACGTGAGTGATACGTGGAACATCAAGACCACGTGCCGCTACGTCGGTTGCCACAACGATGTCCAGACGGCCATCCTTGAGGGAGTCGATAACGCGCTCACGCTGGTTCTGGGCAATGTCACCGTTCAGCGCAGCAGCTTTGTAGCCTTTGGCTTCAAGGGCGCTGGCCAGATCCAGGGTCGCTTGCTTGGTGCGAACGAACATGATCAGGGCGTCGAAATCTTCAACTTCCAGCAGGCTCAATACAGCCGAGGTCTTCTGGTCAGCGTGAACCAACAGGTGAGCCTGTTCGATCGCGGTAACGGTCTGAGTCTTGGTCTGGATCTTCACGTGTTGCGGATCGCGCAGATGGCGTTCGGCAATGGCACGGATCGACTGCGGCAAGGTTGCCGAGAACAATACGGTCTGACGGGTTGGCGGAAGTGCCTTGAAGATAACTTCAAGATCGTCCATGAAACCCAGTTTCAACATTTCGTCAGCTTCGTCCAGAACCAGGTGGTTCACGGTCGACAGCACTTTTTCGTCACGACGCAGGTGGTCGCACAGACGGCCCGGAGTGGCGACAACGATCTGTGCGCCATTACGGATTGCTTTCAGTTGTGGACCCATAGGGGCGCCGCCGTAAACGGCCACAACGGTAACGCCCGGCATTTGCTTGGCGTAGGTTTCGAAAGCGGTTGCTACTTGCAGCGCCAACTCACGGGTTGGCGCCAGGATCAGGGCTTGCGGCTCGCGCTTAGCAGGATCGATGCGGTGCAGGATCGGCAGGGCGAACGCGGCGGTTTTACCCGTACCGGTTTGCGCCTGACCAATCATGTCGTGACCGGCCATGATGATCGGGATCGATTGCTGCTGAATAGCCGAAGGTTCTTCGTAGCCAGTCGCGATGACAGCAGAAAGAATGTTCGGATTAAGATTAAAAGCGGCGAAGCCGCCGGTTTCCTGGGTCATGGGTCTGCCTCTAAGTGCATCCGCAAAGACCCATGCTCCAAAGCTGCGCATGCCGTGTAAGACTCAAGAGTCGCCCTGGCTGCTTTGTCGGCGGGGATTTGCGAAAACGTTTAAATGAATGGAGCGTTCAGGGTTGTCCGCGAAACGGACGAGCAGCCGAAGCGTGCTTCGGGAAATGCGACACCTAAACGTGGCCCGGCTAAAGGCCGGCGCGCACTATACCGGATTTATCAAAAAAAAGAAGGGGTTTTTTGCCACAAAATCGTCTGTATCCCTCTGTGGACCGGGCTTTAACGTTTTTTTTCGTCCTTGAAAAAGCTTTTCGTGCCGGGCCACTCTGGGTGAAACGCTAAAACGTTTCACCGCTTGGCATCAAGTCGCCGGGCGAATTGCCTTGATCAGGGACTCCAGCGAATAACCCAGACGCGGAGCCAGGACTTGTGCCCGGACTGTCAGCGCGTCGATATCGAGTGCCTGTTCCAGATCAGCAGGTACCATCAGGATGACATTACCCTCCTTGACCGGCAGCTCCCAATAATGGCGGTGATACAGGCCGCGCAGCAACGCAGCCCCCAGCGGCTTGCCATCGTCGGTGGCCCACTGGTTGATGATCAGCCAGCCATTGGGGGCCAGCTTCTTTTGGCAGTTTTCAAGGAATGTCCAGGCCAGGTGACCCGCTGCCGGTCCAAGATCGTTGTACAGATCGACAAAAATCAGGTCCGCGGGCTCGGCGCTGTCCAGCAGCTCCAGGGCATCACCGATACGAATATACAAACGCGGATCATCATCCAGGCCCAGGTATTCGATGGCCAGACGCGGCACATCCGGGCGCAGCTCGATGGCTTCGACATCTTCCAGGGGCAAAAACTTGAGACAGGCCTGGGTCAGGGTTCCGGCACCCAACCCCAGAAACAGTGCGCTTTCCGGAGCGTCATGGCACAACGCACCAATCAGCATGGCGCGGGTGTAGTCGTATTCCAGCCAGCTGGGGTCAGCAGTGAACACGCAGCTTTGCTCGATCGCATCGCCGAATTCGAGGAAACGGTAGTCAGCCACTTCCAGCACTCGAATCATGCCGAAGTCATCATGAACTTCGGCGAGCAGACGCTCTACGCGCTCCTCAGACATTTCCTCTCCTTGCCGCGCCCCGGTACTACCCGCGGCGCTGAAAAAACAGCCACTCGATATCGAGCGCAAAGGCGCGATTGTCGGCCATTGCGGCGCAACAGGTCACGCACTAATTGCTGCTAACATGGGCCATCTCCAACAAATACTAGAGTCTGCGATGAGCCCAATCTGGACCCCTGACAGCTGGCGCGCCCTGCCGATCCAGCAACAACCCCACTACCCTGACGCGGCGCACCTGCTGCGCGTCGAGCAAAGCCTGGCCAGTTACCCGCCACTGGTATTTGCCGGCGAAGCCCGGGAACTGCGCCGACAGTTTGCCGAGGTCACTCAAGGCAGGGCGTTTCTGCTTCAGGGCGGTGATTGTGCCGAGAGTTTTGCGGAGTTTTCGGCAGCCAAGATTCGCGACACGTTCAAGGTCCTGCTGCAAATGGCCATTGTCATGACCTTCGCGGCAGGGTGCCCGGTGGTCAAGGTCGGGCGCATGGCCGGGCAATTCGCCAAGCCGCGCTCGGCCAATGACGAAACCATCAACGGCGTGACCTTGCCTGCCTATCGAGGCGATATCGTCAACGGCATCGGCTTTGATGAAAAAAGCCGCGTGCCAGACCCTGAACGCCTGCTGCAGTCCTATCACCAGTCCACCGCCACCCTGAACCTGCTGCGCGCCTTTGCCCAGGGCGGCTTTGCCGACCTGCACCAGGTGCACAAGTGGAACCTGGACTTCATCGCCAACTCGGCCCTGGCAGAGAAATACAGCCAGCTGGCCGACCGTATCGATGAAACCCTCGCCTTTATGCGTGCCTGCGGCATGGACAGCTCGCCGCAACTGCGCGAAACCAGCTTCTTTACTGCCCACGAAGCGTTGCTGCTGAATTACGAAGAAGCCTTCGTACGCCGCGACAGCCTGACCAACGATTACTACGATTGCTCGGCACACATGCTCTGGATCGGCGACCGCACACGCCAGCTGGACGGCGCCCATGTCGAGTTCCTGCGCGGGGTCAACAACCCGATCGGGGTCAAGGTCGGCCCGAGCATGAACAACGAAGACCTGATCCGCCTGATCGATATCCTCAACCCGGACAACGACCCGGGCCGCCTCAACCTGATCGTGCGCATGGGTGCCGACAAAGTGGGCGATCACCTGCCGCAGCTGATCCGCGCGGTAGAAGGCGAAGGCAAGCAGGTGCTGTGGAGTTGCGACCCGATGCACGCCAACACCATCAAGGCCAGCAGCGGCTACAAGACCCGTGATTTCGCGCAAATACTGGGTGAAGTGAAACAGTTCTTCCAGGTTCACGATGCCGAAGGCAGTTACGCAGGTGGCATTCATATCGAAATGACCGGCCAGAACGTGACCGAATGCATCGGCGGTGCCAATCCGATTACCGAAGACGGCCTGTCGGACCGCTACCACACCCACTGCGACCCGCGGATGAATGCCGATCAGTCACTGGAACTGGCGTTTTTGATTGCCGAGACGCTGAAGCAGGTCAAACGCTGAAGAGCACCCTAACCCTCTCCCGGAGGGAGAGGGGACTGACCGCACGCGGGTTCAAGAACACCGACAAACAGCTCCCTCTCCCTCAGGGAGAGGGCTGGGGTGAGGGGCAGCAAACACCCCGCCCTCACCTGTTAAACGGATCATCCCAAAAAGCCCGATGGCTTTCGGCCTCGATATCCGCCCTGCTCAACCCAAGGTCCTTGAGCGCCGCATCACTGATCTGCCGCAAGCACGCCCGCTCCCGCGACAGTTGATACCAGCGAGAAATCCGGGCAATCCACGCCACGCCTATTTGACCTTTCATCACTTGAGCCCTCCTGTGGTATGGCTCAAGTTTCTGCGCGGGCATAAGATCAATCCAACGAATGTTTCTTATGCGATACATCTGCGAGATTGATCAATGGCTGAATTTCCCAGCATCGACACCGACCTGCTGCGCACCTTTGCCGCCATCGCCGATCACGGCGGCTTCACCCGCGCCGCCGAAGCGGTCAATCGCACCCAGTCGGCGGTCAGCATGCAGATGAAACGCCTGGAAGAAGACGTGCTGCAATGTGCGCTGTTCCAGCGCGAAGGGCGCACTGTCAGCCTGACCCAGGAAGGCGTGGTGCTGCTCGGCTATGCCCGGCGTATCCTCAAGCTGCACAGCGAAGTGTTCAACACCCTGCGCCAACCACAGATGGTGGGCACGGTGAAGATAGGTTCGCCGGATGATTACGTGATGCGTTTTTTGCCCGGCGTATTGTCGCGCTTTGCCCAGGACTACCCGCTGATCAACGTCGAGGTACATTGCGAGCCGTCATCCCAGCTGTTGCAGCGTAATGATCTGGACCTGACGATCGTAACCCGCAAACCCGGTACCGAAATGGGCCAGATCCTGCGCCAGGAACGCTTTGTCTGGATGGTGGCCCAAGGCTTTTCGCCCCATGAACAAACACCCCTGCCCCTGGCAATGTTCAATACCGACTGTTTTTGCCGGACCTGGGCCTGTAATGCCCTGGATATTCAACAACGTGAATACCGGGTTGCCTACACCAGTGCCAGCCTCGCGGCGATCAACGCCGTGGTCAGCACCGGGCTCGCCGTCACCGCCCAGCTACAAAGCCTGCTGACGCCCGACCTGCGCATCATCGGCGCGGCCGAGAACCTGCCGGAGCTTCCCTCAGCCAGTATTGTGCTGTTACGCAAAGCCAACAGCGCGTCGTCACCGATCATTGAGTGCTTTGCCGAATACATCGTCGAAGGCTTCAAGCTTTGAGCGCCAGCAACCCCGCGCACAGCAGCAAAAACCCGCAGTACAAGCCGCGCAACAGGCGCTCCGGCAGGGCGTGAGCCAGCCTGACACCCCAACTGATGCTCAACAGACCGCCAATGGCCATCGGCACGCCCATGGCCCAGTTGACCTCGTCATGCACTGCATACGTCAGCAAAGTCACCGCCGTACTTGGCGCAGCCAGGGCCAGTGACAGGCCCTGGGCCACAACTTGAGTGGTGCCGAACACACTGGTCAGCACGGGCGCCGCCACCACGGCGCCACCGACACCAAACAGCCCGCCGGTCGTGCCTGCCACGGCACCCAGCACCCCGAACCACGGCCAGCCATAGCGTGAACCGGCCACAGGCGGGGCTGGCGAGGTGTACATTTTGATCAGGTTATAGAGGGTGATCGCCAGCAAAAAGACGATAAAGCCCCAGCGAATGATCCGCGCATCCACGCCAACGGCGAGCATCGCGCCCAACCAGGCGAAGCAAAAACTCATCAGCACCAGCGGCAATGCCTGACGCAAATTGATCCTGTTGCGTTGCTGATAGCGGTACAACGCCAAGAACACATTGGGCACCGACATGGCCAGGGCCGTGCCTTGCGCCAATTGCTGGTCCAGACCGAACCACAACCCCAATACCGGGATCGCGATCAGACCGCCTCCAATTCCGAACAACCCGCCCAGCGCCCCCATGGCGATACCCAAGGCTGCATACATTACAAAATCGATCAGCATTACCACCCCTCGTTGTGAGCACCCATGCTAACCAGTCCCCGGCGCCGGGCAAAGCGCAGAACCGGGGCTTTTTCATCGAGCAAAAAAAAGCCCGGCATCAAGGCCGGGCTTTTTCATCGTGCGGTTAACGCAAGGTTTAAACCTTGGCGCGGCCCTTGTAGGAACCACCGTCACGGGTATCGATTTCGATCCAGTCACCGATTTCAACGAAATCAGCAACGCTCAGCTCGGTACCGTTTTTCAGTTTGGCAGGCTTCATCACCTTGCCCGAAGTGTCGCCGCGAGCGGAACCTTCGGTGTAGTCAACCTGACGCACGATAGTGGTCGGCAGCTCTACGGATACCAGACGGTCTTCGAAGAAGATCGCTTCGCAAACGTCGGTCATGCCTTCTTCAACGAATGGCAGAACGGCTTCGATGTCTTCAGCGTTCAGCTCGTACATGGTGTAGTCAGTGGTGTCCATGAACGTGTAGGTGTCGCCGCTGATGAAGGACAGGGTCGCTTCTTTGCGATCCAGGATCACGTCTTCCAGCTTGTCGTCAGCGCTGTATACGATTTCGGTCTTGTAGCCAGTCAGCAGGTTTTTCAGCTTGGTCTTCATGATCGCGCTGTTACGACCGGACTTGGTGAATTCAGCTTTCTGAACCAACCAAGGGTCGTTTTCGAGCTTGATGACTGTACCGGGTTTAAGCTCTTTACCAGTTTTCATTACGAATATCCGAATTTGGATTGAGATTTACAAAAATCTAGGTCGCGTATCATATCCAATTTCTATAAAACAGTACTAGCGCTTGCGCAAGATCAGCCTGTAATGACTGTTCCAGACACCACTGTTCAGCGTGTGCAGCGATTTCAGGCCAGCATTGGAGCACCCCATTCCAGCTTTCGCCCATCTCGGCGCCAGCATTCCAGGCATGCCAAAGCCCGGTAACCGCCCGGGCTGCCTGTGGCGAAAGGCCTTTGACGTAGAGGTCGAGGAATGCGTTGAGCTTGACCCAGTGCGCGTCTTCTTCCTGCTCATAGATATGCCACAGCAGGGGGCGCCCCGCCCATTGCGCCCGCACAAACGAGTCTTCACCACGCACTGCGTTGAAATCACAGCTCCATAACAGGTGGTCGTAATCCTCTTGCCTGACGAACGGCAACGCCTGAACGGTCAACGCCCCGCGCTGTTCGACCGCACCCAGGGGTAACTGCTCAATACCCAGCCACTGCAGCAGATCACCCATGATCCGTCCTTGTGGCACCAGCAGGTGGGTCGGCCCGGCCCCCGCCGCCATTGCATCCAGCCAGCTGGCCAGCCCGGTATTTTCATAGGCAAATAATGAAATCAGCCGCGCATTGTGCGCCGGGCAAACCCCCAGCCCCTGCAAAAATACCTGCTTGGCCTGCGGGTCCTGCTCAAAGGCGTGGCGGCGCTGCAACAAGTCTGCCTCACGCAACAGCCCGCCAGTACCGGCATCAAACCCCGGAAAGAAAAACATCCGTTTCAAACCGTCAGGCCGCATCGATGGCAGGCCGTGGCAGCCGCTGACCCAGTCTTCGGCACTCAAGTACTCGAGATTGATCCACAACGCCGGTTTTTCGCGAGCCTTCATCGCCTGCAGATAGCCTTCAGGCAGTTTGCAGGCAAAGGCCTCGACCACCACGTCGGCAACCTCCGTCGCCGGCCACTGCGCCGGCCACTGGCAAACCTCAACCCCCTGCTGCCATTGCTGCGCAGCGCCGACATCCGCCTCGGGGCACAACGGCACAAACGCACGCAAGTCATCGACCCACAACCGTACGCCCTGCTGATGCTCGGCCACCAACTGCCGGGCCAGACGCCAGGTCACCCCGATGTCGCCGTAATTATCGACCACGCTGCAAAAAATATCCCAGGAGGCTTTCATACCGGGCTCCAACATTCAAAAGGGGGGATTGTCCGCATAATTGGCTGCGTACAGAAGTCTTGAGGCGGATTAATCTGCGCGGCACTCGTGCGACAATCGACGTTCGTCACTATCAAGCTGCGACCATGAACAAGACTGCTGTGCACCTGCTGATGCTGGAGAAACTCGAAATCGACCTCGATGTCCTCCAGCGCGCGGCGCAAACCGCCTATGAAGCGGCCACCCATGCGGAAAACATCGCCGAGAACAAATACGACACCCTCGGCCTGGAAGCGTCCTATCTGGCCACAGGACAGGCACGCCGGGTTGAGGAAATTCGCCAGGCGTTGAAAACCTGCCGGGCCATGACCCTTGCGCCGTACAACCCGGCGCAGGGCATTCAGATCGGAGCGCTGGTCAGGCTGGAAGCCGAAAATGGCAGCGAACAGTGGCTGTTCCTCGCCCCCGATGCCGCCGGACTCAAGCTCGACCACAGCGGGCAGACGGTCACCGTCATCACCCCGCGCTCACCCCTGGGGGCCGCCTTGCAGGGCAAACAGCTTGATGATGAAGTGCAGATCAATGTAGGCGGTGCGGTACAGGTGTTTAGCGTTTGCGAAACGCTCTAGACAACTGTGGGAGCGGGCTTGCTCGCGATAGTATCGCCCCGGTCAAGCAGATAAACCGCGGCACCTGAATCGCGAGCAAGCCCGCTCCTACCAAAGTTTGATGCATGCCTTACTTGGCAGCAGCCACCATGCGGTTCAACTCACTGCGCACCATGTTGGCGTATTCCGGCGGTGACATGGCGTCCAGTTCCGAGCGCACCCATTCAGCCCACTTGCCCTTGCGCTTGGCACGCTCACCAAACAAACGCGCCGCATCCCCTTTGGCCTTGCCCAGGTTGCTCTGCCAAAGGTCGTACAAACGGGATTTTTCATCTTCAAGCGCTGCACGCTCTGCGAGAGGCTTGTTGGCGAGGTTGAAGCTCATGTGAATTTCCTGCGGTGTTAATTAGGTGACATCTTACACCCTACAAAGAAGTGTCTCAGTCTGGTTTTTGACTACGCTGTCAGCTCAGGCGCAAATCAGATGCAACTTTTTAGCATTGGGTTGACTCCATTACATATCACCCCTTTAACCTGCAAGGAGTACCGCAATGGCTCGAAAAAATGCCGTACAAGCTGAAGATCAAATCAAGGATCAAGCGTTCAGCGAACTGCAAGACCTGATTGCCGAATCTGAAAAACTGCTCAAGGACAGCGTGTCCCTGGTCGGTGAAGAAGGCGAAACCCTGCGTGCCCAGGTGAGCCTCAAGCTCAAGCAGGCACTGGATTCAGTGACCAACGTGCGCGAGCGCACCAAGCCTGTGGTCGACGCCACGGAAAGCTATATCGGTGGCCATCCATGGCAGACCGTGGCCATCTCGGCCGGTTTCGGTCTGGTCGTTGGCCTGCTGCTGGGGCGTCGCAACTAACATCGGCTGCCACTGTTGCCTGCACAGCCCCTGGTGTTTATTGCCAGGGGCTGTGCGGTTTAAAATTTAAAACCGCCGACATATTCAGTGACATTCTCCGCTGACATTCTGATACTTCGTCGCATTCCCCATGCCAACGAGACAGTCAATGTCCACGTCTACTGCTGCAACAAAACCTCTTAGCACCGCCCTGATTCTGCTGATGGCCACCGCCACCGGCCTGGCTGTTGCCAGCAACTATTACGCCCAACCCCTGCTGCACACCATCGCCCAGCAACTGGGCTTGAGCATGGGCAGCGCCGGTACCGTGGTTATCACTGCCCAGCTCAGCTATGGCGCTGGCCTGTTACTGCTGGTGCCGCTGGGTGATCTGTTCGAACAACGCCGACTGATCGTCACCATGACCGTGCTCAGCGCCCTGGGCCTTCTGCTAAGCGCATTTGCCCCTTCGTTGACGTGGCTGTTGATCGGCACGGCACTGACCGGACTGTTTTCGGTATCGGCCCAGGTGCTGGTGCCCATGGCGGCCAGCCTGACCGACCCGCAAAGCCGTGGTAGGGTCGTTGGGACACTGATGAGTGGCCTGTTGCTGGGCATTTTGCTGGCCCGCACCGTAGCGGGCGCGCTGTCATCGGCAGGTGACTGGCGCACCATTTACCTGGTGGCTGCCGCCTTGATGCTGATCAGTGCCATCTCGCTGTATTGCGCCCTGCCCAACCACCATCAAAGCGCCGGGCTGAGCTACCCAAAACTGCTGAAGTCGGTGTTCACTCTGTTTATCGAAGAACCCGTACTGCGCCTGCGCGCCCTGCTGGGCCTGCTGACCTTCTCGCTGTTCGCCCTGTTCTGGACCCCCCTGGCCTTTTTGCTGGCGGTACCACCCTACAGCTACTCGGACGCGGTGATCGGTCTGTTCGGCCTGGCCGGCGCCGTCGGTGCGGTAGCGGCCAACTGGGCCGGACGCATGGCTGATCGCGGCAAGGGGCAACAGGCCACCACCGCTGGCCTGCTGGTGCTACTGGCCTGCTGGCTGCCCATGGCATTTGCCGGGCATTCATTGGTGGCTTTGCTGATCGGTGTGCTGGCCCTGGATTTTGCCGTGCAACTGGTCCATGTGAGCAACCAGAACGCGGTGTTCAAAGTCCGCCCGGCAGCCCGCAACCGCCTGAATGCTGGCTACATCACCTGTTATTTCATTGGCGGCGCACTGGGTTCACTGGTAGGTGCGCAGACCTACCCGGCCTATGGCTGGGACGGTATTGTCGTGGTCGGCGCCGTGGTCGCGACACTGGCATTGGCGGTATGGGGTTACAGCCTGCAGCGCGAAAGCAAGCTGCAACCGGTGGGCTAAGCAGCTATATGGCACTTTTCATCGTAATGCGAACTCGCTAGCATGCGAAAAATGCCCTGACCATCCGAGACGCCATATGATCCCTAAAGAATCCCGTAACGAACTGGCCCTGGATACTTTTATCAAGGCGCACCCTGAACTGATCGAAGAAATGAAAGAGCTGAGCGCCGAGGACCGCCAGCAACAGATTTTGTGGGCCTTTGAGGACGAAGCCGAAAGCCGCGGCCTGGAAGCCTGGGAACTGGCCCTGGAACTGATCGCCCGCTCCCCTGAAGAACTCAAGAGCATGCGCCTTGAAGTGCATCAGGAAGTCGCCGAAGCCCTGGACATGAGCTGGGAAGAGTACTGCGGGTTCAACGAAATCGCGGTCTGAGCCACGCCACGTTGCATAAAACGCCCGGTCGATCACTCACCGGGCGTTTTTGCACTTAAAGGATCAGGACTTGTGGTGGGCATCCACCAGTTTCTGCGCCATCAGCAGATGCATTTCCAGCTTGGGCAGGTACTTTTCGGCAAACGCCTGCAACTCCGGTGACTCGGGATTTTGCGCCTGCTCCTTGTACAACTCGATAGCCTGTTCATGGGCCTTGACCTGATTGGCCGCATAGGCCGCGTCGAACGAATCGCCCTCCTGCACTTGCAGCATCAGCTTTTTCGCCTTGTCGAGTATCTGCTCGTCGCTGGACACCTGCAGGCCCAGTCGGCTGGCAAGATCCTTCAAATCCCGATTGGCATTGGTATGGTCCTTGATGGCTTCCACGGCATAGCTTTCTATGTCCGTCGAAGAGGTTTTACTGATCGCCATACGGCTGGTCTCGATCTCCGCAATCCCTGCTGCATGAGCCTCATCAACAAAGTCTGCCGGACTGGCTGCGACTGCTGTGGCCGCCACGATCAGGGAGCAGACCAGGGCACAACCTGCCACAAAGCGTTTGGGGCCAATCAGGTGTTTCATAACGTCCTCCAGAAAAAGGCAGGTTTATTCCCTGCACAGAATCTGAAGGCACGTGATGGCAAAGGTTTAAATCAAAGCTGTTTTTTCTGACGGATGGCAACTGAAGGCACTTCAGCGAACCCTGAGCCATACTGTCCAGCAGCACTTTCCGTCAAACAGGAGAAGCCATATGGACGCCTTCAGGGCCATGCTCGACAACTGGGAGTCCAGATCTCAGGAGTCCAGTGAGCGGGTTGAATACAGCCTTTCACTGCACAAGCGTGATTTGGTCAAAATCAAGGCTTTCGCCCAAGCCTACGGCCTGGATGAAGCCACCATTACCCAAAGCCTGATTCATTGCGCGCTTGAGCAAGCAGAGCAGGCCATGCCCTATGTGAAGGGCTCTGAGGTCATCAGGATTGAAGAAGGTGAAGAGATTTATGCCGATGCCGGCAAAACCCCAGCATTCGTGAAAGCGGAACAAGCAATTTCCAGAGAACTGGACCTGAACAGTCCGCCTTCCTGAATCAAGTCTTGGGCCGTGACCGGGTAGCGCTGCGCCCGGGGGCACCGGCAGGTGGCGTGTACTGCCGGGCCTGCGCGCAGCCCGCATTCAGCAACAGCACGCCAAAGGGGGAGCAGCCTTATCATCGTCTAAATCCATTTGAGCTCGAATGGGAGCGCTCAATGGCACTACCGGGTAGTAATCCTTCAATCCCGGCGCCACACGACCGAGCATTCGCAACAATTCGGTTCAGGCCAGTTACATAATATCAACCGTTAGTTTTCAGGCCGATATTTAACCCGACGCAAAAGTTAACCCCGCGCCACAAAGTTATTGTCCGACAATATAACGATATATATCCGCTCGTCCGACCAACCCGCCATAAAAACATTAAAACTTGCCCAATAAAATAAATGTGCTTTTCTAGTGAAGCGATCCCAACCCATCGTCTTCAAAGGATGAAGTGATGAACACTGACTCTCGAGCACCCAGTACGACTTTGCCAAAAACCGAGCAGGATTTAATTAACGACGTTACTCAAAAAATCACACAGCACAGTAATGAGCTACGTAAACGCTATCGCGTACTGGGTTTCCAGAATGCCATAGGCGCCAGCGTGATGGCTGTTTCTGTAACTGGCATGATAATAACGGGCACACTGTATATAAAAGGGCTTATTCCCGGCTGGCTTTGTATTGTAATCAATGCGTTGTTGACGTCATTTATTCATGAACTTGAACACGACTTGATTCATCGCCTGTATTTCAGAAAACACCCCGTGGCGCACAACCTGATGATGCTGCTGTGCTGGATAGCCCGCCCCGGCATGCCCAGCCCCTGGTTACGGCGTGAACTGCACTTTCATCATCATAAAGAATCCGGCACCCACACCGATGTTGAAGCCTGGATTACCACCAGCGGCAGCAAGTGGGGGGCCAAGCGCTTTTTAAAACTCATCGACGGTTTTGTCTTTGGCATTGTCAATGCCCTGTTCGCACCGACCTGGCAAGAAAAAATCAGGTTGACCGTCAAGGTGCTTCGGTTGAATGCGCCCATGGGGCTTCTGTACTGGGGCTGCTGGTATATATTCCTGGGTTACCACCTCTACACATGGGTGAACTCGCTGATGGGCCTCACTGTTGAGCTCTCTGCTGCCGCATCACTGCTGATACAGGTGGTCAATGCTGCAGTGGTGATTATCGTCGCGCCCAATATCATCCGTCAGTTCTGCCTGTTTTTTATCAGCTCCAACATTCACTATTTCGGCGACGTCATGCCACGCAATCCCTTGCAGCAAACCCAGGTCATGAACCGGTGGTGGCTGTGGCCATTCCAGTTGTTTTGCTTCAACTTCGGGAGCACCCATTGCATTCATCACTTTGTGGTCAAGGACCCGTTCTACCTGCGCCAAATGACCGCGCCCTTCGCCCATAAAGTTTTAGCGGACGCCGGTGTCAGGTTTAATGACTTCGGCACCTATAAGCGCTCAAACCGTTACAGCTTTACGCAACCGGAAGCTTAAGCTATCAACCCGCTTCTATTTGTTTGATCTCGCCCTATAAATATCACCTTAGCCAGTGACCTTCAGAACTGGCTAAGCCTTTATCAACCGCACATCCTGTAGGAAATCAGGGGGCTGTGTTTACTTAATGTGGCGGTTAAGGAGGGGTTCGAAACCGTCCATACCCGTTTTTTTCAAATCACGGCCCCCGGCTTATAACGACTGTAGAGAATCTGCTGACTAACAAGCGGCCCCATGGCAGCCCCATGGGGTTGTGTGTCAACTTGTGGATCTGCTGCCTGATAGGGCATGTGTATTCTTTGCGTTTAGCCCTCGAAAAAAGGCAAGAACAGTAAGCACCTTGCTCATGAACAATTAAAAATAGCTCGGCGGTTTTTTTAAAAAATACTCAGCTTCCTGATTATTCCGTTCATTTATTCTGAGCAGCAAGCTCGGGTGAGGTCCTGTATAGCCTATTGATTCTGCTGCAACAAAACCAGCTGATCTGTAGATGTTGGTTTGTACGTCTTGAAAAAGCATAAACCCTGTAGTTGCTTGTTGTTTCTCATATCCTTCTAGCAGCATTGACAGGCAGCTTAGGCCATATCCTTTCTTGCGGCTGTTTACCTCTGTAGCTAATGAGCCTATGCCTATCCATGAACTGTTGTTATGCCCCGGAATCACATAGGAAATGGCAGATGATATGGCCGTCATTTAGAGCAGCTCCGCAAAAGACATTGTCTGCTGGCACGTCGATCCAGCTTCCAACTATCCAGGCAATTTGCATGCAGGGCTCGCACAGATCAAACTCGCCAAGACTCCCACTTTTTCTGTAACTCAATATGCCTGATATGTTGCTAAAACCTTCCTTACCTGGAGTCATGCTCCGGCGATGGCGTCTCTTGCACCAAGTCAAACAATCCCATGCCGCAGAGTTGTTTAGCGTTACCCAATCGACTATCTCTCGCTGGGAAAGTGGCGTACTGGATTTGGATTCCCTCGCACACGAAAAGCTTGAGAAGTTGCTGGCTGCTCGCCTCACTACAGCCGCTGATCAAGCGCTGGGCCGAATGGTTCGTGAAAGCTCGCGCCCCGTTCATCTCATTTGTGATTTGACGCACCGTTTGCTTGCTTGTTCATCTTCGCGAGCAGCCCAATTCGCGACTCCTGTCAGCGAGCTGCTGGGTAGTTCTTTATGGCGCTTCGCTACGCCAACTATTATTAGCATGGAGGCTGACCTGGATAGACTGGGTTGGCGGGAAGCCTTCGCACCACCAGCGCTGGAATTTCTAACGGGCGACAATCATTCGTCCATTGTTCCGATCAGCCAAAGCTTATGTCGCTGGACACGAATCCCCCTTTCGGACGGAGCAACAACACGCCTGGTTGAGTCGCTCTGACTGCACCCTGCATATTTTATGCGTAGACGCTAATGATCTTGAGATCTAGTCTGGCTGAACCAGGTGAGCGGACATTCTGTCCGGCCCACAGAGTCAGAGGTGTTCATGGACATCGAAAAAATCAAAGGGCGCCTCCAATTTCTACGTGAGGCGGAAAAGCTCAAGGATGTACTTAAAACGCGCACACCTCTTCCGGGCGAACCGAAAGCACGGCAGAGCACAGCTGGCGCTTATGCCTGATGGCCGTCGTCTTTGGAGATTATCTGACCGGTCTCGACAGGTTAAAAATGCTCAAGATGTGTGTCATTCACGACTTGGGAGAGGCCATCAGCGGTGACATTCCCGCCGTCAATAAAGATTCGTTTCCCAACAAGAGCGAGCAAGAGAGGAGCGACCTCATTCTCTTGACCAATACTCTGGATGAATCATTAAAAGCCGAGATATTGGCACTTTGGGACGACTACGAAAATGCTTTGTCACCAGAGGCGGTAGCCGTCAAGGCGCTAGATAAGTTGGAAACAATGCTTCAGCACAACCAGGGCAAGAACCCACCGGACTTCGATTACGAATTCAATCTTGCCTATGGCAAAAAATACACAGATGCCGCCCCTCTATTCGAGGCGCTTCGCAATATCATCGACGAAGAAACCAAAGCTAATATGCTTTTGAATCCGAAATGAACAAGTGCCACGTTGATGTGAATTGACTCCTTTGCATCAAAAAGTCCTACCTTTGCAGGAATCCGCAGGGCTCTCGTCTTCCAAAACTCTCCGCCCAGCCCGCGGCCCTGTCCGCTGTCAACCAGGCGCAGAACTGCGAAAAAAAAGACCTGCTTAGCCCGCAGACGAGGTGGGGGGACGACAGTGCGCGCCAGGGTATGAAGCATGCCACTACCCTGCCCGTCAAAATTGCTATCCGATGGCCTTCACCTGAGAGCCCTGTTGCCTTTATGAGTGGCGCCAAAGCTTGACCACCTTCTATCAACACTTTGACGAGAAGCGCTGTGCGCTCTCACTGGCAGCCTCACAAGGTGTGTTTACAGTTCTATTTGTTACGAGCCGTAAAAAACCGCCTCGATGGGCGGCTTGGTCATACGATAACGCACAGGTCAAACGATGATCGTGTGAGGGTATCCGTGCATGGCACTATCGTGAGTCACCAGGCTGATACCTTCTGCAAGCGCTTGGGCAACCATGATGCGGTCAAATGGATCGCGGTGATGGTTCGGCAGATTGCCTACAGTCAGCCCGTGATCAGAAGTGATCGGCAATTGGAGGTAGCCTGCATCTATCAGCACTTTGCGTAGTACAGCAGGAATAACGCCGGTGCGCTCGGCGCCTTTGATGGTCAGCTCCCAGATGCTGGCTGCGCTGAAATAAAGGGTGTTGGCCTCATCGTCGATAAGCTGGGCGGCAGCCTTGGGCAGTTTGTCGTCGCCAATAGCTGCCCAGATCAGGATATGCGTGTCGAGCAATAACCTCATGCCTTTCCCTCAAACAGATCTGCTATTTCAGCATCCAGAGCGTCCGAAGCATCGGCGTTGAATGTCACACCCGCGAGCATCCCGCGGCGCTTGGGGGGTGTAATAGGAACCAGCTTGGCCACTGGCACGCCTGCCTTGGCGATGATGATGGTCTCCCCGCCCGCTGCCGCATCAACAAGCTGCGAGAAGTGTGTTTTCGCTGCATGGATGTTGTGGATCTGCATATGGCTACCTCCCAAGGGTTGGTTCATGAGGTTAGCCTAGTCCAGCCAATGGACTAAGTAAAGTATGCTGAATGCTACCGTGTTTACACCTGAGGGCTAAGACTTGCGCCTCCAAAACAGCAGAGGTCAACTTGGGGCTGGAAGCCGGTTTGCGGGACTTCTCTTGCAGTCCCGACTGACCGTGCGCCTCGTAACGGTTAAGCCACTTGCAGGCCATTTGCGGGCTGATGCCAAACCGTCGACACAGTTCTCGTTTATTGCTACCGGGTTGCCGTGCTAAGGCAACGAACTCTTCTTTCAGGCTCATTGCATCTCTCGTGTCCCAGGGCATGATGGTTTTCCGGCGAAGTTGGCTCCCCGAAAAGTGTCCACCATGTCCCCGCACACCCGTCAACCTTATGTCCGGTCCGTACACACGGGGATGAAGGGACCTACCCCAAAGGACGGGGGGCCCAGCCAGAAAAAGCCCTACGTATTCTCATATTATTCCAATACCACCATTTTCCAGACGCCAGAAACCACAAACCCCCGACTTTCTCTAGGAAAATCAGGGGTTTGTGTTTACTTAATGTGGCGGTGAAGGAGAGATTCGAACTCTCGATACAATTTCTTGTATACACACTTTCCAGGCGTGCTCCTTAAGCCACTCGGACACTTCACCGTATCTCTTCAAACAAGTTCTGTCTGTCGAGGCGCGCTAATGTAGTCGAAAGCTTTCGATATGACAAATGTTTTTTTCAGAATTTTCATGTGCTTACGAAAATAGTCCTTTTGGCGGTATGCCACGGGGGGGCGTTTCTGCCAAATTCCGGCACCGCAGCTTTGCCCGTTCAGGCAAAAACCCTGCTCCGCTGCCCTCTATATAGAAGGTGCAGGCCAATTGCATGACTCACCGGTCAGTCATGGCCCTTTACCTGGGCCACGGGGCTGGGTAACGTCTGCCCCACTTCATAACAAGGATTTGCGCCATGAGTGACTTGATTGCCTACCACCTGGAAGACGGTATCGCCACGCTGACCTTGAGCAATGGCAAGGTCAATGCCATCTCCCCGGATGTGATCACTGCGTTTAATGCCGCCCTGGACCAGGCCGAGCAGGATCGCGCTGTAGTCATCATTACCGGGCAACCAGGCATTCTCTCTGGCGGCTATGACTTGAAGGTGATGACCGCCAGCCCCGAGCAAGCCATTGAGCTGGTCAGGCAGGGCTCGACCCTCGCTCGTCGCCTGTTGGCGCATCCGTTCCCGGTGGTGATTGCCTGTTCCGGCCACGCGGTGGCCAAGGGCGCATTTCTGCTGTTGTCGGTGGATTACCGTATCGGCGTGGAAGGCCCGTTCAGCATCGGCCTGAACGAAGTGCAGATAGGCATGACCATGCACCATGCCGGTATTGAGCTGGCCCGCGACCGGCTGCGCAAATCGGCATTCCACCGCTCGGTTATCAACGGTGAGATGTTCACCCCGCTCACCGCAGTTGACGCAGGCTTCCTCGACAAGGTGGTCAAGCCTGATGAGCTGCAAGCCGCAGCCCTGGAAGCCGCCCGCCAGTTGAAGAAGATCAATATGAGGGCCCACAGGAACACCAAGCTCAAGGTGCGCAAGGAGCTGCTGGAAACGCTGGACAAGGCAATTGAAGAAGACCAGCACCACCCGCTCTGACCCTCCCCCCCTGAAAAACCGGTCCCGACCGCAACCTGCGGTCGGGATTGTGCCTGCCTGACGTCCCCCTGCAATCATTCTCAAACTGCTCTGGCCCGCCTCTTACAAAGCTCGTTGAAACAAATGCTAAAACTTCAGCTATCTCCTACTTGTATCGGGGTAATTGCTGAAGACAGTGCACATCCGTACACTGCGCCGACTTTTGTTTTGGCGAGCCTGTAAATGCTACTTTCGATGCGTATGTTGTTGATGTGTCTGCATTTTATGCTTGCAGGCGTACTGGGTGTAATACTGGGCATGTGCCGTCCCTTCAATCCGGACAACAGCCGCCTGTGCGCGCGCCTGTATGCCTGGCCGTCCCGCTGGATCCTGGGCTACAGACTCAAGGCCGAGGTCGGACCGTTGATGGACAAGCCGCAAAGCTGTGTGGTGATTGCCAATCATCAGTCCAACTACGACCTGTTTATATTCGGCAACGTGGTACCGCGCCGCACTGTGTGCATCGGCAAAAAAAGCCTTAAGTGGGTGCCTCTGTTCGGCCAGCTGTTCTGGTTGGCGGGCAACGTGCTGATCGATCGGGGCAATGCCCAGAAAGCCCGCAAGTCGATGCTGACGACTACCCGCACCCTGCAAGAGAAAGACACGTCCATCTGGGTATTCCCGGAAGGCACGCGCAATTTCGGCAAAACCCTGCTGCCTTTCAAGAAGGGCGCATTCCAGATGGCAATCACTGCCGGGGTGCCGATCGTACCGGTGTGCGTTAGCACTTATAGCCAGCACCTGCAGCTCAACCGCTGGCACAGTGCCGATATCCAGATCCGTTCACTGCCTGCCATCCCGACAGCCGGCCTGACCCTGAATGACATCCCGCAGTTGATGGAACAGTGCCACGAGCAGATGCGTGAATGCATTGAAGCCATGGACCGGGAACTGCTGAGCCAGAAAAACATTCACTTGCCACCCCTGTCCAAGGGCAACTCGACAGTATCCAACCCGAACCACTGAACCTTTGTCGTCTCAAAGTGGCCAATAGCACGCTAAGCTGCATCTTCGTGCCATAACCCTTTGAAGAAGAAGCGATTAGAACTATGGGGAGAGTTGTTGCTGCTGCGGTTTATAACGCAGGCAAGAAAGTCACCAATATCACGCTGGACGAAGGCATTGAGTGGGCGAAAAAGCCTGGTCACTTCGTCTGGATTGGTCTTGAGCAACCCGACGCGCAAGAGCTGGCCAACTTGCAACGCCAGTTCAACCTGCATGAACTGGCCATCGAAGACGCCCTTGAGCAACACAGCCGTCCCAAGCTCGAGACCTTTGGCGATGCGCTGTTTATCGTGATCTATTCTCCGGTTCGCCATGAAGGCAAACTGGAGTTTGTCGAAACCCATATCTTTGCCGGCAACGGCTATATCATCACCAGCCGCAATGGCCATTCAGCCTCTTACAAATCCGTACGCCAGCGTTGCGAAGCACGGCCGCTGCTGCTGGAGCATGGTGAAGACTTTGTGCTGTATGCCCTGCTCGACTTCGTTACCGAGAGTTATCAGCCTGTCAGCGAAGCCATCCATGCCGAAATCGAGCAGCTCGAACAAAGCATCATGGGCAATGCCCTGAATGAGGCGGACATCGTCCACCTGCATGGCCTGCGCCGCGATGTACTGCGTCTGCGCCGCTATGTGGCGCCCATGGTGGAGATCAGCGAAGAACTGCAGCGCCTAACCTTCCCCTTTATCGACAAGAACATGCGTCCTTATTTTCGTGATGTGCAGATTCACGTCACGCGGCAGATGGAAGATCTCACCAACCTGCGCGATGCCGCTACCCAGACCATTGAGATCGTTGTGCTACTGGAGTCTTCACGCCAGAGCAATGTACAGCGCAAGTTCGCCGCCTGGGCGGCCATCCTGGCGTTCCCCACTGCCGTGGCGGGGATTTACGGGATGAACTTCCAGAACATGCCGGAATTGACCTGGCACTACGGCTATTTCGGTGTGCTGGGGTTTATTGCGGTGGGCGTCACCGGCCTGTGGACCAGCTTCAAACGGTCTGGCTGGCTCTAACCCTCTCACCCTGTGGGAGCGGGCTTGCTCGCGATTCAGACAGCGCGATTGTTCAGCCAAACCGCATCGTTCCAATCGCGAGCAAGCCCGCTCCCACCTATATCGAGCCGGATATCAGGCGATCTGCGGCTTGTGCGACACAAAACGCATCATCCACTCGGCAACGGTGCGGCCATGATGATCCTGGCCCAGGCTGGCGATACCGCTGCTGTAGACCTGCTCGCCCAGATGTTCCTGGCGCAGGTCAAGCAAGGCCCGCGAATAGTCGTGGATAAACTCGGGGTGGCCCTGGAAGCACAGCACCTGATCATTGATGTGGTAGGCGGCAAACGGGCAGAAATCACTGGAAGCAATGACCGTGGCGTTCTCCGGCAAGGCCGTAACCTGGTCCTGATGGCTGATCAACAGCGTCAAGTCCTCGACCACCGGGTTCATCCACGGTGCCTTGGCAGCCAGTTTGTACTGGTGGGTGCCCACGCCCCAGCCTTGAGTGGCGCGCTCGCTCTTGCCACCCAGCAGCAGCGCCAGTAATTGATGGCCAAAGCAAACGCCCAGCAACTTGTCACCGCGCTCGTAGCGTGTCAACAAGTAGGTTTTGAGGGTTTGAATCCACGGATCGGTGCCAAATGAGTCCGCCTTGCTGCCGGTAACCAGGTAAGCATCGAACGTCTGGTCATCAGACGGATATTCGCCATGCATGACATTGAAAACAGTGAACTGTGCCGCGATTGGCTGCGTGGAGAACAGGCGCACAAACATTTGCCCGTAGCCCTGATATTGGTCAACAAACTCTGGACGCAGAATGTCGGTTTCCAGAATGCAGATGCGTAGCGACATAAAAGTACCTGGCACGATAAAGGCGAAAGTAATGATGACAACAGATCCGAGCCTGCCCTGAAAGGGTATTTGATGGCAAGTACTGAACGTAGTAATCGCCCTGCAACCCCTGAAAACGGGGGCCTTTTGTAGGACAAAACAGGGCTGCACTGCACTCCCTGACGAACGGTAGGGGGCTAAGAATATGGACACCAAACGGGCCCGTTGCGTCTAGATACGGGTCGGCAGGTCAGGGGTAAAAGACTTAATAGCGTTTTAGAAACTTACTGCACTTGGATGATGTTAAAGGGTTCTAAGCCATGTCTTATGGGGGCTCTAAGGTTAACCCTGTTGCCAGGGCCGCTTTCTTTTCGAGGCATTAATCTCTTGGCGCAGGCATTGTCGTTCAGGAAAAACAAAAAAAGGCAGATAGCCATGTTCAAACATACGAAAGTACGTCAAGCCGGTCTTATCCTCTTTGCTACCACCTTGCTGCTGATCTTGCCGAACCTGACAAAGGTTATCGGTTAGACATGCCAATATGCCGAAGACGTGCGCCCCTGCGCGTCTTCGCGGGCTAAAGTTGCTGGCTATAAAACAGAACGGCCGGCCCTGAGGCCAGCCGAGAAACGATCAAACACCTTTCAATTGAGCAGGCCACGCACCTCCTGCTTCACGCCCCAACCTTCGATAATTCCTCCCAGCGGCACGACTACTGCTTCAAAGTCCTGCTCGAAATCGCCGATGCCCCCATAGGTGGCATACATCACCTTACTCAACTCCAGATGCCATGCACCGTCATCTCGCACATTGATCTGCGCATTCAGGGACTCACCACAAAATTTTTGTGCAGCTCTGCGCGCCCGCTCCTCGTCCGGGAAGATCGCGTAAAACTCGATGGGATGGATACGTGAAAAATCAAAACCGCCTTCTTTCATGCGGCGCAGCACATAGCTGCTGAGGTCTTCTTGATGGGCTGTGCTCATGAAACGTCCTCCTCGCAATGGATAGACATTCAGCGCTCCCCTTCGGCAACAGTCGGGCCGTGACAAGGGAAGAAATAAGCATGTAGCAAACAAGATCAGAGCCAGTCGATTACTTCGCTGGTCTGGTTGCAGAGTAGCTCCAGGGTGCGGGATCTGCCAAGGGGGCAAGCCATGAATTTCAACAGGTTTTTTCGTTTGTCGGAAAAAACCGCGCCCGGTACCCGGACAGATGCGCTGTCCAGGACCCGGCTTGCGCTGCTGTGAGTTACGGCTTTTCAGCGCGCTCTTTCAGCCCTTTGAGGGTATTGAAAGGCGCATCGACCACAAACTTGTTGGCCAACCAGGAAGGCACGCTGCCGCCCGGCTCGGTGTGTACCTGATAGGTCACTTCGGTCAGGTTGTCACCTTTGGGCACCAGCTTCCAGAAGCCGTTGACCTGGGCAACCCGTACAAAGCCCTTTTCTTCCGGGATATAGGTCGGCAGGCCTTTGAGCGTGCGGGTCAGGCTGCCATCTGCGCCTTGGGTAGACGTTACCAGCAGCACCGAATCTCTCGGGGTAACCGGCCACGGTGTTTTGAACTGGGTGTAAGTCCAGCTCTGGTCGCCCTCATGCTTGAGCAGCTTTTGCGACTGGCACTCATGGATCCAGGCACAAGCGCTGGCCACGTCTTCCTGCAACTTGCTGATTTTGGCCAGTGGCGCCTTGATGGTCGTCACGCCCTGGTACGCCTTGTACTGGGAGCCGGCCACCTCACTCAGCGACACCTTGATGCCGTCCTGATCCTTGGCAACCTTCCAGTCTTCAGCCTGAGCCACACCCGCCAGCAGAGCGCTCAAACCACAGATCAATGCCACTTTATGCAACGAACCCATTGTCTTGTTCCTTATTGTTGAAGGTTTGTTCACTGGACACGAACACACTATGCAGCGGTCACCTGCTCCCACCAGCCAATCAGGTTGATGGCCTCTTCCCGATTGCTGCCGCACACCTCGATATCTGCCTTGAAATCACCACACACCGCAGGGCGTTGCGGCTGGCCGAATAAACCGCACAAGTAGTCGACAGAAAGATGCAGGCAGCGTTCCCCGGCAGGCTTGCCATTGGGCATACCGGGCAGCGGTGTACTGATGGAAGGGGCTATGCAGCATGCGCCACAGCCTTCACGGCAATTCATGACGTCAGCTCCTCGTTCGGGGCAAAGTGTGTTGATGACAAGGGATAGTACTCGCTGGAACAGGTGTTTGAAATTGACCGTTCAGCAGAATGTGCCGATAAATGACGGTGACTGATCAGTCAGTTTAGAAGGCTGTTTTACAGCGCTCGACACTTATTGTTTGAACTCGAAATCCAGTGCCGCACCTTCGATTTCATTGTGTCGATATTCATTGCGCAATTGCAGGTCCATTTCATTACTGAGCAAACGCCCATTGAGCTGAAAAGGACTTTCTTCGACAGACTTTTCGCCAAACATATTGGGCAGTAACGGTTTGTGCGCAGGCATGGCTACCGTGCCCAAGGGCCGCAGTTGCTTGACCATCTCGGGCGGCAGGCGCAGGTCGAGCTTGGCAGCAGGCAAGGGCTTTTTGGCGATTTCATGGGCCGACCGGGATTTTGTAGCGATTGGCTTACGCTTTTTGACCGGCGCTTTTTTCTCGCTGGCGGCAGGTTTTGCCGATGAATGGACAGATTGCGTCTGCGCAGAAGTGGATGCGGGGAGCACCGGATCTGCTGTTGCAACGACTGCATTGAGCGCACTCAAAACACCCATCAACACAAGACTCGCACAATATGTCGCTTTCATAACTCCCACAGCTTTAACGGTTCAGGTGCGTATGCTCGCGCTTTACGCACAGGGGAACAAGGTAATTATAGTCAAAATGCCATACCGGCTATTGCAGAGCCACCATATAGACCTGCAGTTTCCTGGCAGAGCTGGTTGGCAAGCATGCCAAGCGTCATCAGGGCCCGCTCGGCTTCCCGATTCCAGGGCGTGCCGCAGTTTAACCGGATGCAATGATTGAACTGCTCGGTGTTACTGAAAATCAGCCCCGGCGCAATACTGATGCCTTGTTGCAGCGCCCGCACATGCAGCTCCTGGGTATTGACCCGGCCCGGCAAACTGACCCACAGGATAAAACCACCGCTGGGGCGGGACATCTGCGTCCCTTCCGGGAAATGCTGTTGCACTGCCAGCTGAAAAGCACTGAGGTTTTTTCTGTATTCCTGGCGGATATAGCGTAAATGGCGGTCGTAACCGCCATTTTCAAGGTAAGCCGCCACCCCCATTTGGGTCACGCTGCAGGCCGAATGGGTGGTAAAGGTTTGCAGGCGCTGGATTTCCTGCTGAAACTTGCCCGCAATCATCCAGCCGATTCGCACACCGGGTGACAGGGTTTTGGAAAAGCTCGAACAGTAGATCACCCGATCCAGGCGATCAAAGGCCTTCAAGGCCTTGGTGCGCCCGACCTCGAACATCAGTTCGCCATAGATATCATCTTCCACAATCTGGATATCAAAGTCCGAGGCCAGGCGTAGCAGCTGCTTTTGCCGCTCTTCAGGCATGGTCCCACCCAGGGGGTTGCTCAGGCGCGTGGTCAGCACCAATGCCTTGATCGACCATTGATTGGCGGCCAGTTGCAGGGCTTCAAGGCTCATGCCGGTGGCCGGGTCACTGGGGATTTCAATGACTTTCAAACCCAGCAGGTCAGCCAGTTGCAACAAGCCGTAGTACGTTGGCGACTCCGCCGCGATCAGGTCTCCGGGGCGGGTCAGCACCCGTAATGACATTTGCAGGGCATCGACACAGCCGTGGGTGATGATCACTTCAGACGGATCGACCACCACGCCAGCATCGCGCATGCGTATTGCCACCTGGCGGCGCAGGGGTTCGAAGCCGGGGCTGAACATATAGCTGAACGCCCGCGGGCTGTGAAAGCGGGTGACCTTGGCCAGTTGCTGGTGCAAAGCGCGTACAGGCAGGTAATCGACACTGGGCACAGCCGCTCCCAGCGGGAACACACCTTCGCGGCGGGACTCGACCAGGACTTGCTGGATAATGCTGCTGCGGGTGACCAGCCCCGGACGCTCGACACGGGCGATATCCGGAGTGGGTGCGGTAAGTGCCGGGGTCTGGTGCACATAATATCCGGACTGCGGCCGTGCCCGGATCAACCCCTGGTCTTCAAGATTGGCGTAGGCCTGCAACACCGTGGCATGACTGACGTTGAGCTGCGAGCTCATCTTGCGCACCGAAGGCACACGCTCGCCCGGCTGATAAACGCCACGCCGGATATCTTCAGCCAGCTGCTGAGCGATACGTTGGTAAAGCAAAAGGTTGGTCATGGCGCTGCACTCGATGTTCAGGCTTTGTTTTTATGGGGAACAATACCGGAACAGTTTAGAAGTGTACGGGCACAGTTGTCACTTATCTAAGCCGTACAGCGCGAGTGCGGGGGTAACTGTATGGGTGCGGACAATGCAGCTGTGGGAGCGAGATTTGCCCGCGATGGCAGCACCGCGGTACGCCTGGCACACCGAGCCGCTCCAATCGCGAGCAAGCCCGCTCCCACAGTCCAGGCAAATCCCGGTTTTAGCGAGCGGCGCCCAACTGGCCTTTTTCGTCCGAGAAGACGATTTCAACACGACGGTTCTGGGCCCGGCCGCGCTCACTGGCGTTCACATCCACCGGGTACTGGTCGCCATAACCTTCCACCTGGATGCGTTTCTCGTCGATACCCAGGTCGATCAGCACATCCGCCACTGCCTGGGCACGGGCCATGGACAGCTTGAGGTTATCCTCCGTGCCGCCCGTGCTGTCGGTGTAACCCTCAATCCGCACAATGCGCTTGGGGTTGAGTTGCAGAAACTGCACCAGTTTGAGAACCGTGCGGTTGGCCGAATTTTTCAAATCGGCTTCGCCTGTATCAAACAACACGTCACCCAGGGTCATGACCAGGCCACGATCGGTCTGGGTCGTGGCCAGGCTGACGATTTGCTCTTCCAGCCATTGGCCCTGCTGCTGAACGCTTAACAGCTTGGCCTCCCGCAAGGCCAGTTGCAGTCGCTGACGCTCCAGCTCGAGCTTGGCCGCGCGCTCTTCATTCAGCACCTGCTGGGTGTGCTCACGGGCGATTTCGCTGTAACGCTGGCTCAAGTAGGCGTAATGCGCAACGTCATCACCGCTGCCCCAATAGCTGGACAACCGGTCAGCACGCGCCAGGGACTCACCGGAGCGGATCACGTCCTTGGGAGCGATGCGCAATACATTGGTATCTTCCTTGACGGCCTGGAAGTCCGTACCGGCCTGCTGCAAGGCCTGCTGGCTGTTGTGATGGCCGGTGCAACCGCTCAGGCCGATAGCCAGCGCCCCCATGTAAGCTGCGGACTTGAGGCTCATTGCGCCTCCGCCAGTTGTTTGCGCAAGCGCGCGATACGGGTATTGAGCACGTTCAATTGTTCCTGGCTTTTTTGCGTCAGCACACGAGCTTCAGCCAAGCGGGCGTCAAGCTCCGCCTGTTCGGCCTGCATGCGCGCGTCCTTGTAAGATTCATCTGTCATATCGGCCAGCGCTTGGGCCAACTTGTCTTCGGCTTGTTTAAGCTCGGCCAGGTCATCGGCTTTTGCACCCACCGCCCTGGCTTGCTCCAGGGCCTGCTCGGTCAAACGCAATTGTTCATTCGGCGCAGGATCGGCTGCACACCCCGCCAGAGCCACAACGGCCAGGGCAGCGAAAAGAGGTCGAATTGTCACTAGGGATTCCTACTGTTTTGGGGCGCTGAGCGGTTGTTGCAGCTGGGTTTTCCACCGCTCCAGATTGCGTTGCACTACCGCCTCGGTCAGGCCGGAGGCGGGCAATTCTGTCATCTTTTTGGCGAGCTGTCCGCGCAACCACGGCTCATTACAGGCTGAGTCATGGGAAACAGCCAAAAACAGCCCTGGCTGATCGACAGGTTGCGGATGTGCCAGCAAATCATCGGCGATGCCCAGGGTTTGCGCAGTGACCATACCGGCATAACGACCGGCCAGTACATACTCGGCCTGCCCCAGCAGCAGCTTCTGAAAAGCCTGGGTCAACCCGGGCTGGGGCTCCAGGGTCAGTTGATGACGGGCAAACTCATTGAAGGTTTCGCTTAAACGGGCCTTTTCCGAGACCGCGCCCTTGTGCCCATGCAAGTCTGCGGGCGTTTCGTAGATCAGGGGAGAATCTTTGCGCGTCCACACCAGATAATCGTTGCGCACCAGCGGCGGGTGGATGTAATCGAAGGAAGAAAGCCCGGCCACGGTCAGCGGAGCATCGAGCAGCAAGTCCATGCGTCCGGTACGAACCTCGTCATGGGCCTGGGCACGCTTGCCGCCATAGAGCACTTCAACCTTGATCCCCAGCTCGTGGCCAGCCTGCTGGATCAGGTCGGCACTGGCGCCGATCAAATGGGCAGGGTCGGCCGGATCACGCCACAGGTAAGGCGGGGCATCGGGGCTGCCGGTGACGATCAGGCGTTCGCATTTGCCCGCCGCCTCGGACAGCAATGGCAAAAACACCAACCCTGCCAGCAGCCTGCTGATCTGACGCATATCCATACCCTACACTCCCTCCACACAATTGACAGGCATTAAAAAGCCCGGTTACCCGGGCTGTGAAAACAGGCAGGACACTGAGTGCCCTACCCTTCCCAACGCCCCGGTAACCGGGCCCTTTATAAGTGAAGCAACTGGATTAAACCAGTTTCTCCAGCTCAGGCACAGCTTCGAACAAGTCCGCTACCAGGCCGTAATCGGCCACCTGGAAGATCGGTGCTTCTTCGTCCTTGTTGATCGCAACGATCACCTTGGAATCTTTCATCCCGGCCAGATGCTGGATCGCGCCGGAAATACCGACCGCAATGTACAGCTGTGGCGCAACGATTTTACCGGTCTGGCCAACCTGCATGTCGTTGGGTACGAAGCCTGCGTCCACAGCGGCGCGGGATGCGCCAACAGCAGCGCCCAACTTGTCAGCCAGGGTGTACAGCAGCTTGAAGTTGTCACCGTTCTGCATGCCACGGCCGCCAGAAACCACAACCTTGGCTGCGGTCAGCTCAGGACGGTCCGACTTGGCCAGCTCTTCGCCAACAAACGACGAAGTGCCTGCATCGTGAACCGCTGCAACCGCTTCAACCGCTGCCGAACCACCTTGCGCAGCAACCGGGTCGAAACCGGTGGCGCGTACGGTGATCACTTTGACCGGCGC